>NZ_JHEG04000001.1:4174894-4482363 GCF_000760695.4 Tolypothrix bouteillei VB521301 | reverse complement strand
CCCCGGACTGGGGAAACGTCAAAACAACTCTAGCTGCAATGGTTTTTAATTGGTTCCGCCGTCAACATAATGAGCCTTCTGGTACTCCATCTGAAGATAAGCAACCAGAAACACCTGCTGTACAAGAAACCCAGCTAGAACAAGCCGCAACGTCAACGGCAGAGAATGCAACCGAGGTAGCTGTAGACTTGCTGGCTTATGCAAAAGCAGCTTACAAAAATATTCAGCAAAGACAGCAGGGTGACGAGCAATATGTTACTCCATCTGACGAAGCAACTATAGACACGGTAGACACGGTAGACAAGGAAGCTCTTCTGAGTCAACCAAGTACTGATGACCAAATCCAAGACGAACTCGGTGTAGCACCAGTAGAGGAAGCTGTAACAGAAGCACCGGAAGTGGAGAGTTCAGAGTCACCTTTAGACATTAAAGGTGATTCGGAGTTAGGGATAGATGAAGGTGTAGCTACAGAACCAACAGTCGTTCCAAGCGAGGAAATTCAACCAGCAGCACCAGCAACACTCTCTTTTTTAGAGAGAGCAGCAGCAGAAAGGCAAGCCAAGCAAGAACGTCTGATTGCCACTGCGATCGAACAACCAGAACCAGAGGTCTTACAAACAGCTGCAACAACAGCACCGCCCGAACAAGGGGAAATTCCTGGGTTTGCCTTTGATGAAGGATTTTTGTGGTCTACAGAAGTCTTAGCCGCTCAAGGGAGGCGTCCTGAAGACATTTCGATTGAAGAAATTACTTGGCTGAAAAAACTGCGCCAAGGTTTAGACAAAACTCGCCGTAATATACTCAACCAACTTAAAGCAATTGTTGGTCAAGGACCTCTCAACCAAGCAGCTGTCACAGAAATAGAATCCTTGCTTTTGCAAGCTGATGTGGGTGTGGAAGCAACAGACCATATTATCAGTACCTTACAAAAAAGGATTCGCCAAGAAGCATTACCACCAGAAGAAGGTATTGCATATCTGAAATCAATCCTTCGGGATATGCTGGACACGCCAATACAGAAATCCGGTAAAGTTTCCTTTGCACCAGAAAAGGAAACCCTCAATATTTGGTTGATGACTGGAGTCAATGGAGTAGGTAAAACTACTACTATTGGTAAAATTGCCCACTTAGCCAATAAATCTGGATATAAGTGTTTGATAGGTGCTGCTGATACCTTCCGCGCTGCGGCTGTAGAACAAGTAAAAATTTGGGGTCAGAGAAGTGGTGTCGAAGTTATTGCTAATCCTGCAAAAAATGCAGATCCAGCAGCTGTTGTATTTGATGCAATTTCTGCCGCACTCGCACGAGACACAGAATTACTGTTGGTAGACACCGCAGGACGACTGCAGAATAAAAAGAATTTAATGGATGAACTCAGTAAAGTTCGTCGCATTATTGATAAAAAAGCCCCTAATGCTAAAGTAGAGTCTCTACTGGTTTTAGACGCGACACTAGGTCAGAATGGGCTGCGACAGGCAGAAGTCTTTTCCCAAGCAGCGCAGCTTAGTGGTGTTGTGTTAACAAAACTTGATGGAACTGCCAAAGGGGGAGTTGCTCTTGCTGTCGTGCAGCAACTTGGCTTACCTATTCGCTTTATTGGTGCGGGCGAAGGTGTTGAAGACCTACGACCTTTTTCTAGCTACGAGTTTGTGGAAGCACTTTTAAGTGGTTAGTCGTTGATACTTACTCAATGGAGAGGGTGCAAGGCTTTACGCACTTAAACAATTAGTTCGTTCCCGCTCTAACGATTACCAATTTTTGGAGGGTGGGCAATGCTAGCGATTTGCGAGTATTGCCCACCCTCCGTCTGTCAGTAATCTTCTAGTGGAAAGGGGGTATCGGTATGTCTGAAAAATGTCTGGAATTCCTGATAATGTCGATCGCAAATTATTCTCTAATGGTAGTTTAAATGTTGTCAGTGCCGTGGGAATAGTTCCAACACTTTTTATTTTTAATATTTCTGATGGGAGGTGACAAAATAAGTAATTCATGAGAAAATTGTAAGCCTCTTAGCGCTTATCAAAAAAGTAGTTATTTCAAAATCTGTTTTGTATCCAAAACACTTAGCTTATAGATATCTATTGACTGAGATAAAAAAATGTGTATAAAAATCAGATGCTTGCCGTCTTTCTACTCTTGCTAAATTGACAATATTGTCACAATATGATTTAGCAATGCCAGAACAGAAGTATTTATAACTAATCTAAGATCTGCTTAAGTAAAGTGCAATTTATAACTGTGCCTGTGCCTCAACCACCCTCTCAACCTACTGACAATAACAAGACCAGTGCTGGTACGGATGTAACTCCTGTAATAGCGCTGAAAGAGCTTGTGGCACGGCTACATCGAGAACAAAATAAAATTCAAGATTTACTCAGTTCTTTAGGGTTTGCCCTTAGAAGTTTCAACAATCTCAATCAGTTTCTGGAACTGATTCCACTTATGGCGACAAGGGTAACAGATGCGGATGGAAGTGCGTTGTTTTTGTATAAACCGAACGGTCAAGTGAGATTAGAACAACTGCACTGGCAAGATAGCCGTCAGCGTAAAAATATCCGCAAAGCCTTAGAAACAGTCAGCAGCCAGATTACCTATGTGCCAAACTCCCAACCTTTAGCAACAAATACAGGAGTCTTGGATGACCACATGCATCGCCATTTGGGACCAGACATACACATCTTTGGCACAGCAATTCTAGTGAAACACACAGAACGAGGATGGCTGTATGTTTTAAGTCGCGATCCTGAGTACAGTTGGACGGAAACCAGACAAAAGTTAGTTCGGTTAATCGCAGATCAAACTGCGGTGGCGATCAAAAACGATGAATTAGCTGTAGAACTGAGGAAAAAAGAACGTCTCGACCAAGAATTAGAAATTGGTGCGGAAATTCAAAGAAGACTTCTACCACGCCAATACCCTACCATTCCAGGCGTGGCTCTTGCAGCTCGTTGTAAACCTGCCAATCGTGTTGGTGGGGATTACTATGACTTTATTCCTACGAATCACCATCAAATTCAGTACAACAACAACGGTCGTTCTGCTGAAATGGACGGTCGCTGGGGTTTAGTGATTGGGGATGTCATGGGCAAAGGTGTTCCCGCTGGACTCATTATGACTATGATGCGGGGAATGTTGCGGGGAGAAGTTTTACACAGTCATAGCCCAGGTCAAATTCTAGAAAATCTGAATCGAGTGATGTATGCGGATTTGGAAAATTCCCACCGCTTTGTCACTATGTTTTATTCGGAGTATGACCCCGCAACCAGGATTTTGTCATACACTAACGCTGCCCACAACCCTCCCATGTGGTGGCATGCCACTACAAAAACAGTCACGCGCTTGGATAGTTATGGTATGCTGATTGGCTTGGATGCCAGCAGCCAATATGAAGATGCCCGCGCCCAGTTAGAACCGGGCGATACTATTCTTTACTACACAGATGGGTTAACGGATGCCGCATCTGCAAGTGGCGATCGCTTTGATGAAGAAAACCTTCTTGTTGCGTTTAACTATGCTTGTCGGATTTGTAACAGTCCGGAAGAGATACTCGATTATCTATTTGACCGCGTGGAACAATTCATTGGTGAGGACAGGCAAAACACCGATGATATGACATTGGTTGTTTTGCAGGTTGAAGCTTCACAACGAGCGGTTAATTCCCATAATGAAGTTGGGTGAAATGTATACAGCAATACTACTTGTCTACACATAAATCTTCTTTTAGGTAGTGTAGATAGAGCTTCTACAGTCCTTTTGTTAGATAAAAATTTACATACATCCCAAGAAACTCATTCTTGAGATGAACTAGCTGTTTGGCACTGCAGACAGATAGCGATAACCGCAGGAGTCAATACTATGAAAAATGTAAGTTAAATGCGTAAGGAAACTTAACAATGGGACTTTATCCTACAGATGCAACTGAAAAGGCATACAATGGTAGCGATCGCAATGCTGTAAAATTCGGATTCACGCCTCAATCCGAACTATGGCAAGGACGTCTGGCAATGATTGGCTTTCTCGCCTATCTACTATGGGATCTCAATAGCTATAGTGTAGTGCGTGACGTACTCAATCTTCTTCCTCGATAATCACACACTACTGGTCTGCCTGATAAATTTTGATGGGTAAATCTCTTCAGAACCCTGACTTTTTCAAGAAGTCGGGGATCTTACAACTCCAAGCAATCGATACCATCCCGCCACACCCAGTACAAAATCAAGAAAAAACTTTAAACCAAAGATAGTTGTTGGGTATGTAATTATTAAAGTATCTTAATATTTCTATACAATAGAAATGCTGGTGTTGCTCGAAGCGCGGAGCCGATCGCAATTTAGAGATTGTCTGATGAGCGATCTGTTTGCCCTACCATGATTTTTTGAATTTTCACCCAAGATGGAGTCAATAGCGTGATTCAACAATTAGAAAAACCACCCAGTTCTCAAATTCACATAAAATTAAACGGTGAATCTACTACTGGGCTTTTTATTGCTATTACCATAATAGGTATATGGGCAGCCAGCTTAACTTACTTGCTTTCAGTAGATATTTCTAAATTTAATTTTATAACATTATTACTAGGGATAATTTGGCAAACATTTCTTTATACGGGATTATTTATTACTGCTCACGATGCGATGCATGGAGTTGTATTTCCTAAAAATAGCAAAATCAATCACTTTATCGGCTCATTTTCATTGTTACTTTACGGTTGGTTATCCTATAGTAAATTACTCAAAAAGCATTGGGTACATCACCACCATCCTGCGAGTGAATCAGATCCAGACTTCCATAATGGTAAGCAGAAAAACTTTTTTGCCTGGTACCTGTATTTCATGAAGAATTACTGGAGCTGGCAGCAAATTATTGTCTTAACAAGTCTCTATAACCTTTCTCATTACTTCCTTCACATACCCAAAGATAATTTGACTTACTTTTGGGCACTACCTGCCATCTTAAGTTCCATACAGCTATTTTATTTTGGGACTTTCTTACCCCATCAAGAACCAGAAGAAGGTTATTCAGAACCCCATCGCGCTCAAACAATCTCACTTCCCGTTTGGTTGTCATTTCTGACTTGCTATCATTTTGGCTATCATAACGAACACCATGAATATCCTCATGCAGCGTGGTGGCAATTGCCAAAAGTTTATAAATCAAAGACTGAGACAGTTTCACCTTAACCGCGATAAGTAGAAATAGTGTAAAGACGTGCTATTATAGCGCGTCTTTACACCATTAACCTATAGGAGTCTTTTCATTTCATAAAACGATATAAGTCGCAATTATTTTGTTTAAATTCCTTTCAAGAATTACGAACTAATGTTGTTTGCCGATACTGAGCAATATTATTTTCCAGTATTGCAGGGCGCAGGCAAAGATACGCAAGGGGACCAAGTAGGGGCACAAGCGCTACAGCCCAAAACAATTCAGGATTGTGAAATCTTCGCCTTGCCATATCATCACCAAGCACTGTGGGAAATAAAAGACAAAAAAGACACACTGCCAAACTCATACCGTTGATAAAGCGATCGCTGTGAAACTGCTGCCAAAAATCTACCCAATCACCAAAAAACAAACCATAACCCAGTATGGACAGAGTGCTGAAAGTGAGAATAAGACCGAACAAGCGAGAATCTAGAAAATTCAAAAAAGAGTCCTTTCGTCCTGCAAATTCTTGATTGGGTTCCCGAAAGGCTAGATAAGGTAAAAGACCAAGAATACCCGCACCAACACCAGCTAAAGCAAAAGGCCAAAAAGGAATCGATTGCATTCTGCCATCAAAGAACAAAACACCACTATAAATTAGCAACAAAATACCAACTAGCGCAAAAATTGAGAGTACAACTGGATTAATTGCCAACAAATTTAAGGTAAATATGTTTTTCAAGAGAGCGAGTGTTTCGTCTAGATGTAACGGAGGTGACAAAAATAAAATGTAGGCAATAAATCCAGCCCACAATGACCAAAGAGCTATTTTTCTATTCATGCTTTTCCCTAACTTCCAATCCCTAACTCCTGACTTCTAACCTCTGCGTCCAACTCAGGTAAAGGCGGACGTATACATAAGTAGATTAAAGGTCCAAACAGAGGTATCAATGCAACTAACCAGAAGATCTGAGGATTATCTAGCCCCCGACGGAACATATCATCTCGAAGTAACGCTGGAAACACCAGACAAAGCAAGCAAAAATCAAGGCTCATGACATGGATAAAGCGGCTGGTTTGCCACTGATGTGCAAAATCTCCCCAATCACCAGCCCCAATACCGCTAGCAACTAGTACAACAGTGGCAGCAGTTAGAGCAATACCAGTCCAGCGAGAATCTAGTATTGCCAAAAAAAGATTCTTCTTGCCAGGAAATTTTGGATTGGGCTCCCGTAGCGATAAATAAGGCAATAAAGCAAAAGCTCCAACCCCAAAAGAAGCTGTGGCAAACAGCCAAGCAGGAAGTCTTTGCCCTCTACCATCAGCAAACATAACCGCGCTGTAAATCAAAGGCCAGACGCCCATAATATAAAAGAGCGATATTACCAAAGGATTGATTCCTTGCCACTGACCAATACAAAGATTTTTAATCAACTCAAACGTATCGGGTTGGTTCGGAGGGGCGAAGAAAGAAGCGTAGAGAATCACGCTCAACCACAAAATCCCAAAGGCAATTTTTCTCAGCATAATTTAACTTATTACTAGTTAGTAGTTAGTCGTTAGTAGTTTTTCCATTAACAACTAACCAATAACCTTCTTAAGAGTTGAACAAACTGAAAGCGTCTGACAGGTAATCAGCAGCAGCAGACACGACCGCGATCGCACTTTCATAATCCAAGCGCGTTGGTCCCAAAACACCTACACTGCCCACAGGTACTAAACCTCGACGGTATGTAGAGGATATCAACGAGCAAGTACGGATGGGTTCCAAAGGATTTTCAGAACCAATACGAACAGTGACTCGTGGCTTACCCACTTCCTCAGCTTCTGGTTGTTCAAATATTAACTGCCAAAGTTGGTCTTGTTCTTCTTCCAGCAGGTGGATAAGCGTTTGCACTTGCTGTAATTCCGAGAATTCTGGTTGACGTAAAACTTCAGCAATACCGCGAACCATTATTTGTGTTGCAGATGGTTTAAGAGTGCGACGGCTAAGTTCTGCCAATGATTTTTTCAAAAAGTTGCTGTAACTTTGGAATTCTCGATCCAGTTCGCTCCAATCGAGATTGCCAAGTTCCACCAAACTGCGCCCCCGCAGATGGCTGTTTAAGAAATTAGATACTATTTGTAATTTATGGTCGATGGCTTCCGCATCGGTTTGTACGTTGTCTTGTTCGGGAGGTAAGTCCAAAACTGCTGAATGGGTTTCATATCCATCTGTGACGACAATCAGCATGACTCGTCCTGCTTCAATTTGCACCAGTTGCAGATGCCTGATAACAGCAGCACCAGTTTGTGGCATGGTGATGAGAGTAATGCAACCACTTAAGGTAGAAAGGATTTGTGCAGCTCCTTGCAGAATTGCTTCCCAACTCCACTCTTCCCATTTCAGATTTTGTTGGAGTACAACCTCTACTTCCTTACCTAAAGTTTCAGAAGGTGTAATTAGCCGATCGACATAAATTCGATAACCTGAATCGGAAGGAACTCTTCCTGCAGAGGTATGGGGTTGGTACAAGAACCCTGATTTTTCTAACGCGCCCATCACATTGCGAATAGTTGCCGAACTCACACCGAGGTTATATTCCTCAACAAGAGCTTTGGAACCAACAGGTTCTGCTGTAGCAATGTAATGACGTATGGTTGCCCAAAGTATATGTTGTTGCCGATTGGTTAACTGAACTTGCATAAGGGAATGGGTTACTAAAGCAGAATTTTAAGTAAAGTTTGAAAAAGTTAATGGAGACAAGCCCACAAAGGATTAATATTGGTAAAGCAAGGTATCAAAGTATGTATTTATTTTGAAATAGGTAGAGTAAAATTCCAGTATAGCCCCTAATAAAGTGTTCATTAACACAAAGTGAGTTGGATTAAAAAGCTTGAATCGCTCGAGTTAGAAAACTTGCATCTACCATGCATCATTTCATAAGCTTCTAAAAGACGCTGTATTTTAAGTTACTAATTTTTACCCAACCCAGAATAAATAGAGAGTGGTTGAGCAAGAGAGAGACTTGTTCTACAAAGATTAGAAGCTGAATTTACTGTGTTAAAGATAGCAAAAGCTAGTCAGAATTGCCATGGTAAGGAGTTGTAAAAAAAACTTTATCGCCCGGAATTAGTACTGAGGGATGGAAGGATCGACTAAATAAGAGTAGGCGTCAATTCCACCTGCAATGTTCTTAACATTTGTAAACCCTTGTGTCATTAACCACTGGCACATTTGGGCAGAACGGACGCCATGGTGACAGAGTACCCAAGTTTCAGCATGAGGATTCAAGAGAGTTTGAATTTGCTCCCCCCAATTAGCAAATTGACTCAAAGGTAGATTGACAAAGCCATCTATGCTAGCGATCGCCACTTCTTGTGGTTCGCGTACATCCACAAGCTGAAGGTCTGGCTCTTGTGAAGATAAACGTTGACCCAGTTCCTCAACGCTCACTTGGGTGAACTCTTGCTCAAAAGGTTTGCCTGTCATGAAGTTTTACGATAATGCGTGTATTTTTATGTTGACAGAAAATCGGCTGTTTTTTTGTTATTGAGCGATCGACAGATCCCCAACTTCTTCCCTCCCCAACGACCTGCCAATTCCAAAAGATTACCAAGGCGTAGTACTTATGCTTAAAGCACGCGGGCAATGAGCGTTAACGATTTAAACTAAATCCTAGTAGTGACGCTGCCGATCGTCCAGCAGCTATATATTTGTTTGTGCGCCTCTAACAGTCTATGTAACAAATATGACACAACGCTTATTTTTCAAAGCCATAACTGCTTGTCTCCTCATGCTGCTTCTCCTTGGTACCGCTGCTTGTAACAGCGCCAAAGCCCCATCCAACCTCGCTATCCCTTCCGGACAGCCAAATGCTGCTATCTTTGTTTCCCAGCAAGCGCCAGTGATGGTGTCGTTGCTGACAAATCCGGAACGCTTGCCAAATTCGGAACGAGATGGAGAAATCGCCAAGCTAAAAACAAGCTTATTGGCAAATACGGATATTGATTACCAAAAAGATATTCAGCCGTGGTTGGGTCAGGAAATCACACTGGCTGTAACTACCTTGGACTTGGATCGGGAACCGGAAAATGGCAGTAATCCTGGGTATCTTATGGCACTAGCTACCAAAGAACCAGAAAAAAGCCGTGAATTTGTAGAATTATTGTTTTCCAAGCGATCGCTCGCTGGGGCAAACTTAACTGTTGAACAGTACAAGGGTGTAAAGTTGATTTATGAGATTCCACAGGAAACACCCGCAGAAGAGAAACTAGGTGGATATTTTTCAGTTCCCAATCGCCAATCTAAAACCAAAAATCCAAAATCTCAAATTCAAAATGCTCTTGCTGGTGCAGTGGTAGGCGATAATTTTGTATTATTTGCTAACGATCCAAAAGTTTTGCGCGATGCCATTAATAACGTTCAAGCCCCAGACTTGAATTTGATGAGTTCCAGTAAATACCAGCAAGCAATAAAAGCTTTACCCAAGGACGCACTTGCAGTTG
Organism: Tolypothrix bouteillei VB521301; assembly: GCF_000760695.4. Lineage (GTDB taxonomy): Bacteria > Cyanobacteriota > Cyanobacteriia > Cyanobacteriales > Nostocaceae > Scytonema > Scytonema bouteillei_A. Next base: position 4,472,730 of record NZ_JHEG04000001.1, on the reverse strand, counting down.
CTTTCCTGAATCTCCCCACCGTGGCAAAATGGCAGGGCTTGGAAAGTGAAACCGCACCTTACAACAGTCAAATTGTCTCTTTAGTCACGAATCGCAAAGGATTAATAGCGGAAACCGCTTTACTGGCAAAAGAAAAAAATTTGCTTTCACCCACTACAGAAATCGCACAACCAGTTGGTGCATTGCAGTATATTCCAGCTTCTGCGGGTTTGTCAGTTGCTTCTTCCAATTTAAGTAATTTGGATAACAGTAATTTAGCCCTACTTTGGCAACAAGCGATCGCAGTTATATCTGGTTCCAAGGAAGATGTCTTCTCTGGTTTGCTGCAACCTCTAGCTGAAGTTCAAAAGCACTGGAATATCAATTGGAAAGATGATGTTTTTGATTGGGTACGGGGAGAGTATGCCATAGGTTTGTTACCCCGTGAAGACCAAATCAATCCCGATTGGATTTTTGTAGCAGAAAAATCAGAAGAGACACCAGCAGCCATTGCTCATTTAAATGAAATTGCTTCATCAGGGGGGCTTTCATTGAATTCCCTCAAGATAGGGGAACAAAAAATATCTGCTTGGACAGAGTTAGCCGCTACTTCCAGTCAATCTGCACTTGCAAAAGACCGACAGGTCTATACAATTCAAGCAAAGGTTTTGGGAGCATACGCAGATGTAGGTAATTACGAGATTATCACCTCTTCCATTGAGGCAATGGATGCAGCGCTTACAGCCAAAGAAGATTCTTTGGTAAACAAGAGTGATTTCCAAAATAGTATTGCTGCTCTACCAAAACCCAATCAGGGCTATGTTTATGTCGATTGGACAAAGAGTCAGCCAATTATCGAAAGTCAACTCCCCTTTCTTAAACTTGTGGAAGTCGTTGGCAAATCCTTTTTTCAAAATTTGCGATCGCTAACAGTGAGCAGTTACGGTAGCGATACAGATTTGCTTAAAGGTGGTGTGTTTTTTCAATTTAATAGTTAGTTGTTAATGGGTAACTGGGAATGGAGAATGGGTATTGTTTCTTACCTATTGCTCAAATCCCCATTACCCCGCTTTATTATTTCCTGTGCCACAATCAAAGGTGCCACAAGATCAGAAAATTTCAATATTTTTCCTGATAGTTTGAGTATAGAAAAAAACTATACTCAGACACAAGGGAGGGGTATCATGAAACGCAATCGCCCCCTATCTACGATAAAAAGCGCCTGGCTCCTAGCTACATTTACCGCACTTGCTTCTACACCCGTGTTTGCAGATACAGCAAACTTTGGTAAGCTAGCGCTATCACCTGGGTTTGAATCAACGAAAGGAACAATAGCAGGTTATACAGGTGGATCGTACTCCTTGTCGGCTATTAGCAATCGCGATCGCAACAGAAATGTCTGTATTGGCTATGGAGATCCCAAGCCAGACCACATCCTAATTCTGGAAAAAGATTTTTCTCGCCTCAAGATACAAGTTGACACAGGTGGTAATGATACAACATTGGTCATTCAAGGACCAGATAACAGCATAGTTCGGTGTGGCGATGATACTGGTAGAAATAAAGACGCTAGCATCATAGATAGCACTTGGAAAGCGGGTACATATCGCGTGTGGGTAGGCACATTTAAACCGGGAGAAAGGCGGAATTATACTCTTACGGTACAGGAGCAAGGCTAATGGCTAATGGCTAATGGTCAATGGCTGAAGTCAGACTGGCAAACAATTAGCAATTAGCAATTAGCAGTTAGCAATTAACGTTAAGATAGAGTGTAACTTGTTTGGCAAAACGAGAGTTTTATAAGCGTGTTATCTACTCTTTTGACTGACTTCCGCATTATATTTGACCGAGATCCAGCGGCTCGCAACTGGTTAGAAGTGTTGTTTTGCTACCCTGGGTTGCAAGCGCTGTTATTTCATCGCCTTGCTCATTGGTTGTATGGCATTGGTATTCCCTTTATTCCCCGTCTCATTTCCCACCTAGCTCGGTTTTTAACTGGAATAGAAATTCACCCCGGTGCAACAATCGGACAAGGAGTTTTTATTGACCATGGAATGGGCGTGGTTATTGGAGAAACAGCAATTATTGGAGACTATACCCTAATTTACCAAGGTGTTACCCTTGGTGGTACGGGCAAAGAATGTGGTAAGCGCCATCCTACTGTGGGTGAAAATGTTGTCGTTGGAGCAGGTGCAAAAGTGCTCGGCAATATCCAGATTGGTAACAATGTCCGCATTGGAGCCGGATCGGTGGTTTTGCGTGATGTTCCATCTGACTGTACTGTAGTTGGCATACCCGGTCGGATTCTCTATCGTTCTGGAGTTCGTGTCAATCCGCTAGAACACGGAAGTCTACCAGATGCTGAAGCGCAAGTGATACGTGCTTTAGTAGATAGACTTGAACAACTCGAACAGCAAATTCAACAGCTGCAAGACGTGCAACAAAACTTGTCAGTTACCAACCTAACCGCTGCTTTGAAAGAGCAATACTCTTCTCAGACTCATATCCTAACAGAGGAGCCAGTGTTTGCAGAAACTCGCTCTCGTTGCCGAATTGACAATAAGATCATAGAAGAGTTTTTGGATGGTGCAGGAATTTAATCACGGGATAGGCGATCGCGGACTAGTGGCTAGAAAAGAGCCATTTTAACGAATGATAACCACCATCTACTTTAGGGGCGCAAAGCATTGCGCCCTTACAAATAGGAAAGAAATACGAGAGGACGAGGATTTATAAGTTGATACAGCATGGTTATCCAATGGTCAGATGAAGTCAGGCTTTTTTTAGTTATGATACTAGAGTTTGCCGATCGCGTTGTTATGCCCTGCACTCATGGAGAAACTCGCGAGTCAGCAATTCGTAATGATCGAGAAGTCTTATAAATATTTGATTAGTAATTTTATTAAACTAACACTATGAATCAAACTGACGATACCCCAACACCAAAAACTCTTGAAATATGGCAAGCACTTGATGAAATTGACAAAGATCCATGTATTGGACGAATAGCAAATGAAGAGAAAGATACCTTCTTCGACAAATTTTTTAGCCAGGAAGCTAAGATGCAACGATTAAAAAGAATACGTCAACGCAAGCAAACGCTAGAAGAAAACTTAGCTTTATTAGTGGCAATGGAGAAAAAAATAGTAGAAAGCCTCCAGTAATAAAACTATTGGAGTTACGGGTAAAACGTGTACCATAGGAAAAGGCAAGAGTCTATACTGTGTATGTTTTGTGTAAAAACGCGCAATTAAGTAGATTGTTTGAGTAATAAACATAACATTTATTGGCATTTGTTGGGGTTCTCGACGGTAAGCCGAACCTACAATTTCTCTTAATAGAGCAGTATTAAGACAAAAGTTTATATTGACTTACAATATGTACTCAATCTGATAAAGATGTATTTGGAAGCTTGACAAGCGGAAGCTAAGTACTGACCCAGTTTATTGTACAAAGAGTGTTATCATATGTTTTAATGTTCTTTGCGCCTCACATTTGGGTGAGTAGGAGGCAATGCATGATTTTAGCTATTTCTTGTACCACGTTCCCCATAATCTAAGTCAAAGTATTTATCGCATTTTTGAGCCACAGTGTAAAGCGGAAATTCTTCACTGGTTTAGTCGAGAGGATATTCCCAACGAACTTAAAGAAGAGTTTATGAAACTCTTACTAAATTTTGAAGACGATTGTGGGAATTTCTACCGATCTCGAGCTTACTTGCTAGCAGCAGAAGCATTGAATCATTTTGAAGAATGTAGTTTAGGGGATGCAATTGTTCAACAACTACTGCAATGGAGTTATGTTTATTTTGGTTGGCAAAACTTTCCAAAACCATTACAAGAAGAAGCAAAAGTAGTCTTGAACTTAACAGATAAAAAACGAGTAATTGCTGCCTTTGAGTTGTTAATTCAGACTACAGAAAGTCAGTTTGTGTTACAAGACGCTGCTTTAAGATTGGGACAAATAGACTTAGGAAATCAAATAGCGATTACGGCTTTGGTAAAACTGCTACAAGTTACGGAAAATGAAAGGACTCTGGGCAAAATATGTCAGAGTTTGGGCGAAATTGCTTGTAATGATGAAAATGCGATTGCAGCTTTAGTCGATTTACTTGAGATAACTTCAAATAAAGGCTTTGGTTGGAACTACCTTTACGTAAAGATATTTGTGGCATTGGATAAAATCGCTTATAGCAGTTCAACAGCGATTGCAGCCCTCACTAAGTTCCTGCAAATGAATCAAGATGACAGAATCAGTTGTTGTGCTGCAAAATGTTTATTACGTATAGATCCTGGTAATGCGACTGCTAAGAAAGCTTTAGTCAATATTCTAGAAACTACTGAGCGAAGCGATGTTCTCTTTCAGGCTGCTATGCATTTACAAAAAATCGCTCCAGGTAATACGGATGCGATCGCAGCTCTATCTACAAGGTTAGAAAAGACAAAAGAAGACGATCTTCTCTGTCAAGCAGTTATTAGCTTGGGAAAAATTACGCCGCATTGTCCTGCGGTAAGCACAGCTTTAACTCGAATTGTGGAAACAAGTGAAAACTTACACAGTGTTACTCTAGCTGCTGCATACTTGCTTTCTATTAAGCCAGATAACAAGCGATCGCTAAGCACAGTTATCAACAGGCTGGAAACAACTCAGGATGATTATTACCGCTATAGAATTGCTGGTGAACTCCTGCGGCGTTACCCAAGTAACGAGGTGGGGATTTCAACGCTGCTTTCCATCATTGAAAAAAATTTAGATTGCAATGCGTCTTGCAACGCAATTTCTACTCTTCACAGAATTCGCTGGGATGAAGTCGCTGTAGCCACACGTCAAAAAGCTATAAAAGTTCTTCTTGGTTTACTGGTAAATCAAGGTAATTGCTGTGATTATATTGAAGTAGCTCGAGCAATCTTGGCAATAGAGCCAGGGAACGAGATAGCGATCGCCACTTTAGTCAAAATTATGGAGAACGATGGCAATGACTGGTTGCGTCGCTATGCTGCTGAAGTTTTGATACAAACTAATAATTCTTGTGAAAAAGCTCTCAATACCATAGTTGATTTAGCTCACTTAGACAATGGTCTCAACGTTGACGCTCTGCTAGTTTCCGTGCAGGAAATAACCCAGAAAAATCAAATGAACCAAAAATTTCTTGACAATATGATTGCGGCTAAAGTCAAATTAATCCAAACCTTTGAAGAAGAGGAAGAGAACAAAGAAAGCCTCAGCCCTTGCCACAGCTTTTCTTATGAACTCTCTTTGCTAAAAGAGGTTGATAAATTGCTGCCGATTCTACAAGATGAGCATTTGCCAAAAGTCGTATCAGATTTGAAAGACTATCTCAGCCAAGAGTTTTATCAACAAACTTCTTACCGCTATGAAGCAGTTTACAAGCTCCTATGGCATTGTGCTCAACGTATGACTTATCAAGAGTTTTATCAGAGTTGGCATTAAACTGTCACTGGAGGCGGAGCCTCCCTGAAGACATTCCCAGGCTCCGCCTGGGAACGAGAGTGTCTGAATTAAGCATTAACTACTACAACGGACTACTGGGAACCAGAGTGTCTGAATTATTCTGAATTATGGATTAACCTCCACAACAGACCAAATCTGCAATTCATCTAGCAAATAACACCATCTGTTTTGGGGATCGCCTCGTAATTCAAGACGATCTACTTTAACGGGATCGAGCAGTAACAAACAAAAATTGGCTAGAGGCAAAGTTGAATCGGGAGGTGATGGAGAGAAAGCCTCTTGTGAGCTTCTCGGTTCACCGGGATCGGGCCAAGCGAATTGCAAGCGGGCGTTGTCTGAAATCTCTTGCCATGCCATCTGACGGGCTTTTTGCATCTTTGGATCGAAATGATTGGCATCTACAAGTATCAATTCTCCTGCAAGACGAAATTGCTCGCGGGTGCTTGTAAAATACCAGCAAGCTTCTCCCCAAGCCCGATTCTTTATTTGGTCAAATTTTTGACTTCGCGTATCAGTAATAATTTTTAGCTGGTTGGTGTCGTCAAGAAATCCCCGGAACACAACAGTACGGTTGGCTGGACGTCCATCACCTTGAACGGTTGCTAATTGGAAATATCGCGAATGAGGCTCGCTGCGATTGCGATGAAGAGCACGAGCAAGGGGCGATCGCCATGGCGCAAGATTTTCCAACTATCCTCCAACAACAATGAGTAGTAACCAAGTGAAACAGCTTATAAGTAATCGAGCGAGCCAAAACCATTGAGGTTGAGCCTCGTAGCACGGCGAGAGGCTCAACCGTACTTTAGACGATGGATGTAGGCGAGCGGTCTGTCCCTAAAGGGACAGTCATGATATCCTAGTCTTGTCAGTACAAGACGTTAAAACCTACTCCCGGACTGGGAGAAAGTATACGCCTGAAACATCCTTGAGGAGATATCATTACGCCCTTGTGGCAAACGTAATGAGCCTAGGAACCCTATTAGTACGGATATTAAGACTGAAAAGTCTTAAGAATCTCTGACTCTTTAGGGCAGAGAGTGTCAAAGGGAATTCCTTTTATCATCGAGTCCGCGAAGGCGGACTTCGGTTGTATAGCCACGATTTCTAATCGTTAGGGCTTTGATCGTTGAGTCCGCGAAGGCGAACTTTGTTTGTATAGCCACGATTTCTAATCGTTAGGGCTTTGATCGTTGAGTCCGCGAAGGCGAACTTTGTTTGTATAGCCACGATTTCTAATCGTTAGGGCTTTGATCGTTGAGTCCGCGAAGGCGGACTTCGTTTGTATAGCCACGATTTCTAATCGTTAGGGCTTTGATCGTTGAGTCCGCGAAGGCGGACTTCGTTTGTATAGCCACGATTTCTAATCGTTAGGGCTTTGATCGTTGAGTCCGCGAAGGCGGACTTCGTTTGTATAGCCACGATTTCTAATCGTTAGGGAAAAAAGCGGATTGAGTATCAGGTGCTAGTAACATTGAGTATATCCTTAGACTTAGCGTAAATTCATAAATTTTGCAATCTTTACCCTCTCATTCAGTTAGCGTATAGTCGTAATCTGTGTCAGCAAGCAACAAGACTTCATTATGGTTCGTGAGCTAGAAAGAGAACGACTAAAGAATGCCCAATTTCCGGAAACCGCCCCTGCAGCTAACCCAGTGTTTTTTAGAACTTACAGCCGCCGTAAAGAGGGTGGAGTGAGAGAAACTTGGGAGCAAGTGTGCGATCGCACTTTATCGGGTTTAATTGAATTGGGTAAGCTTCTGCCAGAAGAGGCTGAGATCCTGGAACGGATGCAGCGAAATTTAAAAGCATTACCAAGTGGAAGATGGTTGTGGGTTGGAGGTACAAACTGGTTACTGCAGCAAAAGAATTTTTCTGGAGCTTACAATTGCACATCAACTAATGCTGTGGATTGGAGTGCTTTTGGTTTAATGATGGACTTAGCGATGATGGGCTGTGGGACTGGAGCTGTTCTAGAACCGAAATACATCAACCAACTTCCTCCCATTCGCAATCGCCTATCTGTCACAGTCCAAGGAGAAATTGGCAGTACCCTTCCCGAGCACCGACGTGAGGAGACAGAAGTTAAAATAGAGAACAATCTTGTAACAATTTATGTTGGCGATAGCCGCCAAGGTTGGGTACAGTCTTATCAAAGATTGTTGGAACTCTCAACAGATGAACGGTTTACACGAGAAGTTCAAGTGATTGTCGATATTAGTGATGTACGTCAAGCAGGAGAGCGGCTGAACGGCTTTGGAGGAGTTGCCAATCCCGTCAAATTGCCTGGGCTTTACGAGCGTTGTGCATTGATTTTAAATAAAGCTGTAGGAAGACAGTTAAATTCAGTTGAATGCTGTTTGTTGATTGATGAAGCTGCTGTAACAATTGTTGCAGGTAATATCCGTAGATCTGCTGGAATTCGTCAAGGCTCTGGCGACGATCGCTTATTTGCAGATGCAAAATCCAATCTTTGGCAGCAAGACGAAAATGGTAACTGGCGCATCGATCCAGAACGGGATGCACTCAGGATGGCAAACCATAGCAGAGTCTTTCATTACAAACCTACATTAGAAGAATGTATTGATGCTGTCCGCAAACAATACTACAGTGGTGAAGGTGCAATTCAATGGGCTGGTGAAGCTGTAGCTAGAGCTAACTGCGACCTACTTGTGACTCAAGATCGAAGAGTCGATTTTCTGAAGGCTTATGCAGAAGGAAAAGCAGAAGCTTGGTTGCAGGAGAAATATCCTCACATCTCTCAAAGTGAGCTAGAACATCGTTTAGCTCGATTCGGCTTGAATCCGTGTGGTAGATAATTTTGCCTCACGTAAAAAACCGGGGAAATTCAGGGAAAGCTAAACGGTTAGAAAACTCACTTCTCCCGCATGCTAATCCTGAGCTAATCTTGAGATTTAAAAGTCTTTTGGCAGTGCAACGCATAGGGGTTGAAACTTTTCAGCAAACAGTAAAAATTTATGACTGAGAACTGACAAGAATATAATACCCTCACGAGTCTCCGGCTACCCTATGGTAGAAAAGATATGCTGAACTGAATTGGAATTAACCAGTTGTATCCCTGTTATGGGTATGAGGAAAACCTCCAGAACTAGAGGATAAAAAGCCTTTAGGATAACAAATATGGAAATTATAGGTAGCAATTTCCACTGTAATTTATCGGAGATCCACTTAAATCAAATCGATCCACTGAACTACAAAGAACAAGAAGAAGCTTTTACAGCAGGATCTCTTTCTGTTGCATCACTTTTGCACCACAAGTTTCTTGAAACCCGCTATCAGTACAGCCGTGAATTAGATCCTATTGTGGGTGTTTCTTTCACGGGGTTATTTGATTTCTTTGTCCGTGCTTTTGGCGTTGATTGGTTGCGTTGGTGGGCAGAAGGAAGACCGGAAACAACTCAAGGATTGGCATTTAAGCGTCGAGAACAGGAATACCTAAGTTTCTGGAAAGATACCGTTCATCGTGTTGTTTGGGATTACTGCGATCGCCACGGTCTGAAACGCCCCAACCGCTGTACTACTGTTCAACCTAGCGGTACTAAATCCTTATTAACAGGTGCAAGTCCGGGATGGCATCCACCTAAAGCACAAAGATTTTTGCGGCGGATCACCTTCCGTAAAAATGACCCTGTTGCTTTAGCTTGTATTGACTACGGCTACAATGTCATTCCCTCCCAATCCGATAAAGACGAACAGGGTAATTTGTTGCACGATCCCTTCGATCCGCGAGTCAGTGAATGGCTTGTGGAGATTCCAGTCTCTGTACTTTGGGCGGATTTACCAGGTGCTGATGAAATCGACATCAGTCAATTTAGCGCCCTCGCCCAAACGGATTTTTATATGCAAGTCCAAAAGTTCTATGTTACACACAACACTTCGGCAACCATTGAACTCCGAGAAAATGAAGTGGAAGCTTTGGGAACGCGGATATATGAAGCCATCAGAGATGATGAAGGTTACATGAGTGCTGCACTGCTAGCCAGATTTGACGATCTCCAAACTTTCCCTCGCTTACCTTTTGAGCCAATTTCAAAAGAGCAATACGATCGATTTATGAAGGAAGTCGAAATGCGTCGTAAAACAGATGATTTTCATGGTGTTTTAAGTAACTATGATTTTGGTGAGTTAATGGAAGCCGGACCTGCGGGATGTGATTCAGACAAATGCATGATGCCGGAACAAAATAATGAGAGGGGTTAGAGGTTAGGGTTTAGGAGTACTACTACCCCTGCGAGCCTATCTCTCGTTCCCAGGTAGAACCTGGGAATTCAGCTTACGAGGCTTTCCCTCGACCTTCTGGCAAAATACCCGCGTAGTATGGTATTGGTGGGCTTTAGCCCTACCTGTTTTACTACTTGACTAAATACAAGAGGCGGAGCCACCGGATTGAGGGTCAGGGTCTTCCTCTTCCTCTACCCAAGCCCCTAGTTCCCAACCTCTTATTTTTAACTACAATACTTGGAGATTCGTAATGTTCCTTGAAGAATTAACACCAATATTTAAACAACTTACCCAACACCCAATGTCGTTTATGGGTGGATTTGTGTCTGGGGTACTAAAACTTAATCTTGCAGATGACCCTGTTAAAAGTTGGCTTTCCCAGCAATTAGGTACAAATACTTACACTTCTGCTCCCACTCAAGCACATAATGGTAAAGCAAGTGGACCACAAACAATCTCTATTGATTAACGTTTAGATGCTGTCATCAGGGTAAAGCTTTAAAGGGTAAGGCAAGCTTACCCTGAATTTAGTTAGATAAGTACTAAAAAGTAAATTTCGCATCTATAGAAATAGGTAGATTTCTCTCTTGAAGCTTAAGAAAATCACTATAAAATTCTGTCAACCATAGAACAGATAGGGTATATAAGAGAGACTGATTATAACTTATGTGTGTTTGTAAAATCTCATACTTTGAAAAACAACACGATCGGTTATGATATGAGCGTATGCGAAAACTTAGCTAAACAGAATGGAATCTTGTAACGAAGTAACTGCTCAAAGTTACATTTTCATTACAAAATTTTTCACCTGAAAGTCAGATAAGACTCAGCCCGTCTTGGCTGTTAATTTTGTCTGTACCTTTACGCTGGGCTTTTCGCTCTTCGTTGCGACTTACGTGATTCACATGACTATTTACGTTGGAAATCTCTCCTACCGCGCCACTGAAGAAGACTTAAAAGTTGTATTTGCAGAATACGGCGAGGTCAAAAGAGTTGTTTTACCTACCGATCGCGAAACAGGACGACTCCGGGGTTTCGCTTTTGTTGACATGAATGAAGATAACCAAGAGGATGCAGCCATTTCAGAACTGGATGGCGCAGAATGGATGGGTCGTCAACTCAGAGTCAATAAAGCCAAACCGCGAGAAGAAAACAGTAATGGCAACCGACGAGGTAGTTGGGTGAAAAAACAAGAGTCTTATTAAAAGCAGAATACGATGATAACAAATTGTCTTCTAGTTACGCAAGCTATAAACTGCTCAGTTTTCTAGAAACAGTTGTTACTGGCACTTAAATGGAAGTGCGAGCGGCAAGTTGTGACCCAGTGAGAAAGGTCACAGCTTGCCACATTACGTTTTACCAGAGTGGTTTTAGCAGAAATCACCAAATTTATGGAAGCAAGTTTCCCAGCGAGTGGGTGCCTGAATAACAGTAGAATTGACAAATTTGTGATTCACTAGCAATTGTAGCGATCGCTAAAGCTAACCTCTCTATCTACAGGATGAAATACGGGGAAATGGCAACAGCGAGCGACACATTCAGGATGAATAAGCATATTTACTGTGCATACCATTCCAAATTAGGATTTCGGCTTGGTATAGCTGCAATTTGGAATTGATTCTTTATTTTATCTAAAAACCCATTTCAGTGGTCAATTTACCTTTCTAAGATAGAGGCAGCAACAACAGTTGTGACGCACGGGATGAACCACGTAAATACCCACTATGAACGGGAGGACATAATAATGACTAAAGCGCCAGAATCTTTGGAGTCGGTCAATAACGAAGCAGCAGACCGGGCGTTAGACCGTGATTGTACTACATTATCCCGTCATGTCCTACAGCAACTTCAGAGCTTTTCGCCAGAAGCACAGGATTTGAGTACGTTGATGAATCGAATTGCTTTGGCTGGGAAGCTAGTTGCACGTCGTCTAAGCCGTGCGGGTTTAATGGAAGGGGTTCTTGGATTTACTGGAGAAGTGAACGTACAAGGAGAATCCGTTAAAAAAATGGACGTCTATGCCAATGACGTTTTTATCTCAGTGTTCAAGCAAAGCGGGTTAGTCTGTCGCTTGGCTTCTGAGGAAATGGACAAACCCTATTACATTCCCGAAAACTGCCCCATAGGTCGCTACACCCTGCTATACGATCCCATTGATGGCTCATCGAATACTGATACAAATCTCAGTTTGGGTTCTATTTTTTCGATTCGGCAACAACAAGGAACCGATCTCGACGGAGAAGCACGAGATTTACTGGCTCCAGGACGCAACCAAATTGCCGCAGGATACATACTCTACGGTCCCAGCACGATGCTGATCTATACTATAGGTAAGGGAGTTCACTCATTTACCCTCGACCCAAGTTTAGGAGAGTTTATCCTGACGGAAGAGAACATTCGCATTCCCGACCATGGTTCCGTATACAGCGTTAACGAGGGTAATTTTTGGCAATGGGATGAACCAATTCGAGAGTACATCCGTTACGTCCACAGAACAGAAGGTTACACGGCTCGCTATAGCGGAGCGATGGTAAGCGATATCCATAGAATATTGTTGCAAGGTGGTGTATTTCTTTACCCAGGAACACTCCCAAAACCAGAAGGGAAATTGCGTTTACTTTATGAATCCGCTCCTTTAGCTTTTGTGATCGAGCAAGCAGGGGGTCGCGCAACTACGGGACATACAGAGATTTTAGATGTGGTGCCAAAGAAACTACATCAACGTACTCCTTTGATTATTGGTAGCCCAAAGGATGTAGCGAAGGTAGAGTCTTTTATTCAGAATGGGCATTAATGGCTAATGACTGATGGCTAAAGGCTGATGGCTGATGGCTTTTTAGCAATGAATCAAACAGGTACAATTATGACGACTAATCAATTACTAGAGATTAAAGACTTGGGTCAAAGTATCTGGATGGATAATTTGAGCCGCGATATTGTTAGCTCGGGTGAACTTAAAGACTTGGTTGAACACAAAGGAATCTGTGGGATTACTTCTAACCCAGCTATTTTTGAAAAAGCGATCGCTGGGAATGCTATTTATGACGCTGATATTGAATCAGGAATCCGTGGTGGATTACCTACATACAAAATTTATGAATCTCTAGCTTTTGCAGATATTCGCGATGCATGTGATATTTTACGCCCTGTTTATGATGCAACTAAGGGATTGGATGGTTATGTAAGTATAGAAGTACCACCAACTATTGCTCACGATACTGAGGCAACAATCAAAGAAGCCCGCCGCTACTACAAAGAAGTCGCTAGGGAAAATCTGATGATTAAAATTCCCGGTACAGAAGCGGGTTTGCCAGCTGTTGAGCAAGCTATTTACGAAGGAATCAGCGTCAACGTCACTTTGTTGTTCTCCGTTCAAAGCTATATCAATACTGCTTGGGCATACATTCGCGGTTTGGAAAGACGAGTTGCAGAAGGCAAAGACATTAGTAAAATTGCCTCTGTTGCTAGTTTCTTCCTCAGCAGAATAGATACCAACATTGATGGTAAGATAGACGCTAAATTGCAAAAAGGCGTTGACGATATTACTGTAGAAGCTAAGCTAAAAGCAGTTAAAGGAAAAGTCGCGATCGCTAACGCCAAGATTGCTTATCAAGAGTACAAGAAGATCGTCAACGACGAACGTTGGAAAGCATTGGCAACCAAAGGTGCTCAAGTACAACGCTTGTTATGGGCAAGCACCAGCACCAAAGATCCCAATTACAGCGACGTGATGTATGTTGATGAGTTGATCGGTCCCGACACCGTAAACACCCTACCACCTGTGACCATAGTCGCGTGTGCTGACCACTGTAATGTAGCTAATCGGGTGGAAACAGGAGTAGAACAAGCGTATCAACTCATCGATAGCCTCAAAGATCCAGACATCAACATCGATATCAATACTGTCATGGATGAACTTCTTACCGAAGGTATTGAGAAATTTGTCCAGCCTTTTGAATCGTTGATGAAATCCTTAGAAACTAAGGTGAGACAGTTGTCACCTGTGTAGCTAATGGCTAACGGCTGATGGCTAATGGCTTTTAAAAATTAGCGATTAGCAATTAGCAATTAGCAATTAGCAATTCCCTTTATCACAAAACTCACAACCAAACTTGTTATGGTCACATTCCTAGAAAACCCGTTGCGGGTTGGTTTGCAACAGCAACGGATGCCCGAACCTCAAATCATAGTTATCTATGGTGCTTCCGGCGATTTAACTCAGCGCAAACTCGTACCGGCGCTTTACAAGTTACGCAAAGAACGGCGTATTCCCCCCGAAACCACTATAGTTGGCGTAGCGCGGAGAGACTGGACTCACGATTACTTCCGCGAACAGATGCGCCAGGGTATTGAGGAGTTTTCTGATGGGCTAGGTCCAGAAGGGCTGTGGCAAGATTTCTCCCAAGGTTTGTATTATTGTTCTGGGGATATGGACAACCCAGAAAGTTACCAAAAACTGAATACTTTATTAACTGAATTAGACGAAAAACGCGGCACAAGGGGAAATAGAATTTTCTATCTTTCCGTTGCACCCAAATTCTTTGCTGAGGGTATCAAGCAACTTGGAAATGCGGGTATGTTAGAAGACCCGTACAAGCATCGTTTGGTGATTGAAAAACCTTTTGGTCGGGATTTAGCTTCTGCTCAAAGCTTGAACCGAGTGGTACAGAAATATTGCCACGAAAGCCAAGTTTACCGGATCGACCACTACTTAGGTAAAGAAACAGTTCAGAATTTGTTGGTGTTCCGCTTTGCTAATGCCATTTTTGAACCACTGTGGAACCGTCGCTTTGTTGACCACGTTCAGATTACTGTTGCAGAAACAGTAGGTGTGGAAGACCGGGCAGGGTATTATGAAAGTTCTGGTGCATTGCGGGATATGTTGCAAAACCACCTCATGCAACTTTTCTGCTTAACAGCGATCGAACCACCAAACGCTTTAGATGCTGACAGTCTGCGGACAGAGAAAGTTAAAGTTCTCCAAGCAACTCGTCTGGCTGATGTGCAAAATTTACACCGATCGGCAGTACGGGGTCAGTACAGTGCTGGTTGGATGAAAGGGAAACCCGTGCCTGGTTATCATGAAGAACCAGGCGTTCATCTTGAATCTACAACACCTACCTATGTAGCAGTGAAGTTCATGGTTGACAACTGGCGCTGGCAAGGAGTACCGTTCTACCTGCGTACTGGGAAGAGGATGCCAAAAAAAGTCAGTGAGATTTCCATCCACTTCCGTGAAGTTCCTTCTCGGATGTTTCCATCAGCAGCCCAACAGATGGGTAGTAACATCTTGGCAATGCGGATTCAACCAAACGAAGGAATTTCTTTGCGTTTCGAGGTAAAAATGCCTGGGGCGGAGTTCCGGACTCGTTCCGTTGACATGGATTTTACATACGGTTCCTTCGGAATTGCAGCAACCTCCGATGCATACGATCGCTTGCTACTAGATTGTATGATGGGCGACCAGTCATTATTTACAAGAGCAGATGAAGTGGAAGCAGCTTGGCA
Organism: Tolypothrix bouteillei VB521301; assembly: GCF_000760695.4. Taxonomy (GTDB): domain Bacteria; phylum Cyanobacteriota; class Cyanobacteriia; order Cyanobacteriales; family Nostocaceae; genus Scytonema; species Scytonema bouteillei_A. The sequence continues at coordinate 4,457,532 of NZ_JHEG04000001.1, read as the reverse complement.
AGTAGTAACACCAGTGCTTTCAGTATGGGATGCACCCGCAGATCCAGCAACCGTTCCCAGATATGAAGCAGGTACTTGGGAACCAGCTGAAGCAGAACTCTTGATTAACCAAGACGGTCGCCGTTGGCGAAGACTCTAGTGCTAACAGCTAATGGTTAATAGCTAATTGTTATAAAAAGCAATTAACTATTAACTATTAGCTATTAGCTATTTAGCAATTAACAATTAGCATTTATCACTATGACTTCCCAAGCTCCTACAATTTTTTCACTTCAGGCACCCAAGGATGTTTCGCTTACAGAAATTGAAGCGGAACTCAGTCAAATTTGGCAAAGTTATGGCATTGCTGGCGAGGATGGTACACTTCCTGCTGCTACAAGGGCAACCACATTTACCTTAGTGGTATACGAACCAGAAGAAACTCAGCTTCTGTTAGCGACATTGGGATATTACCAAGGTCCCATTGATGGCATTTTCGGACCTCAGATGCAAGCAGCACTAAAGGAGTTTCAGAAAAAGTACGGCTTAGCTGAAACTGGAACAGCTACAAATGAGACTATAGCTTTATTGCGAGAAGAATTTGCCAAACGTCACACAAATGGTGCGACAGGCGATGGCAATGGTACAAGCGCTCCCGCTCCCTATGGTTCAAGTGCTTCAAGCCCTACAATCGCTGATGAAATCGCCATCCGCAACCCATGCCGAATCATTAACCTGTCGCCAATAGCAGGTGAAGACACGGGTGTCAAGGCTCAAGTTTCTGCTTACTGTCCCATCCAAAAACAGTCTTCAAATACTCTCGTCTGCTGCGAGTACATCACGCTCACGGGAACCGCTGTAGCTTTAGAAAGAATAGGCGGGATGCTTCCAGCATTGTTGATTGGTGGGTTGCCCAAGTTCCTTTGGTGGAAGGGTACACCAGATATCAACAACCCACTCTTTAAGAGACTGTCAGGAGTTTGTAACAACGTTATTGTAGATTCCTGTTACTTTAACGAGCCAGAAAACGATTTACTGAACTTGCAAGGGTTAGTAGAAAATGGTGTACCTATAGCTGACCTCAACTGGCGTCGTCTTTCCGCATGGCAAGAGTTAACCGCTGAGGCTTACGATCCACCCCAACGTCGTACTGCTTTACCAGAAGTCGATAGAATTAATATCGATTACGAAAAAGGCAGTTCCGTACAAGCACTGTTGTATTTGGGGTGGTTGGCAAGCAGATTGCAATGGCGTCCTGTTTCTTATCAAAAAGAAAGTGGAGATTACGATATTACGCGAGTTAGCTTCCTGACACCAGAACAAAGACAAGTAGAAGCAGAGTTAGCAGGCGTACCCGTTGCTGATGTAGGCGATATTCCTGGTGACTTAATTGCTTTGCGTCTCAGTTCGACCAATCCCCAAGCTAACTGCGGAACGCTGATTTGTTCTGAGACAGGTGGTTGTATGCGTTTGGAAACACAAGGTGGTGCTCAAGCCCAAGGTTTGTTCCAACACGTAACTTCTCTTTCCGAGCAAAAAGCAGAAGTTTTGTTAAGTCAACAAGTCCAACGTTGGGGTCGCGAGGCACTTTTGGAAGAAAGTCTTGCTGTTACTTCTCAGGTACTTAAGTTGGCTAATAGCTGATGGCTAATGGCTAATGGCTAATAGCTAATGGCTAATGGCTAATAGCTAATGGCTAATGGTTAATGGTATAAAAAGCAATTAACTATTAGCTATTAGCAATTAGCAATGTCTTTAATTATTGCAGGAGAACGAAGTGGGGTGGGCAAGACGACGGTCGTGCTCACCTTTTTAGCGTCTTTGTGTCGCCGTGGTTTTCAAGTACAGTCTTTTAAAGTTGGTCCGGATTATATCGACCCGATGTTTCACCAGTATGTCACTGGTCGCTCTTGTCGTAATTTAGATACCGTGTTAACTTCTGAGGTTTACGTACAAGAATGTTTTACCTATCACTCTCAACTCTGTGAATATGCCATAGTCGAAGGTGTGATGGGATTGTTTGATGGAGTTGGAATTACCGCCAGTACAGCCCATATCGCCAAGCTGTTGGATTTACCTGTAGTACTGGTTATTGATAGCAGTCGATTATCTGGTTCTGTAGCAGCGATCGCTCACGGTTATTGTTCTTATGACCCCACAATTAAAATTGTTGGTGTCGTTTTGAATCGCGTGGGAAGCTCGCGCCATCTCGAACTTCTCAAAAATGCTCTCGAACCTTTACAGTTACCGATTCTGGGAGTTTTACGACGCGAAGAAAACATTACAATTCCGGATCGCCATTTAGGTTTAGTCCCTACAGCAGAACTTCCTCAAATGGATGCTTTGATTAACCGACTTGCCGATTTAGGAGATTCTTGCTTTGATTGGGAACGCTTGCTTCCGCTATTAAAGACAAAAAAACACGAAGAACACAGAACATTGTCTTTCCCAATCTCCAGTTCCGAGTCTTCACTCCCTAAAATAGCAATTGCTCGCGATCGCGCTTTCAATTTTTACTACCAAGACAATCTCGATTTACTGCAAACGTTAGGTGCAGAACTCGTTTTTTGGAGTCCCTTAGAAGATGCTGAACTGCCACAAGGTGTTAATGGAATGTATTTTGGAGGGGGTTTTCCAGAAGTTTTCGCACGGCAATTAGCAGAAAATACCAACGTCCTGACAGCAGTCAACGCAGCAATTGTTGCTGGAATGCCAACAATTGCTGAGTGCGGGGGCTTAATGTACTTGTGCAAAGAAATTATTGATTTTGAAGGAAAATTTTGGTCAATGGTAGGAGTTTTACCAACAACAGCCATTATGGATAAACATCTGACTTTGGGTTATCGTCGAGCAATTGCCCAACAAGATAGTTTGTTAGTACGTGCAGGAACCACTGTTTGCGGACATGAGTTTCATCGTTCTCGTTTAACTTTAACTCAAGAGCGATCGCTTTTTCAAACTTACCGCTATGATTCTCAAGAATTTACGGGCGACGAAGGATGGTGTTTACCTTCTTCCCTACACGCTTCTTACATTCACTTGCACTGGGGAAATAATATAGAAATTCCCCAACGGTTTTTAAACTCATGTCAAGAATTTTTTTATCAACAGTAAAAGGGCGAATATAAGGATGGGTTGGCAGCTGCTGTCTGGTAAGCTTGTGATAGCAAATAAAAGCCTTGAATGAAAAATGAAAGTTTATAAAGTAGGTTGGGTTGAGGAACGAAACCCAACATTTAATCAAATTATAAGGAAGAGCAAAAGATAGGAGAAGTAGCATGACACAGAACGGACCACAAAACAGACTCGAGCGATTGGAACGAATGCTAGCAACCCATGCTGAAATGCTAAATCAGTTAGCTCCACTTATGACGCAGGTTGCACAAATAGCCACTAGCACTGTTGAAACAGTTGCCAAGCATGACGAAATGCTCACGCGTCTTGAAAGACAAACCTTGGAAAACGCAGCAATTCTTGGTAACTTAGAGCAACGTGTCGATCGCTTAGCCGAACTGGTGACGGTTACCACTCAAACCATGCAGCTTGTCGCTGAGAATAGCCAACACATCCGCCGCGTCTGCGACTATCTGATGGAACAAAACAAGAATAGTGATGATAAGACAGATGGTTAAAGCAACCTCGAACAATTAACTTACACCAGTATCTTGACACCAATCAAAAATATTTATAAATTCAGTCACAACACTGACAGCGTTTCCTCGTGCATCATATCCAAAGTAGGAAGCATATATCCCATCTCCCCAACCAGAGTCAAACGCAATAATATTAGCTTGCGTTGACTCATCTACACAAAAATTTGTCCAACACCGAGGGAAATGAGAGTTCTTTTCCAGTTCTTCTAAGAGTTGGCTGCTAAAAAAATCTTCATCTGATTCTGCATCCCAGTTCTTATCAAGAATCAGTTGAGCGACATCTAAATCCATAAAGCACCCCGTACCGGAATCAACTCCATAGCCAAATATTTTCCCTTTTTCAAGCAAAGTAATATCTTCACCTGGAATGGTAGCCATTTCAAACCTGACAACAGGTTCCTCATTTAAAAGCAGCATTGCATAAGCAACTGCAAATTGTTTGTTTTTATGAAAATAGGCTACACTTAAAATTGTTGGATATTTACCAGGTTTTAATTCGAGTGCAAAAGGTTCTGCGCCAAAGAAGGTTAGTGGATCGCAAGCTACCAATTTTCCTGAAGTTAAAACCAAATCTCCAAGGTAGTATGGTGTTAATGTAATTTCACCCCAAGAGGTACTAACAATCTATACTCTGCTTCAAAAGCTTTAGCAAAACAGAAATTTTCATTCATTTTTTATTCACAAAGTTTAGACAAGCTCTGATTGAAGATGGCTGGAAATTGAATATTTTTTCCAACAAAATTTCTATCTCTGTTTCCCGAAACCGGGAAAAACTTTATCCAAATCCAAAGATAGATCGGAAAAATATGGAATTGCGATCGATTCATTTCGCAAAGCAATTTGCTTGAAGCGATAACCATACTTTCCTTGCTCATCAAGATAAGGCTGACTGTAACGCTCTAATTGATTGGCTACTAAATTAAGAATCCAATAATCTTTAATTCCATTTTCAGCATATAGTTCTAGTTTTGTACTTTGGTCATAGTCAACAGAAGAATCAGCAACTTCAATAACTAGGAAAATATCCTCAAGTTGAGGATGGTTCGGTAAATAATCATCAGCTTGTCCCCGTACTATAGCAACATCGGGTTCTGGTTCGTTATTTGGGAATAATATAACAGGCTCTTGTACGCGGACAACAGCTCTATCCCCTAGCAATCTCTCTAATTCTTTGGCTAACTTTGTGTTACAAACAGAATGCCGTGTGCCTTTCGCTGCCATTTGTATTAATTCTCCCCTAATCAACTCCACTCTGTCATCCTCTGTCAGAAATCCCAATTCCATGAGACGATGATACTCATCTAAAGTGAAGCGTTTAGGGGTAACGGTAGTCATTGGAGAAAAAGTGAGTTGGCTGTTATTATTCTAAAACTTCTTTCAAAACTTCGCGGTGCATCAGCGCTCTATCTACTAACGACTGTATTTTATCTGTAGATAACGGCTCGCCATTAGCATAATGCTCGATCCATGTTTTACTAATAACGTTAGGGTCATCTGGCAAAGTTGCTAAATTCCATCCCGGCATATCTAAATCTTCCATCAATCGATTAACTTTGGGATCGTAACTGAGAGCAAAACAGCGACACCCTTCTGCTGCAGCCATAATTAAACTATGCAAGCGCATCCCAATTGCCATTTCGACACCGCGAAAAACTCCTTTTAAAAGTTGTGGTTCTTTTAAGGACAGGATCTGGCTGACACCTTCAAGTTTTGGTTGTATGGCTTGAGCTATTTCTAAATCTTCACTTTCTTGAAACGGTAGCAATAAGATATAAGTTTGTGTCGCTTTTTGAAAATCAACCAAGGCGCGAGTTAAGTTACCAAGACGTTTTTCTGTTAAATCGGGATGAGTTCTTAGTGTCACTGCAACTCTAGGAGCAGGTAAATCCCAAAGTCCCGGAACTGGTTTACCTTCCAAAGCCCATACCGGATCGGGAGCTAAAATACAAGGAACTTGCCAATCAGCCAGCATAGCCGCAGAAGTGCGATCGCGGACACTCACTTTTGTACAACCACTAAAAGTTTGCCGTGCTAACCAACGAGTCACAGAACGCTTCAACGGACCGATTCCCTGTCCCCAAGCCACTGTTTTCATACCCATTTTTTGGGCTACCGCCATAATTCCCGCATAATAAAAAGGGCTGATAAGACTCGTGGTATCTTGAATTAAACTTCCACCGCCCCAAATAAAAGCATCGCAAGACCGCAAAGCTTCTACAACAGGGGAGATTTTCATGCGATCTCGTGCTTCTACATTGTAGCGATCGCTTGTTTCTTTGGGATTACCAGAGAGAACCACAGGTGTGACTGATGGTGGTAGCATTTGTAGAAGTGTTGCTAATAAAGCTTCGTCCCCACCGTTCCCCTTACCGTAATACCCAGATAACAGAACCCGCATTGTTTTCATTTTGGATGAGTGGATTTTAGCTTATCAATTTTTTCTCAAAAAGACCAATGACTGTTGACTATTAACTCTTATGCATGCTCTTTCGATTCCAACTTGGATTATTCATGTATCTAGCGTTGTTGAGTGGATTGCCGCTATTTGGTTAATCTGGAAGTATGGGGAAGTGACAGGTAACCGAGCTTGGGGAGCATTGTCCTTTGCAATGTTACCCGCCCTTGTCAGCGCTATGTGTGCCTGTACCTGGCATTATTTCGACAACGCACAATCTCTAGAATGGCTGGTCACTCTACAAGCTACCATGACCCTAGTAGGTAATTTTACGCTTTGGGCAGCCGCGTTTTGGATTTGGCGTTCCTATCGTACCAACACAACTCCCTATTCCTCAACTCCTAATTCCTACTCCATAGAAAAGAAATGATTTCAAAAGAAACCCTCTTTGCCCTTTCCCTATTTCCATACCTGGGTTTCTTATGGTATCTGAGCCGCGTTCAGCCCATGCCTCGTTTGGCAATGTATGGATTTTATGGCACTCTTGTTTTTGTTGCCGTTACCATTCCAGCAGGGATTTATGCTCAAGTCCATTATGGTAATTCTCTCGCAAACGTCGATTGGTTGCACGGCAGCGCCGAGTTTTTTTTAACACTTTCTAATATCTTGATTGTGCTGGGTTTTCGTGAGGCTGTTATGAAGCGAAACAAAGACCAGTGAGACGACTAGCAACTAACAACTAACAACTAACTATTATGGAAATTCTCCCAGCAATAGATTTACTAGAAGGTCGCTGTGTGCGACTGTACCAAGGCGACTACGAGCGATCGCAAGTTTTCAACGAGAACCCCGTTGAAGTTGCCAAACAGTGGGTCGAGCAAGGTGCTACTAGGTTGCACGTAGTCGATCTAGACGGCGCAAAAACTGGTAAGCCGACTAACTTAGCTGCGATTGAGGCGATCGCGCAAGAAATTGCCATACCAATTCAAGTTGGTGGAGGAATTCGGGAACACTCTACAGCAAAACAGTTACTTAATTTGGGGGTGCAGCGAGTCATCCTAGGAACTGTAGCTGTGGAACAGCCCCAACTCGTACAGCAACTTTGCCAAGAGTTTCCCGAACAAATTGTTGTTGGTATAGATGCTCGCAACGGGCTAGTAGCAACTCGTGGCTGGCTGGAAACCTCAGAAGTTTCCGCGTCACAATTGGCCGTACAAATGCAAGAATTGGGAGCAGCCGCAATTATCTACACCGATATTCATCGCGATGGAACCCTTTCTGGACCCAATCTAGAAGCATTGCGTGCGATCGCAGCTACTGTTACCATACCCATCATTGCTTCTGGTGGCGTCAGTTCCGTAACCGACTTGTTAAGCTTGTTGGCTTTGGAACCGCAAGGCGTCACAGGCGTTATTGTTGGGCGTGCTTTGTACACTGGTGATATTTCTTTAAGAGAAGCATTGCGAGCAGTAGGACAAGGACGTATTCAAGATATTCCGCCAAATATAGATTTCTCTGCCTTTGCATAACAGTTGTGTAAAGGTCAATACCGCAGTTAACAATATCTAATCCTTATCTCTTTTCTAGAGAGATGTACACTACCGCAGCCAATCCATCGGGGGCTAAGATACTCAAAAGTCCCCCTTATTAAGGGGGATTTAGGGGGATCTAGAAAATTAGGAGATTAAACAAATACGCGTGAAAACACGCCCTAGGGGGCACAATACTGCTTGTTAGGGAGCATCCCAATTTGGAAAAAACATCGAGTGATTAGAAATCACGGCTATACAAGCTAAGTCCGCCTACGCGGACTAATGTTCTGAAACCCACGTTCGCGTAGCGTGCGCGAAGCGCATAGGTGGGTTTTGCTTGTATAGTCCCAGAATTCTATTCTGAGGGTAATTTGTCAAATTGGGATGCTCCCGCTTGTTAAGAAAAAATTGAGGGTTGATATAAACCCAGATTTGTTACCGTGTAACTTAAGAGAACAAATTAAAGATAAAACGTTTGGACAGAGACATAGTGAATGTAGTTCATGGCTTAACTTTCTCTGTAATAGAAATACCAAGGTAAATGCACGGAATTTTTCCCGACTGCATCTATCCTAAACAGTTTAAACAGATTAGAGATGAAAACCCAGCCAGCCCAAAATACTTTGTAATAGCAACCAAGCATTTAAGCCAACGATAATAATAGCAACGAAGCAGGCGGCACATTTGAGCCAGAGTGGATTTACAAACTCACCCATCAGGCGACGGTTACTTGTAAACATTACCAATGGAATGACTGCAAACGGTAACTGTAAGCTGAGGATAACTTGACTGAGAACTATGAGGCTGCTTGTACTATTTTCTCCAAATAAAATAATAGTAATTAATGCTGGAACGATAGCAAGCAAACGGGTTACCAGGCGACGTAACCATGAAGGAAAGCGAAATTGCAAAAATCCTTCCATCACAATCTGCCCTGCTAGGGTTGCTGTCAGTGTTGAACTTTGTCCAGAAGCAAGTAAGGCGATACCAAAAATAGCACTTGCAGCACTAACTCCTAACAATGGTGAAAGTAGTTTATAAGCATCTTGAATTTCTGCCACATTTTGATTACCTGAAAAATGAAATGTTGCAGCAGACACAATTAAAATTGCTGAATTGATAAATAGTGCTAACGACAGAGCAAAAGTGGAATCAATAGTGCCAAACTTAATCGCTTCCCATCGCTTTTTAGGCATTGGTTCCCAATCGCGTGTTTGCACAATGGAGGAGTGTAAATATAAGTTATGAGGCATCACCGTTGCCCCTAAAATGCCGATGGAGATGTAAAGCATTTCTGGATTCTGTAAAATTTCTCGCTTGGGCAAATATCCCAACAAAATTCTCCCCGTATCAGGTCTCGAGAAAAGAATTTCTGCTGTGAAACAAATGCCTACGGTTGCTACCAGCATAATTACCAAAGCTTCTGTATAGCGAAAGCCTTTACCTTGTAGAAATAGCAATACAAGGACATCCAGTGCGGTGATGCTTACACCCCACACTAGAGGAATCCCAAATAGGAGTTGCAGGGCAATAGCACTTCCGAGTAGTTCCGCTAAGTCACAAGCAGCAATGGCAATCTCACACAATATCCATAAACAAAAGCTGACCCGTGGGCTGAAATAATACCGACAAGCTTGTGCCAAATCTCGCCCTGTGGCAACGCCCAAACGCACACACAAAGATTGCAGTAATATTGCCATTAGGTTCGACAGCAGAATCACTGTCAACAGGGTGTAGCCAAACTTAGCTCCCCCAGCAATGTCAGTTGCCCAGTTTCCAGGGTCCATATATCCAACTGAAACCAGATACCCCGGTCCTCCATAAGCTAGCATCTTGCGCCAAAAGCCACTACTGTTTGGGATAGAAATGCTACGGTGAACTTCAGGAAGACTGGGTCTATTTTCAGGATCGGCCATTGGTTTTGCTGTTTGATAATCTCATATTCTTTTCATAATTTCAGAAAATGTGCTAAAAGCATCAACCGTAGGGTGTATAGATACAAAGGGAAACATTACATCTGATTGATGAATTACCCAAATGAATTATGTGAGGTCAAAAATGACTGCTTTTTCTCGTCCTTCAGTCTTCCAGAAAACCGCAGATGTTACCCTATCCAAGCCCGTGCAGGTAACGCTTTATATGCTGCTATCAACTCTTGCGATCTGGAGTGTGTTCTTCTCCACTTATCCTGCTGTTCACAACACAGCACACTCAGTGCGTCGTCACACTTTAAGTGTAGCTGGTTAAAGTTGTTTTCAGATTTTTCTACCGACTTGCAATCGGTTATTTTTTTATTTTCCGGAATGTAGATTGGCAATCGTGTATCTCAGTATGTAAGGAAAAACAAATAACCCACTATGAAACGTCGGAAAATTCCCAATAATGGTAGACCATTCAGAACCGAATCTAGTCTATTCAGTTTTCAAAGCTTCAATCTTCAAAAATTACTAAAGAGCATTAAAGAATTATTTAGTAAATTGCGTTTAAAAAATTCTAAATAGCTCTTACATTTATATAAATTTTTATTTGAGATATTAAATTTTCACTTAATGGGTTTCCTCTCCAATAGAGACGCACGAAGAAAGCGTCTCTATTTTTCTTTTTTACCAACCTTTATTTTTGAGAGCCTCCTACTCCCTTCCCGCCAGAAGATTACCTACAAGATGAGTGAAATTTTCAAGTGGGAAAGGAGTAAATTTATGCCACTCGCTACAAGTCGCTTAACCCGAATGCCAGTTTATCCTTGTCTGGGTAATCCGGATGCAGGACTAGCTCCCGAATGCAGTAGTTTCTCTAAAAAATGGAACTTTAAGAGTTTCCCTTTTTAGGGCTACACTTCATCCGCTTCTTTAAGAGTGAAAGGGGCATTTAGAAGCGGTTAATTTGTTGAGAAAAGCACTGTTATCAAAAAAGTGTTCTACTGATTCGATTTTCAGATCTTCGGTAACACTTGCAACACTTAATCCAACTATTTCTATCGTTTCACCTGTAGGAGCAAAGTCTTTAAAGTTCCCCTTAAATTGCCCCCAATGTCTCCACTTAAAGACAACATTGGGCGGCGGGGATAACACTGCGATTAATTCCCAATGAAATCCTTCTGGAAAAGCTGTATGGAAGAGGTTATAGGAGGAATCAAAGGTTTCCTCAGTTGAACGATAATGTTCCGTGTCCCCTAAAAAGAGGTTGTAAGTCCCGACATCTATTACATCTTGTGCTGTGTATTGTTTACCTCCATTGGTACTCATGCGAAACTTCTCAGTAACAACAGAAAGCCATTGTTGTGGATTGATTTTGTGGGTGGCTTCCATCTCAAAAGTTCTTACAAGATTGTGAGCGATCGCATTCAAAGAACCTTCGGCATGGTTGCACTGGCGCTCTTGTTCGCGGAACTGATTGGTATGGGAATAATCTGGTCTTCCCTCTCGCCATTCAACCGAAGCATCCATCGCAATCACTTCTTCTCGGTCTCGTGCCCAGAGAGGTAATTCTACTGGTTGTGTCTGACTCATAAAGATTGTTCTAATAGGGTTATAACAGTCTCTTCATAATTATTCTCTCATCATAGGGGTATTTGTTTGGAGTTCGCGACATCTCATTAAGCATTAATGCTTAAATAAAACTGTCAGTCCCATCCGGAATCAATTGTCAGCAAAATGTAGATAGATATATCAGTAGTACAACAGTTAAAATTATGACTATACCAAAACAGGGTTCGCAAGCCAAACAAATCAAAAAAGCTCCAAGACCAACAAAACCAAAGAAAACTGAATCTGGTGCTAGTAAGTAAAGAATTATTTGTTAGTTGTTAGTGAATAGTTCTAACTCCTATCCACTAACAACTATACCAATTATTTATTTTCAATTATTTATTTTTTACTTGACTTTTTGCTTGTTCTAAAGCAATTTCTTTCATGGCTTGATAAGAATTGACGTTTGCAGTTCCCTCAATAGCTTTAACCGCCAAATCTTGAACTTGTTTCAACGCAGATTCAAGTTGCTTGGAAAGATTTTGAATGCGAGATTCCTGATTGCCAATAGTTTGTTCCAAAGATTGCAATCTCTGTTCGTAAAAGCGCTTTTGACCTTCTACTTCTTTGGCAAACATATCTGCTTTAATCTTAGCTTGATAGTGGGCAATACCTTTGCCTTCTTCTGTGGCTTTTTTAATCGCTGCTTCTTTTTCTTTAGGAAAGGCTTCTACTTTCGCTTTAGATTCTTCAAACTGTTTTTCTTGCTCTGAAATGGTCTTTTCTCTTTCAGTCCATTGTTTTTCTATTTCTTGTCGGGATTCCTCCAATTCTTTGTACAACCCTTTTTGCTGTTGTTCGTATTCTTCCGTTTCTAATTTCCGTTGAAGCTCTAAATCGTACTTGTACTCCGAATTATCTCTTTGACGATTTTTACTTAAATTGTCGTTTCTTTCTTTGAGCGAGCGTTTGTGTTCTTCTTGTTCTTTTTCCCAAGCTTTTCTTTGCTCTTGTATAGATTGGGATAACGCTTCGTATTGCTGATTGTACTCTTCTTGATAAGCTTTGTAATTCTCTTCATAGGTTGCAATCAGATTATCCAAAGTATCTTCTGATACTTCCAAAGCGTGTAATTCTTTTAACTCTTTACTCTCAGTTTTTAAGGATTGACTGATTTCTTCTAGCTTAGATGCTCTCGTCGTCAGTTGTTCTGACAATTCACTTGCTGCACTACCAAAACCCAACTGAATTTTTACTAAATTTTCAATTGTAGAATTCATTTTTTGCTGAACGTTGGATGCTTGATTCATAATTGTTGGTTTATTTTCTACTTTTGGCTCATCTTTGATTGCAGAATTATTAGAAGAAATTGCCGATTTTTGCAATTTTTCGATTTGTGATTTAAGTTCTACTTTTTCTTTAGCTAATTCTTCATAAGCTTGAAGAATTTCAGCTTTTGTATTCTTATCAGTTGGTTTTTTTGTTGGCATGATGTATCTCTTTTATCAGGTGATTTTTAGTTTTTATTTATTGATAATTTGTGGTTGAAAGCTAATAATCTTTAAAGCTACTAAGTCGCATTATTAGTCGTTAAGATCGACGTGAGCGATCGCTTCAAGTATCTTTCGATCTAAAGATTCTTAATCGAGCATTTAACAAGTTCTTGAAAAGATACTAACTATCAACCACTAACTACCAATTATTAACTATTTCCAAAAGCTCGCATTGCTAAGTCTTGAGCTTGTTTCAAAGCTGTCTGTAGTTGAGTGGAAATAGTGTCAATTTGCTCCAATTGCTTCTTAATTGCTTCTTCCAAAGATTGGATTTTTACTTCGTAACTTTGTTTGGTAGATTCCCATTCTTTTTCCAAAAGATCGGCTTCAACTTTTGCTTTTTGGTTGGTTTCTTTAATTGCTTCTTCTCTGGCTTTTTTAATAGCTTCTTCTAATTCATTGGGGAAAGCAGCAATTTTCTTTTGATACTCATCAAACAAAGGTTTATTTTTAGTAATAATTTTCTCTCGTTCTGCCCAATTTTTGTCTTTCTCTTGTGTTGTTTCTTGAATTTCTCGTTCTAAAGTACGTTTTTTGGCTTCATAGGAGTTGGCATTAATTTTTCGAGAGTTTTCTAATTTATACTGATATTCTTCCTCTTCTAAGGTTCGTTCTTTAGTAAGTAATTCATTATATGCTTTGAGAGCTTCTTCATACTCTGCTTGTTCTTTTTGCCAATCTTTACGTCCGCTAGCTACTTCTTTTTCTAATAATTCTCTTTTACTGGCAATATCTTGTTCTAAAATTTTTAATTTTTCTTGGTGTTCTTTTGTAAGAATATCGAGAGTATCTGCTACAACTCTAATCTTTTGAATTTCTTGCAGGCGTTTAGTTTCAATCTCTATAGCTTGATTTAATTCATCTAGTTTAGAAGTCTCTTTTGCTAGCTTTTCAGATAAGGAATTGACAATGCTTCCAAACTCTAATTGTAAATCTGCCAGTCCTTTAACAATATTATCAACTGTATACGTAGAAACAGCTTCTAGAATTTGTGTATTTTTTACTTTTTCGGCTTCTTCTTGTTTGGTAGCTATTTTTAGCTCTAACTTTTTCCTGTCTGCAAGGATTTGCTGAAATGTTTGCATGAGTTGTTGTTTGCTATCTTTTAATGCGACTATTGTCATATTTCATCTCCTGATTCATCATTGGTTGCTTAAGTAGCAAGGCATACTAAAACTTACCCAATACTGAGTTCAGGGTAGCCTTGGAGTATGCTTTGCAAGTGCAGTAGAAATACTGAAATGACAGAATACTGTCTGAGATCCGGAATTCTCAGCAGCTATAGTAACTATGTACTAATTAAATATACTCAAAGCGCTCTATCGCTGTCAAGCTTTTAACAGTGACCGATGACTGGAGATCCCTGACCGATTTATGAGGAAGTTGTTTTTAACTTCAGAGATGAATTCATGATGTTTTATAGGAATCATGAATGATTTATGAAAAGTTTTAAGTGGTGGGCAATGCCGAACGCCACTCCCCCTAACCGCAAGGAAACCCGCGCATGAGGGCGGCTCTCCTATATGTAGTTCAAAAATCAAATAGGAGCCCTATAGGTGTTAAAATCAAGTAACAACTTATTAGAACATATCCATTTATTAACTGTTTGAAGCAATCGTAAAGTTTACAAAGTTTTTTAAATAAAGGCTTTGCTTCGATACTGTTACTTGCTGCTTTTTTACTAGCTAAATAGAAGCACAAGAGTTAAGAAATAGTTTTGGTGTTGGTGTTACATTGGTTTATAATTAAATAAGTTACATATATTACAAATTGCAAAGTAAAACGCCACTCATGGAGCGTAATTTCACTGAAACTGCATAATTTAGATTGATACAGCGCAACCATTTAACTCTGTGATATCAATGTTTACCAGCGAATCGACTAAGTATCCTCATACAGCAGAAATCGGACAAAGAAGCCGGATTTTAGTGGTTGAAGATGAGGAACTCATCCGGGAAATGCTTGTTCTTGCGTTGGAAGAAGAAGGTTATGGGGTGCTGACTGCCTCTGATGGGCGGTTGGCTGTAGAATACTTAAAAAATTGCGAGCCGAATTCGGGCGAAACAGCTTTCGATCTGGTTATTTTGGATTTGATGTTACCTCAGATCAACGGATTGGATATTTGTCGCTTACTTCGCTATCAGGGAAATCCAGTACCTATTTTGATGTTAAGCGCAAAAGGTAGCGAAACAGACCGCGTTCTTGGGTTGGAAGTCGGTGCAGATGATTACCTCACCAAACCTTTTAGTATGCGGGAGTTAGTTGCTCGGTGTCGGGCTTTGTTACGCCGTCAACGTTTGAGTACTTTGCCCCAACTCCCTGTCTTACAATATAAAGATGTAACTTTATATCCCCAAGAATGTCGGGTACTTGTACGCGGTCAGGAAGTGAGTTTGTCTCCCAAAGAATTCCGCTTGTTAGAACTGTTTATGAGCTATGCTCGCCGTGTCTGGTCAAGGGAACAGCTTCTGGATCAAGTTTGGGGACCTGATTTTGTGGGGGATAGTAAAACTGTAGACGTCCACATTCGTTGGTTGCGCGAAAAGTTAGAGATCGACCCAAGCCGTCCGGATTATATTGTGACGGTGAGAGGTTTCGGATATAGATTTGGATAGAAAGTTTGTCAACTTCACTTCTGAAACAAAATTGACACCACGGCTGATTGTTGGCTAAAACCTTCATTCAAGGCTTGTCCTTGCACAATATTCTATTTAGACTTTTGGATGATGTCTCTGGTGTCGGAAGTTGTTTGGATTAAAAGTATCAGTTAGTGTGTTAGTTAACATAAGACAACTAACAGCTAGCAGCCAGCAATGCTCATATTGGGATTTTTATTAGGTTTAGCGGTTGGTATTGGGTTTTGGTTATGGCAACAATTTCAACTGAACCACTACCTAGCCCAAATATTACAACCTCTAACCGTACCCTCATATAAAGTGGTGCTGCTTTTTCCTAACTTGCGGCACAAAATTAAACTGGTCAAGCAACAAAAGCAACAATTGCATCAGGTACTGCAAACACAACAAGATTTGCTTGAGTTTGCACCAGTGGGGTATTTACAGGTAGATGAGGAAAATCAGCTGCTTTGGTGTAACGACCAAGCACAGAAAATGCTGTACCTACAAAGATGGCAACCGGGTCAAGTACGCTTGCTGTTAGAGTTAGTTAGGTCTTACGAACTTGACCAGTTGATTGAGCAAACACGGAATTGCCAACAGCCGCAAGTAAAACAGTGGGAGTTTCACCCCTCGTGTGAGGATGCAGCTGCAATGTCAGAAATTAGGTCTTTGATGTTGCGAGGGACAAGCTTACCTTTACCTAAAGGACAAGTGGGTGTATTTATAGAAAACCAACAACCTTTGCAAGATCTCACTCAAGCAAGGGAACGAGCTTTTTCCGATCTCGCTCACGAATTGAGAACGCCTCTGACTTCAATTCGTTTGATTGTAGAAACTTTACAGGAGCGTGTAAAACCACCTCTAGATCGATGGCTCGGTCGGCTTTTACAAGAGGTTGACAGATTAATTACCTTGGTGCAGTGTTGGTTAGAACTCTCCCAGCTAGAAGCTAACCCAACCATCCAACTTCATCGCGATTCCGTGGAAGTGCGATCGCTGATTGCTTCTGCTTGGGAAACCTTGGAACCTTTGGCACAACGCCAGCAAATTCAGATAGCATACTCGGGTTTGGAAAATGTTTGGATTAACGCTGATAAATCCCGACTTTATCAGGTATTTTTGAATTTGCTCGATAACAGTATTAAGTACAGCCCCCCCAACACAACTATTGAAGTTATGGCTACAATAGTTTCTGGGCATGAGAATTTAGAAGAGTCACTTTTGGAGATTAACATTATTGACTCAGGAACGGGGTTTTCTGAAGCAGATTTACCCCACGTTTTTGAAAGATTCTATAGGGGCGATCGCTCCCGTTCTCGTGTGACAATGACAGATAATCTCTCCAAATCGGTAATTATTGGTAGTGGCTTGGGTTTGGCGATCGTTCGACAAATAGTTCTTGCTCATGGTGGTTCCATAAAAGCTATGAACCATCCCAAAACAGGAGGTGCATGGCTGCAAGTTCAACTTCCCAAAGTTATGGCAAATTCCCAAACTCAAGACTATAGTTAATAAAATATTCATGTTTGAGACTACAAGTGTGAAAGTCCCCCTCCACAGTCCCAACCCTGAAAGACCTGAGCTAAGCCGTGAGATTCGGCGATTGGAAAGAGATGTATTGCGTATGGGGGCTTTGGTGGAACAATCATTTCGCCTGAGTCACCAAGCTTTATTCACTCGTAACCTAACCGTAGCTGAGGAACTTCCGACATTAGACCAACAAATTGATTCTTTTTATCGGCAAATTGAATCAGATTGTGCGGCAATAATGACCCAATTGTCGCCTACATCTCAAGATTTGCGCTGCTTAAGTGCTTTTATGCAGCTTGTACGCGATTTAGAACGTATAGGAGATTACGCTGAAGATTTGACAGAAATCGCAATTAAAATTTTCCCTTACCCGCCTCATCCTTCTTTACCAGAGATTGCCGATATGTCTCACCACGCTCAAGCTATGTTGGCAACCAGTTTGGTAGCATTGGCAGATTTGGATGATGTAGGTGGGCGGTATATAAAGCAACTGGATGATGCTGTAGATAACGCTTACGATCGGCTCTATCAGACCCTAGCACATCAGAAGGACGTTCCTGGAGTGATTGAGCCAATCTTACTGCTTGTCCTAGCAATCCGTTGCTTGGAACGCATGGCGGATCACGCAACTAATATCGGTCAACGTGTAGCTTACATTGTGACAGGTCAAAGACATTGAAACGCAGGGATCGGAGAGTAGGGTTTGGGGATCGAGAACGTTTCCGCTCGCAATGCAGATTGTTCGTTATTGCGCCTGTTGTCGATTTTTTTGGTATAAACCTTTTGATTTTTAAATTCCCTCTGTTGATAGGTGTGCCCGTTCTCGAGCGAGAGTAAAAATCAAATTAGAAAAATCAATGCGATCGCAATCCTACTTCCCCCCTGTTGAAGATTTCTCACGGGCTTAGGGTTTGTTGTTAGATCCCCCTAACCTTTCCACACATAGTTTCAAAAACCGATAGGACGCAATATAATAAGAAATACTTATAAAAAATATCAAAGATAACAGAATTACATATGTGTTAAATAGTACACATTTTATCAAAAGCTTACCTGTTCTTAAACTTACACCTTTACATTAAGCAGAAACAGCATAAAAGTTGTTTGCTATCTTACAGATGGCACAAGTGTAATTGATTAAGCAGATGAGTATCACACGTCGGGATTTCTTGCTGTTGGTGGGAGGAAGTGCAGGTACAGTCGCACTGAGCTCCCTGGGAGGATGCGATACAAAAGTTGCAGTGCAACCTACCCCGCAAAATACAAAAGCAACGTTTACGTTTAAACCAATTAAAGGTCCAATTCCCCTAGAAACAGCTGGTTTCCGACCTGAAGAGCAAAAGCAGCAGTATAGTGCTTTTGAAATACAAGATGATTTGATATTGCCAGAGGGGTATCAGTACCAAGTCGTCGCTGCGTGGGGTGATAAAGTAGGTAATTCTCGTTTTGGCTACAATAACGATTACTTATCGTTTGTGCAAACAGGGGAAAACGAAGGCTATTTATCAATTAATTTTGAATATATCAGCGCCATACCTTGGATGCAAACATATCAGCAAGTGATTGGAAAATCATTACCGTTTGATGAGGTAAAAACAGCGCTGAAAGCAAATAAATCTGGAAAAAACGAGGTGAATGCCTTTGGATTACCAGAAAACAATTCTATCAAAGCTCAAATAAAAGAAATCTGTAAAGAAGCTCTTCTCGATCAAGGATTGGGTATTATCTCAATTCGCAAAACAGCAGATGGTAAGTGGGAACGCACAAACTCTAAAGCAGATAGACGCATCAGCGGGGTGTCTGGGTTAGAAGATGGGCGATATTTAAAAGCAACCGGACCTGCAGTCGCAGTATTTGTTAAAAAACAGGGATTGGGATATATAGATAAGTTGGGCGATCGCATTATCGGTTCTTTCGCCAACTGTGCTGGTGGAACAACGCCTTGGGGTACAGTCCTGAGTGCTGAAGAAAATTTTCAAGCTCAAGTTCCAGAACCCGTGTATGCTGATGGTACATCCTTTGACCCAGAAAAGCGCCCTTTTGGTCTAGGTGATGAGGAACTTTTCGGACAGGGAAATGTTTTCGGTCTATCTGGCAATAAATATGGTTGGATTGTGGAAGTCGATCCCGCTAACCCCAATGACTACGGGACAAAACACACTTGGTTGGGACGCTATCACCACGAAGCTGTGGGTGTACGGGTAGAAGCTGGAAAACAACTGGCATTTTACTCCGGTTGCGATCGCAGGGGAGGACATATTTACAAATTTGTCAGCCGCGACAAAGTCAGCGATCCCAAAGATAAAACGAATTCCCGGTTGCTGAAACAGGGAATGCTTTACGCAGCCAAATTTAATGCTGATGGTACGGGTCGCTGGATTCCTCTTAAAGCTGATACACCTATCGAGCCCGATCTTCCAAGTACCATTGCAGGAAACCTCATTCGCTTACCAAAAGGTCCTGCAAAGGAAACACCAAAAGACGTGCGAGGCTTGCAGAAACTCCCGCCCCGCGTTCAAGGGGGAGATTTTGAAGCAAATCAAGACGAGCAAATTGCTCAGTACAAAAAACGGTTCAAACAACTGGGAGACCTTTATCTAGGAACTCCACAGGAAAAACAAGGTGCGATATTAATTGACGCTCACTACGCAGCTAATGCAGCAGGTGCAACTTGTACGGCGCGTCCTGAAGATACGGAAATAGACCCCAATGGTGACCTTTACATTAGTTTTACTTCTGGCTCGCCTGATGGTGAAGGTGGTCCCGATACCAGTGTATTCAAAGGTCCCAAAGGTGAAACTCCCTATGAATACGGCTGGGTTATGCGCTTGCAAGAAGAGGGTCGCGAGCCCGCAGCCATGAACTTCCGTTGGGTCATGCTTGCTACAGGTGGCGAACCATCAGCAGGTGGTATGGGTTTTGCTAATCCAGACAATTTATTACTCGATGACGATGGCAGTGTCTGGATGGTGACAGATATGTCTACTGGTAAGATGAATAATTCAGTAGAATCCCGTAGTAAGAATGGAAAACCAGCTAGCATTTCTGGTTTGTTTGGGAACAATGCTTTGTGGCATATTCCTACATCAGGAGAAAATGCAGGTCGGGCTTTCCTATTTGCGATCGGACCCATGGAGTGCGAAACAACGGGACCTTGTTTTTCTCAGGACAGGGCAACAATGTTTCTTTCCATACAGCACCCAGGGGAGGCAAATGGAGTGCGGAAAAACCAGCAATCAGAGACGAGAAAGTTTCTTTTAACAACAACCACAGGTGAAGAATTTATACAATCTCGCCAGGTTCCCATTGGCTCGAATTGGCCCAGCAAAACTCCTGACGCTCCTCCGCGACCGGCTGTCGTAGCTATTTCAAGGTCACAAGTTGTTTAATTGTGCGATCGGCAGTAGACTATCTTTATCTACTGCTAGTTCCATTTTTTTTCAAACAAGAAAAATATTTTTAGAGGCGGCTTCTTACCGCTTAACTCTTTTCTCGATAAAAATTTCTCCAGATAAAAATATCTCAAATAATCAAGATGATTTTAAGATATCAAAGTTTCTTATCTGCCAAAATCCACCTTTTGACTGAAGTTAAGGCAAAAGAGAATATTTTGTATCAGAAGTTTGATTTAAAAGATTCCCGAGTTAGCATCTCCTTGCAAATTTCAGAGTATGTCCTGTGGCTCTTGGCTCAGTTAAACTATCCCACTCTACTAATAAACACCCCACGACTATGATCTATTCCACAAGTCGCACGCCAAACACTACCCAACCGCCTAGCCCCACCTCCAACAGTCAGTTACCACAACGATTGTTTACCCGTCGTGAAATTATTCCAGCACGTAATGACGTTCTGTGGAGAATTGAGCGAGGGGCTGTTCGGACATTAACCTGGAGTGAAGATGGTACATTTATCACTTTAGGTTACTGGGGAAGTGGGGAACTTGTTGGTCATCCCTTATCTAGAGTAAAGCCGTATCAAATAGAGTGTTTAACTAGCGTAGAAGCAAGTATTGTTCCACCTCATTTATGGAATCAAGATATAAACGCTTTGCTATCTCACATTCAACAAGCAGAAGAACTTCTAAGTATAGTACATCGCAAACCCATTTCTTTACGCTTGTGGCAATTTCTTGTTTGGTTAAGTGAAAAGTTTGGTCGTGATGTAGAACAAGGTAAATTAATAGAACTCAATGTTACCCATCAAGAGATGGCAGAAGTCTTAAATACAACAAGAGTAACAGTCACGCGGCTTCTTCAGCAGTTTGAAGAAGAAGGCTCTCTGTTACGCCACAAGCGCCGCGTAGTATTGTGTTTTCAAGATAAGAAATAACTATACATAAGAGATGTTCTAGCAACTTTTAATCAATAAGAACATCTGGTATAATCCTTACTAGATATCGTTAGTAAATCCCAATTTTTTTATTTTTGGGAATTATATCACGGTTGAGTTAGTAGGTGTGAGTGAGACAAAACTATGAGAAAAGTATCTGGGAAATTGTTGAAGTTAAGCCCGGTTGTTCTTGCGGCAACATTCTTCACAGCTAATAGTGCTTTAGCTGGAGAAGTGACTGAAAACATGACCTCCGTTGCTCAATTAGAAGAACAAAATAACAGCCTCGGTCAGGTAACATCCGTTTCTCAATTTTCTGACGTACAACCCACTGATTGGGCATTCCAAGCATTACAATCCTTGGTTGAGCGGTACGGTTGTATAGCAGGTTACCCTAACGGAACTTATCGCGGTAACCGTGCTATGACCCGTTATGAGTTTGCTGCAGGTTTGAACGCTTGTTTGGACAGAGTGAACGAACTAATTGCAACAGCCACTGCTGACTTGGTTCGGAAAGAAGACCTGGCTACCTTACAGCGCTTGCAAGAGGAATTCTCAGCTGAATTGGCTACTTTGCGCGGTCGTGTAGATGCTCTAGAAGCCCGCACTGCTGAATTAGAGGCCAATCAATTCTCTACCACAACCAAGTTGGTTGGGGAAGTCATCTTCAACATATCTGAAGTCTTTGGAAATGAGAGAGCAGTTCCTTCTGGTGTTACAGACCCAGATAATGATGGAAATCCAGGTAACAATGCCAATGATGACTTAGAGACAAACCCCATTTTTTCGGATCGCGTTCGTCTCAGATTAAACACCAGTTTCACTGGAAAAGACCTGTTAGTCACTCGCTTGCAAGCACGAAATACTACCCCATACGGTACGAACGTTACGGGTACTAACATGACCCGTCTGTCGTTTGACGACAATAATAACAATGATATTGAAATAGATAAACTCAACTACAGCTTCAATCTGGGTGAAGCAGTGCGTATCAAGATTGATGCTAGCAGTGGTGAGTTTTACGACAACATCAATAACTTAAACCCCGACCTCGCAAGTGATGGAAGAGGCGCGATCGGTCGTTACGGTCGTTTTAGCCCCATCTACCGTCAAGGTCAAGGTGGCGCAGGTGCAACCATTACACTCAATCCAAGAGGACCCATCACCTTATCAGCAGGCTATCTAGCAGGGTCAGCAAGTAATATAGTCACAGGTACGGGATCGGGAGCAAGTAATCCAGGCTTAGGTAGAGGTATTTTCAATGGTTCATACGCAGCCATTGGTCAGCTATCCTTCCAACCCAACCAAGCACTAAGTATTGGTTTGACCTACGCCCGTACCTATCAAAACAGCGAGAATGGTATCAACCTGTTCTCTTCTACAGGTAGCCAATATGCAAACAACCCCTTTAATGGTGCTGCACTCACCGCTAACCACTACGGTGTAGAAGCTGCTTTCAGATTGAGCAAGAATATAACCATCGGTGGTTGGTATGGCTATAGCGAAGCAGAAGCTAAGAGCGGTCCTCGTGAAGGAGATGATGCAGACTTTAATTACTGGGCTGCAACATTAGCCTTCAAAGACTTTGGTAGAGAAGGTAACTTACTCGGCATTATCTTCGGTCAACCACCAAAAGCAGGTGACAACGACTTTGTTCAAGCAAACGGCGTTCGTCGTGAAGATGATGACACATCCTACCACTTAGAGGCGTTGTACAGACTCCAACTGTCTAACAACATTGCCATTACTCCTGGTGTATTGGTTATCTTCAACCCAGAACACAACAACGACAACGACACCATTTATGTAGGTACACTGCGTACTACCTTTACTTTCTAACACTTGTCTCTCACAAAAAACTGACTCTTAGTGAGTTAGGGAAAAGTTAGTGGGGGCGCAAGGCATTGCGCCCTTTTTTATTTGTGATTTGTTAGTGGTTGGTAGCCATTAACCATTACCATTTTCTGAAGACAATAAATCGCTTGGGGGGCGATCGCTACTCCAAGCCCACCAAACAGAACCGCAATGGCATTGGTAAAACTCTTGCCATTTGCGTCGGTTTTGTTCGGTTAACACAGGCGAACGACGATTTATCCAAACTTGTACGGCTTCTAAACTACTTGAGCGACATTGGGGACAGCAAAATTCATAAGCATGAGTTGCTTGAGTTGTCCAATTGGGGGGAATAGGAGTAAAAGCGTCCATAATTATTTACTATTAGTTAATAGTTGTAGAGGCGCGTTATGGCGCGTCTGGGTATAAGCCATCAGTTGTTAAGTAAAAATGACTATCGACAGTGTTTTGTCTTGTACTTGTCTATTATGTAAATAAATAAGGTAATCTTACCTTATATCAAAAGTTTTATTAGAGGTGAAAGCTAGTAGCTGATAGCTAAAGATGGAACCAAATGTTGAAATACGTCGTTTGATAGATATTATGCCTGCTTCTGGACGTATGCTGACAAAAATCGTCAGCAAACCAGAACAGCAAAAGGTGATAGACGCTTCCTTACCACTGCCTTGGAATCAAGACAGACCAGTCTATATTAACTTCGATTTGTGGCGTCGCATGACAAAACCACAACGGGACTTGTTACTGTTGCGAACTGTCAGTTGGTTAATAGGCGTCAAATGGTTTAAGCCCGATATCTATCAAGGTATAGCTGTAGCCGGTCTTTTAGGAGGATTTGTAGAATCAGCCCAAGCAGATGCAGTTGGTATAGTTGTAGCTTGTGGATTAACCGGGATAGCGCTATTTCGCATATGGCGTATGAATCGTTCTCAAGAATCAGAGATTGGTGCTGATGAAGCAGCTATTCGCATAGCAGCGCGACGGGGTTACTCGGAAGTGGAAGCCGCCGAGCATTTGTTATCTGCTATTGAGGCTGTAGCCAAGATTGAAGGACGTAACGGGCTAGATTTTATCGAATTACTCCGCAGCCAAAATTTACGCGTTATAGCTGGATTATCTCCTGTGGGAATTCCAAAAGATGGCTAATAGCTAATGGCTAATAGCTAATGGCTAATGGCTAATGGCTAATGGTGAGTCCAGAGAAAGTAGGCGGTAAGTCTAGTGCTGCAGGCGGGTTTCCCGCGACCACCGGGACTGGCGAACCCGTATAGCCCTTACGGGCATAGCTTCGCATCGCGAAGCGTGTGCCTTGCACATAGCGTCTGTGCTCCTGAGATAGGGCGAACAAGGGAGGGGTTTCCCATACCCTGGGGACTGGCGTATAGCCCTTACGGGCATAGCCCAAAGGCATCGCGAAGCGTGTGCCTTGCACATAGCGTCTGTGCTCCTGAGATAGGGCTAATGGCTAATGGCTAACAGTGGTACAGTTTGTATTCATAACCATTAACTGCTGGTAAAGAGCGACTATCAATGGTACAATTTGTAACTTCTTCTGGTAGAGGTGCGTAAAAATTCACTACCCATAAATCTAAGGGGCGCGATAGTACCTTTAACGTATTTTGTAGAGCATTGGTAGAAGTGTTTGCATCTTCATTTTGATGTGCTAGCAAAAACTGTGGAGTTATGAATTTTAAACTTTGAATCTTAAACTCCCTTGCGACTCCCATCATTTCACCAATGTGTACGTGAGTTTTTTGAGTAGTCGCAATTAAAATGGGTACGCGAGAAGTTTGTTGGATAATTTGTACAAATAAATCCGGGCGATAGTATTTTTGATAACCGAGATTGCAAGTTACAGTTATAGCACTTACCATTCCCATCACAACAACGATCGCTACTGCTTGTTTCCCGCTCACTCCCCATCTTACTTTTTCTTTGTTACTCCAACACACTGCAAGACTGGCTCCAAGTAAAATTATGACTGCGGGAAAGTAGACAAAGTTATAACGAGCGCCTCGCGTTAAATCAATACCAAAAAAATAAGTAATTGTGAAAAATAATGCGATCGCACTAACAGTGAATACTGCAAATACCTGCGCCATCACACGGGTTTTTGGTTGTTTGAGTTGAACCTTCACACCATCAAGCAAAATTGGGACAACCCAAACAAAGAAAATCAGCATGATCAGCCCGGAGATAATTATTACGACGAGATTTGCTGCTTCTACAGGTAACAAGCAAATCATCGTAATCCATGCAGCTAGAGATTGAAATATGGGATTTATCCAAGCCATCCCATGTTGCGGGCTTTGAATCCACTCTGTTAACTTATTACCATAGCTGTTCTGTAAAAATACAGGTACCCAAACTAACCCTGAAATAAGTGTACCAGCCGCAACCGCACCTATTCGGAACCAGGTGTTAAGAGGATGGGGGGATGGAGTAGACAAGGGAGACACGGAAGAGGGGGTAGATAAAGTAGAATCATCTTCCTTGTTCTCCCCACCTCTGTTGTCTCGGTGTTCCCACTGCAGCCAAGCGAGAAAAAGTAAAACACAAGCTTCGGCGCAAAGAGTGAGTGTAAAAAAGTAATGAGACGCGATACCTAAAGCATTAATTCCCGTCCAACAAAAGACAATCCATAAGGGTAGCTGAGTGCGTTCCTTAATGTGTCGTGTAGCAATAACCAAGCAGGCGAGAGAAGCAATAACCCATAAAATTGCCAATGTATAATGACGGGCTTCCTGTGCTAGAAAAATGGCATAGGGAGAAGTAGCCATAATTGCAGCAGCGATATGGCTGACCAAACGGGAACGAAAAGTAAGCCTGGATAAAGCATAAATTGCAGGGACAGACAATGCACCTAAAAAAGCAGCAAGCGATCGCGCTCCCCACAAAGAAACCAAACCATCTTGGGTAGGAAATAATTTTGTCCAGTAGTGAGTCAGGATAAAGTAAAGCGGTGGATGATTGCTTTCTCTTAATAAGTGTGTTAGTACGTCTTTGACCCCTACGCCAATTTGGGGTTGCAGTGGGCGCAACAAAATATCGATAGGAATCGGTTTATCTAAAGGGACAGGTAAAAAACTATTACCCAAGCTAAACACTAGAGTCGAAAATTCATCAGTCCACGGAGGCTTAGCTGTTAAGTTCATCAGGCGCAAGCCAAAACCAATGACCAGCCAAACCAACAACAGTGGTAGAATTTTGAGTTTTGGGTTTTGAGTTTTGAATCTTAAATACATACATCATTTGCGATCGCTCATAACTTATAACTCACAACTCCCAGTACTTTGTTCCTGTAACAATCCCCAATTCCTCAAGAACTACTTCACCTGTGTCACCCGCCAACTCAATTTTAAATTAACCCAAAAGTTCCAAATGGTAGCAACTGCAATTGCAATTAAGTTAGCAACGTAGCGATTGGGAATCATAAAGGTAAACACTAGCTGTAAGACAAACACATTTAATGTTAAGCCAGCTAGGCAAATAATATTGAATTTTAAAAACCGTAAAATGCGCTGATGCCATTGATTTTGTAGACTTGAAACATCACTAAAAGTCCAAAGATCGTTCCATAAAAAGTTATTGAAAATTGCGATTTCCCCTGCAATAATTTTGCTGAGAGCGAGGGGCAAATCTAAAGTCGTAGAATCACTTAACAAGTAAAGCACGGTCATATCTACAAAAACGCCACTTAACCCTACTAACCCAAAGCGAACAAAGCGACCGATAGGAAAACCCAAACGTTGACTCAAGCGTCCCAACTTTCCTGTAGACAGGCGCAAGCGAATTAAATGATACAAGTAATCAAAATAATGTTTCCATGTCACTTTACTTTCACCCTGTTTCCGTTCGCAAAATACATATCCTACTTCACCAATTTGGTTTATACGACCCCGCCCGATAACTTCCAAAAGGATTTTATAACCAACAGGATTCAAAGTTTTACCGACAAGACAATTTCGGCGTACCATAAAATAACCGCTCATGGGATCTGACACTCTACCCAGGACTCCGGGCAAAATAATGAGTCCCAAGATTTGAGCGCCACGGGATAAGAAACGCCTGATAAAACTCCAGCTACTTACCCCCCCACCATCTACGTGACGGCTAGCAACTGCTAAATCAGCTCCTCGTTCAATAGTATTTAACAGTTCTAAGAGGACGTGAGGTGGATGTTGCAAATCGCCATCAATGACTCCTAAAATATTACCTCGAGCCACCTGCCATCCACGAACGACCGCACTAGAAAGACCTTTTTCGTGTTGACGCCGCATCACTCGGAGTTGGGGATATTCCCGCATTAAAGACTGTGCAATGTCCCAGGTACAATCTGGACTGTTATCATCAACTACAATTAGTTCGTAGTTACCGGGTATGGAGTCATCTAGCAACCCACTCAAGACCCCAATCATTTTTTTGATATTTGCCGCTTCATTATAAGTTGGGATAACCAGGGAAAATAGAACGGCTTCATCTCCTATGGACGAGCTTTTGGGTGGCAATTCAGAAATCCTTAAAGGACCTGTTGGTACTAACAAAAGTGAATTAGGTTGGATGATACTCATTGAGAAATACTTGTATGGGCAACAAAGTTTTTGTAGTTCGGCTGACTTTGGCTTGAAATAATTTAATGAAAGGTTAAAGGTTATTGTCTTATAATTTCTTCAAAAATTCTATTTTCCAGGAATTTTTGTTAGTAATTAGTCATGCTTTATACTAACAATTAATCGGCACAATCTTTTGTCAGTTGTCTCCCTTGTCTCCCTTGTCCCCCTTGTCTCCCTTTCTCCCTCGTCCCAAATGGGTAAAAATATGTCATGCTTAAAAAGCAAAAATGTTAACCGTCTGCTTCTACTAACCTGTGGTTACTGTAACTGTTGATGCTATCCTTGACCGTACCCTTGGGGGGTATGATTTGTCTTCTGAAGAAGGACTGGTTTTGTTAAAACAAACCGATCCGACTGCAATTGCTGCCATTCGCGCTACATCTGACAAATTGCGTCAACAGCAAACAGGAGACATTGTAACTTACGTTATTAACCGCAATATTAACTTTACCAATATTTGCGAGCAGCATTGTAGCTTCTGTGCTTTTCGCCGAGATGCAACAGAACAGGGGTCTTACTGGCTAGATTGGGCACAGATTTTGGAAAAGACAACGGATGCTGTACGGCGAGGTGCAACCGAAATTTGCATGCAGGGAGGATTGAACCTACAAGCAAAGGTAAATGGTAAATCTTTGCTTTACTACCGTCAGCTTGTAGAAACTATCAAGGAAAAATTTCCCAAGATACACCTACACGCTTTCTCTCCTCAAGAAGTGCAATTTATAGCAAGAGAAGATGGGCTAGAGTACGCTGATGTTATTCTAGCTTTGCATGAATCTGGGGTGGACTCTATGCCGGGAACGGCAGCTGAAGTTTTAGATGACGAAGTCAGACGTATTCTTTGTCCGGAGAAAATAGACACGGGGACTTGGCTGGAAATTATGACTACAGCTCACAAACTGGGTTTGCACACCACCAGTACGATGTTATCAGGTCATATTGAGACACCAGAGCAACAAATAAGACATTTGGAAAAATTACGACATCTCCAAAAAACTGCGCTCAATCGGGAATACCCAGCTTTCATTACCGAATTTATACTGTTACCTTTTGTTGGTAAAGAAGCCCCGAAATCCTTACGCCGCCGTGTGGGACGAGAACAACCTGTCTTGGCTGACGCGCTGTTACTCACTGCAGTGGCAAGAATTTTCTTGGGAAATTGGATACCCAACCATCAACCAAGTTGGGTAAAACTGGGCTTAAGTGGTGCAACAGAAGCTTTAAAGTGGGGTTGTAACGATATCGGTGGCACGTTGATGGAGGAACACATTACCTCAATGGCGGGTGCTCAGGGTGGTACGAATATGGAAGTCGAAACTTTACAAAATGCGATCGCATCTATAAATCGTCCGTACCAGCAGAGGGATACGCTTTATCAGTTTGTTAGTTGTTAGTTGTTTTACCAAGCACCAAGCACCAAGCACCAATCACCAACCAATAAGTTGATCCCCAAGATACCATTCCAGGATAGGATGGACGTTGATTTAGGTATTGTTTCACTTGTTGCATGTCAGCACCCCGTACTAAAGTAACGGGGCTTCGTGCCCCAAGCTTTAGTTAGCTGACCCGCCTAAGTTCTTAACTGAACTACGTTATTGGCAAGAGTTAAAGTCCTACCTGTGGATGCATTGCCAGTCCATAGCTCTAGAATTAGATGGTTAAACAGCTTTACAAGGGGTAAGGCAGTGCTATCTAAATAGTGAGGCAAATCTGAAGACGGGTTTCCCGTCGCAGGATATTGCCGAACCCGTAAGGGTACCGACCAATAACTTTGGCAAGGCTAACATTACTCCCGCAAGGGAAGGCTCTTAGGAGCAACCCATTATGCGTACAGGTGAGTCTAGCCCCACAGGCGGTGAGACCAGTGCAATAGAAAGGTTTCCTTTCGCAAGCAACTGGCGAACCCAGAGGGGTTTCCCGTCTTAGGGGGCTGACGAACCTAAAGGGGTGAAAGATATCAGTTCGTAATTGCCCGAACGAAAGTAGATCGCAAAACTACACGATATTGAGTCACCCCAAGGCGGTAATGGATTTCAAGACGACTGTCCTTAGAGGAGTCAGTGCGTTGCGGTGAGTCCAGCGCTGCAGAAAGGTTTTCTTTTGTAGGCGACAGGCGAACTCCGAGGGGGTTTCTCCCTTTGTAGCAACTGGCATGGACTTGCGTCGTGTTTCCTCCTCAACCTAAAGCACAAGGTTTCCACACTTCCCACGAGGTTTTATGAAGCGCTATTGGTCACGTCTACTTGCCCTAGTTTTGGTAGTCGTTGTTGGTTTAGTGGGCTGTTCTACTAACGAAGTGGGTGCTTTAACAGGGAATTACTCTCAAGACACCTTAACTGTAGTTAGCACCTTAAGAACTGCCTTAGACGTAACAGAAGACGCACCAAACAAAACAGCAGTTCAAACAGAAGCACGTAAAAAGATAAATGATTTTGCCGCCCGCTATCAGCGCGATCCTTCTGTCGCTGGTCTGAATTCCTTTACTACCATGAGAACAGCTCTTAACTCCCTAGCCGGACACTACAGTTCCTACCCCAACCGTCCCGTACCAAAAAAACTTAAAGACCGTTTGGAACAAGAGTTTCAGCAGGTTGAGTCAGCACTCCGGCGTGGCGCATAAGTGCGATTTATTACATAATTCTGTTTTTCTCAGTGCTCGGTCAAATCCCCGACTTTTAAAAGGATACAACTGGTTAATGGGGGATGAGACCTGTCATTCGGTACTTTCTCGTTCTCAGCCTCTAGGTGGGAATGCAGTCCGCAAGGCTCTGCCTCGCCAGGAGGCGGAGCCTCTAAAGAAGGTATTACCAGGTGGAGCCTTTTGAGAAGGGGAGGGATTGGACCTCTGAATCACCATCTGTATTTCTAGAGAAGTCGGAGATCCGAAAAAATAATTTTTATAAAAGTTTATTGTATAACATATCATTAAGTGATATTGCTGAATACCAATTGAACTTTCCGGTAAGCCAGCGAGTTGAAAACTTAAATTGAAGTATTATATTTAACTTAAAAATCCACGCAAACTAAATTGTAAAATTTGGCAACAGAAATCAAGCTTTAGAAGTCTATGGCACATGGACTTCTAAACCTTATACTATGGCATTCAATATACATCTCATTTGAATGAATACAAGTTGAGGTTGATGATTGTTTTGTACTTATAGTTCTACGTATGTCTAAACGTTCTTTGAGTGTTGTAAAACCAATATTTTTTTGGCAACACCTGTTAGCAGCTGCTCTTTTCACTACCGGGTTGCTGATGCCTTGGATAGACAATCAATCTGCAAAAGCGCAACGAACCGAGTATTGCCAGCTTTCGCCAGAGGCAGCGCAAGAAAAAGAAAACTTGCGTTTGTCAGCACTCAAAGGCAAACAAGTTGCTCAAAAGCGCTACCAGCAATTGGTACAAACACAGGCAAGAGATTTACAGGAATGCCGAAACCGCAATTGGCCACAAATTCAAGCAATCTGGTTGCGTTTATACCCTTGTGATGCTCGCCAAGGAAGCATCGATCAAGTTATGGATCGGATTGTTAACAAGGGTTACAACCAAGTTTATTTGGAAGTTTTTTATGACGGACAAGTCTTGCTACCAACAGGGGCTAACCCAACAATTTGGCCTTCCGTTGTTCGCACACCAGGGACAGAAAAAACAGACCTGCTTGCGGAAGCTATTCAAAAAGGGCGAGAACGAGGTCTGAAGGTTTATGCTTGGATGTTTACAACTAATTTTGGCTATACTTACGCCCAGCGTCCAGATCGGGAAGGAGCAATCGCTCGTAATGGTAAGGGGCAAACGAGCTTATACGTTGTAGATAATAATTCTCAAGTTTTTATTGACCCTTATAACTTACAAGCAAAACGCGACTACTACCAAATGCTGCAAGAGGTGTTGCGACGTCGTCCCGATGGAGTGCTCTTTGACTATGTACGCTACCCAAGACAGGCAGGAAGTGACTCGATCGCAACCAAAGTCACAGATTTATGGTTGTACAGTGATGCGACTCAACAAGCCTTGTTTCAACGCGCACTGAATTACAAAGGGCTAGATTTAATTCGGCGTTTTTTAAGTAAGGGATATGTAACAGCAGGTGATATTGCTGAAGTCGATCAACTCTATCCTCAAGAAGGAGAACCTTTGTGGCAGGGTCGCACTTCCGCAACAGAACAAAAGTCGATTATTCCTCCAGACCAAAGACAACCACAACTGCAGGTGGAGTTATGGCAGCTATCCGTTGCCCATGCCATGCAAGGCATTCTAGATTTTGTCAATCTAGCTGCCTATCCGGTACAACAGGCGGGAATTCCAGCTGGTGCCGTTTTCTTTCCCGACGGGAACCAAATGGTGGGTCGGGGGTATGACTCTCGCTTACAACCTTGGGATAAATTCCCAAGTTCTCTGGAATGGCATCCCATGTCTTATGCAAATTGTTCTAATGCTGATTGTATTGTGTCTCAAGTACAACGAGTTTTAAATGTAGCATCACCAAACACCACAGTTATTCCAGCTCTAGCCGGTAAGTGGGGAGAATCTGTAAGCAACCGTCCATCCTTAGAAGCGCAAATGCAAGCACTTCGTCAAACGACTCCGCAATTAAGAGGAGTTAGCCATTTTGCCTATTCTTGGCAAGACCCAGAGCATGATAACGAGCGCAAGTTCTGCCGAAATTAGGGAATAGTCGTTAAGGGGACAAGGTAGACAAGGGGAACAAGTGTTTTCCCCCTGCACCTTGTGCCGAATTTTCTACCCCCTGAAGACGTGTAAAGCAAATGAGATCATCGATAGGAATGTGAAAAACCCAAGAGCATCTAAAGTTGTTGTCATGAGGGGACCGCTAATGAGGGCTGGATCGAGATTGATCCGCTTTAAACCCATTGGTAATAGCGTTCCTAAGGTGGCTGCTAAAATGACATTCGCTATCATTACCATTCCTGCTATTACCGAGACCCAGCGATCTTGAGGAGGCGACCAAATGAGGGAAAGTATGCCAAGGGCTATACCTAATGCTATGGCTGTACCCACACCTGCCAATACTTCTTTACGTAGAAGCGGTATTGTATCTTTTGGTGTGACCTCTCCTACGCCAATACCTCTGACTGTCACTGACACAACTTGGAAGGCTACGTTGCCACTGCTATTAGCTAAAATCGGCATGATGATTGCCAAAACCGGCACCTGTGAAATGACTCCCTGAAAAGGTGAGATAGCGCTGGCTGCACCAATGTACAAAACAATATTTGCTAACAGCCAAGGTAATCGCTTGCGTATAGTTACGTGGGGAGGGGACAATGCATCTTCATCGCCACCACTTACGCCAGCCAGTTTTTGAATGTTTTCTGTGGCTTCTTCTTCCAAAATGTCTATGACATCATCAATAGTAACGATTCCTACAAGTCTGTCTTCTCGATCCACAACGGGAATGGCAATCAGGTCATACCGCTTCATAATACGACCTACTTCTCCCTGAGACGTTTCTGTTGTGACTCTAACAACGCGAGAGCTAGCTATTTCTCGTATTAAGACATCAGGGAAAGTAAATATTAACTGGCGCAAGGAAACAACACTTACGAGCTTGCGATTATCGTCAGTCACATAGGCGTAGTAGATAGTCTCTTTGTCTTTGTCTTGAAGACGGATTTTGCTGAGCGCTTCCCCGACTGTCAGTCCTTCCCGCAAGCGCACGTATTCTGTTGTCATGACGCGTCCTGCAGTGCCTTCAGAATAGCCGAGAATGGTTGCTGTGGCTTGACGTTCTTCTGGACTAAGTGTTTGTAATAGCCGTTTCACAACTCCGGCTGGCAGTTCGTCAAATAATTCTGCCCGTTCGTCGGGACTCATTGCTTCAACAATCTGGGCAACTTGAATATCGTGTAGGGAATTAATCAAATCCTCCTGCACGTCTGGAGGTAAGTATTCAAATACATCGATCGCCTGACATTTATTCAGCAAGCGAAATGCGATCGCCCTTTTCTTCTTGGGCAATTGTGCAATGTAGTCCCCGGCGTCAACAGGTTGCAAACCATTCAAATCCAACTTAAGTTGGTTGAGGTCTGCAATGTCAATGGCTAAATTGCGAATATCCTCAGTGAGCATCATAAAACCTCCTATGGTCTCCCCCGCGCTGGGAGACAAACTCGCCAGCTCAGAGGAGGTTGGTACTGCCGTCGTCTTGTGGGCTCTGGTCCATAACCCTCAAAAAATCAACATCGATTCCTAAAATAAAATGGAATCGCTAAGTCATAATACTAACCCGGAACCGTGTGATCCGGTAGATGCTGAAGCTTCAGTATAGGAAACTTTGATATCCAGACAACCAAATTTCTTACTGCCCTGATGTCTGTGGATCTGAGTAGATTCTACTACTGTGAATATCTGTGTCAACCCCATCACTGAATTTCTTTGACTGCTTTTTAATGTTAAAATCTCTACTAAGCAATAAGTAGCCTTTGTTTGAGCACAAAAATAAAGATTGTGTAATCATACGGAACTCCATGACTTTTCATTGAGGAAATCAGAAAAATCTTGCTACGCGTCAGCTCGACGAATCAAATTTTTAGAGGTCATTTGTATTGCTGACTACAATTTGGCAAGCTAATCTCGTAGCGCATCGCTAACAAAAACAGAAGCTGCTACAAGCATTTAATCGCGAGATCTAGTAACAGCCATCTGATTTTGGTGAGATTTGTATCTACGTCATAGGTGAGTAGTGTTATCAACCCCAAAGATCTTTGTTTACTGTTCGCATATCACCAATTTGTCCAAGATCCTAGAGTTTTCGCCAACAAGTTAGAAGGTTTTTTTGATGTGAAGCCTTCAATACTGTGGCTGTTCATCTTAGGATGAACGGTTTGCTAAAATTCCTCACTCCCAAATGAAGTTAATTATAATAGTCTGCTAGTTGAGTTGTAAATCTCGAATGCTAATTTATGTCAATCTTACACCATATTATTTATAAACGCTCTTTTCAACTAGCTTTAGTGAGTGTTAACACCTTCAAGTAATGCCCTATCTTTTCCGGAAGTTATCAGATTCAAATTTTTTCTTGAGTCTCAATGAGTCCACTATAAACATTATTTTTATCCTCATACCATTTCATTGAATGATTATCTCTCCCATCAGTGTTTCAAAGTGTTAGCTCTCCCAATCCCTCTTATTAGGGGAGGCTAAAATATTCGTAAAGTTTCCCTTTTTAAGGAAGCCACGAGCTTGGGGCGCTAGTGCTGTAGGAGGGCGTCTTTCCTTAGAAAATCGGTATCCGGGTTTCCCCACTAGTAGCAAGTGGCGTGGATTTAGGGGGAACTAAAAAATTAGGACGCTCAACGAGTCGTTTGAAAACACCCCTAGGGAGATTGAAATCACCAGAAAAAACTTTAAAAGACTTAATATATATACGGTAGGGATAGACGGAAACGGGAAATCAGTTTTGTTTCAAAGTCAGGTATAAATTGGTATTATTCCTATCCCTTTTTTCAACTTGGAAGAGTAGATTGCTGCTTCCTTCCCGCCAGAAGATTATCTATCAGCGTTAGGCATACCCACCAACATTGCTACCCCTGCACAATCAGTGAAATTTTAGAGCGGAAAGGGAGTAATATCCTTAGTGTGTAAGAAAAGGTTCCCCTCCTAAATTCAATTAGAAAAACCCCCTACCAAGCTTTTTAGAATAGGGGGAATGAGCGAGGAGGAATATAAAATTGTCTTCAATAGCCAAAAGTTAAAAAATCTTTTTTTAACCAGTCAACAGTCAGCGATCTCCAGAACGTTTTAAAGAACCATCGGCATATAACTCTAGTGGAATGAGTTCGAGCCTGCCGTTAACTTTTACTTGGGTATAGACAACTTTTACGAGTGGTGATTGGTTTTGATTATAACGTAAAGACATAATTGACTTCTCCTTTATCTATAGTTAATCGAGGGATGGGTTTTATGGGATTACAACTTCTTTGTTTGATTTTTACGAAAGGGAGAATTTGCTTATATTTTTGTCCTGATATATAGGTAACAGAGCCAGTATAAAGATAAAGATAAAGTAGGCTGCTTGCTGATAAAGATTTGAAAAAATCTTTAATTTAGAGTATATTTTCTCTATCGTAGAAAACCAATGAATCAAAAACGAAAGCCTTACCTCCAGCTAACCATCGCCCAAGCCAAAACTCTGGTTCAGAACTGGATTTGGTTTGGTGTCATAATTGACTTCACAGCCTAATGGTGCTATTCCGAAAACCTGGATAAGACATGTATGAAAACAGCTGCTCAACTGCAAACTCGCCTTGATTATTATTATCATCAAATCAAGACAATTATCCTTGCCCGTCAGAACCCGATGACTGGTTTACTACCAGCGAGTACAGCAATAACTGCCCACGGCGACTATACTGATGCCTGGGTACGCGATAACGTTTACAGCATTCTGGCAGTTTGGGGTTTGGCGCTAGCATACCGAAAGGTTGATGAAAGCAAGGGACGGACGTATGAGTTAGAACACAGTGTTGTTAAATTGATGCGGGGACTGTTGTTTGCTATGATGCGGCAAAGTGCCAAAGTCGAGCAATTTAAACACACTCAAGCCCCCTTAGATGCTTTACACGCTAAATACAACACGGCAACAGGTGATATCGTTGTTGGTGATGATGAATGGGGACACTTGCAACTGGATGCAACGTCAATCTTTTTGTTGATGCTGGCGCAGATGACTGCTTCTGGATTGCAAATTATTTACACTTTTGATGAAGTGAATTTCGTTCAAAATTTGGTGTACTACATTGGACGCGCTTATCGTACTCCAGACTACGGTATTTGGGAGCGAGGTAACAAGATCAATCACGGTAATGCCGAATTAAATGCCAGTTCGATAGGGATGGCAAAAGCCGCCTTGGAAGCTATCAACGGTTTAGATTTATTTGGTGTTCATGGTTGTCAAGCATCAGTCATTCATGCTTTGCCGGATGAAATCGCCCGCGCTAGAATTACTCTAGAATCTTTATTACCTAGAGAATCGGCTTCAAAAGAAATTGATGCGGCATTGCTCAGCATAATTAGTTTCCCAGCCTTTGCAGTGGAAGACGCGCCGTTGCGAGAACGGACTCATAACGACATTATTAAGAAACTGAAAGGAAAATATGGTTGCAAGCGATTCTTGAGGGATGGTCACCAAACAGTTTTAGAAGATACAAATCGCTTGCACTACGAACCTTTTGAACTCAAACAGTTTGAAAAGATTGAGTGCGAATGGCCTTTATTTTTTACCTATCTCTTTTTAGACGGGTTGTTTCGTGGCGAACAAGAGCAAGCTAAATACTATCAAGGGCTTTTGGAGTCTTTATTAGTTGAGCGAGATGGCTTGCGTCTGTTACCAGAATTGTATTACGTACCTGAAGAGTCAATAGAAGCAGAAAAACAAGCACCTCACAGTCAATTGCGTTTACCCAATGAAAATATTCCCCTTGTGTGGGCGCAAAGTTTGTATTTTCTCGGTCAAATGTTAAGTGAAGGATTGATAGCTG
This sequence comes from Tolypothrix bouteillei VB521301, assembly GCF_000760695.4. Classification (GTDB taxonomy): domain Bacteria; phylum Cyanobacteriota; class Cyanobacteriia; order Cyanobacteriales; family Nostocaceae; genus Scytonema; species Scytonema bouteillei_A. The sequence continues at coordinate 4,420,505 of NZ_JHEG04000001.1, read as the reverse complement.
TTGGTGATATCGATCCTTTGGGCAGGTATTTGTACATTGGAAAAAACCAGAAACCTTTAGTTCAAATTGCCTTAATTGCAGAAGATGAAGATTTACAAGCAAAACTGGCGGTTTATGGTATCGAAACGCAAACACCCAAGCAAGTAGAACCAATTCAAATCAGGCAAGCAATTGACCTTTCAGCAATGTATACCCAAATTGGGCGAAACGATAAATTAGGTTTAACGGGACGTCCAGTACGACGGCTGAGAAGTTTGACAACATCTAAAATTTTTCGCATTCGCGGTGAAACAGTTGTCTTTTTACCCTCGTTTTCAGACTCACAAGTGTTCTACTTAACTCTGGATCGTCATTTTTTGGTGGATCAGATAAGAAGTGAACTGGCGTATATTCAGAAATACTGTGCTGAGTTAGGCCGTCCCACTTTTACTTTAATGCTGACTCACACCATGTTAGAAACAGGGAGTGAGGCATTACTGTCCTTGATACAAGAACTAAAGGACGGTATTTGTAATGGTGTACGGGTAAAATTAGGGCGGCTCAATCAGTTGATGCTTACTGCAGCCACTCAAAGGATTGATGTTCTCCAAGATTTCGAGTTTTCTCAATCATCAGTACAAAATGCTACACCTCGCTGTTCTTATTTAGTGTACAATCCACAGAAAAATTGGCAGTTGGGACACATTCGAGAGTTTCAGGTGGAGTGCGAAACCGATCTTGGGTTGTTGCTTGTTGCCTTGCGAGCGTCAGAAAATCTTTACGAACAGATAGAGTTGTTACAGACTTTGACTCGTTTGCAAGGTTTAGAGTTTGATACTGGTTTTGGCGGACCGGGGCGTCCGGTCACTGTGGGCGATTTGTTAGATGAAGTGTATACAAAAGCAGGAGATGCAGGGCTTTGGGCAGTTGTCCGTCGCGCCGCTGGATTGCGACAAATGAATGATATCGGTTTGTCGGATGTGGTAACGAGTATTTTAGTCCGTGGCAAGCAAATTGCTGTTGGTAAGGCTTACAGCGAAGATTCACTCATTACGACTCCATTGTCTCATAGTGAAATTGTTGAGAAAATTAATGACTTTTGTCGAGAGGATATTCGCGATCGCGTTCTCACTCAAGAAATTCTCATTTATTTGAGTGCTTTGATTAAAGCAGAACCAGAACTTTTCCAAGGGCTACTCACACTCAGGATCGGGTATATTATATTACTGATTACTAGTGAATTGGCACGGGAGTTAGATGTCACTCAGGATGAAGCTTACGAACATTTGATGCAGCTTTCGCCTTTTGAGGTGGTGGCAAGAGTGCGTCAGGTGTTGTATGAATACTCCAGTATGAGCAATTTGTTACGTCAACAAGAATCATTACACGTCAAACAAAAAGAAAGTGATATTGATTGGGTAGTGCTACCAACTTTAATTGATGAAGTAGAAGATATACCATTAGGTGGTTGGCGGCGTTTTCGTCAAGCCGAAGGAACAACCGGGCGCGTGCCTAAAGACTTTTTTAAGCAGGTTTGGTTGGTGATGGAACATTGTAAGGGATTGGTGATTGGCGATAAATTGGAGCGACGCAATCGTTTAGATAGTGAAGAAATTCTGTCAGAAATGACACCAGGAGAAAAGAACTTTGCTCTCCAAATCGAGCATCTGTTGAATAAAATAGAAGCTCCTGAGTACAGGCAGGTATGTATTGAAACATTGATGGAATTGGCTGCGATCGCATCTAGCAACCCCAGCTTGCAAATTGAAGAATACATCGTGTTGGATGTGTTAATCGGTCACGCAGTCCGGTTGGCGTGGTTGGACAATCATCACGACAGACGCGATCGCTATGATGAGGACAAAGCCAGTGCGTGGCGATCGTTTTACAACACATCTCCTAGAGAATGTGCCAGCTATATTGTGAAGGCGTTCCGCTTCTTGACTGAATTCGGTCAAGATTTGGCAGCTTAATTCTTGTGCTCGGGGGGTTGGGAAACTGTTTCTCACCCCCTTTTAGCCTAGCAATTTGGAAATCGCGGCTACAGAAATGAAGTCTGCACAGGCGGACTAATCTAGTCTGAACGACTGTAGCCTTTTTTCCCTTTCCTCTTCCTCTTGAGTCTTTCGCATCGCTCACATCAGGTACATATAGCAGTGAGCGCGAAGTGGGACTCCAAACTACAGATCCGCGCATCGTTCAAGGATTGATTAACCGTTTCAATAAAGCGTTGAATTTTGGACATCAACACACCTATCTAAATGGTTACTGAACAAAAATTTGTTGAGTTTCAAACTACGACAACAATGAATGGGAGGCATTTTTCAGCACATTTACTGATAAAATATCCAATTCAGTTATTGAAACAACAAAACTGTTCTATCCATGCCGAAATCTGCTGATATCAGCACTAAAAAGTTAATCAGTCTGACACCAAATAATTGGGTCAAATGGGTGACTCAACTCCCTAACATCGTTACAAAAGAAGTTCTCAACTCAGAATTTCAATGGATTAGCCGCGAAAGCGATGTGTTAATTCGTGCTGAAAGCCCAGAATATGGAGAATTTCTCATACTGAATGAGATACAACTGCGCTACAAGTCCAATATGCCTAAACGGATGCGGGCTTATACCGCCCTTGCAGAAGAAAAATATAATTTACTGACGTATCCCGTACTGATTAATATTCTTAAAAACACAGAAGACGATACTGCAATTGCCAATCGTTATGAGTCGAGCTTTGCAGGATTACAAGCTCGCCAAGACTATCGTGTTATTAATCTGTGGGAAGTAGATGTAAGTATAGTGTTCGAGCAACCACTACCTGCATTGCTGCCATTTGTGCCAATTCTGAAAGGCGGATCTGAAGAATCAACAATTCAACAAGCTTTGCGACAATTGCGAGACAACGAGGAATTAAATCAGTTAGAAACGGTATTAGCATTTTTTGCTAGCCTCGTACTAGATAGTGCGGTAGTACAACAAATCATGAGGTGGGATATGGCGGTTTTAAGAGAATCACCCTGGTATCAGCAAATACTACAAGAGGGGGAAGCACGTGGGGAAGCACGTGGGGAAGCACGTGGGGAACGTAGAGGAATCATCTCTGGAATTGAACTAGGATTGGAAATCAAATTTGGTAATGAGGGCTTGCAATTGATGCCACAAATCTCTCAAATTACTGATTTGGAAAAGTTAAAGCGCATTCAACAGGCAATTAAAACAATGAACTCCCTAGACCAATTGCAGCAACTTCTTTTGTCATAACAATGTAGCGCGGGCGGTTTTTTAAGAGCCGCCTCTACTCAGCGTATCCATTTGTAAGACTACTAAATATAGCACGGCTTTGACTAAATCATCTGGTGTTCCTACCCGTACTATGCCAAGCCTTTATCCATTATTTCTGGTATCATCCTATTTGGTTTACCCATTTGTAAAACTACTAAATTTATGCACGGCTTTGACTAAATCGTCTGGTGTTCCTATATCTAAATAAGTTCCATCGGTAAAAGCTTCTGCTTCCACGTGAAAACCTTTTTCAATAGCAGATTGAATAATATCGCCAATAGGTATTTCTGGTAGCTGTGACAAAAGGTTACTTTTTGCTTTAAGAGGTATGAGGTACTCGTGTAAAAATAGTGTGAAAGCTGGCGTCCAAACTGCAATACCCCACATATAACGCAGTTGCGATCGCCTGGGTTTTTCGACAATGAGATGTACTCTACCCATATTATCAAAATCAACCATTCCCGCTTTATGAGGTTGATGTGTGGGGAATAATCCTAAGACGACATCCGCACCACTCATTTCCAAACGCGAGAGTATCCGTGTAAAAGCATCTTCGGGTTGAAACAAAATATCAGGAAAGCCTAAAGCAATGATGGCATCTTGAACAAAGGGATATGCTTGATCCAAAGTGAAAGGAACTCCATATGGTAAACCCATTATCAGGTAACCTAAGTTCATGGAAAGCATAGTGCCATCACCAAAATAAGCCGGAATATCCCACTTACCAGGGCGTAGTATAAAATATGCTTTCTCAATACCTGCCAGTTGCATTTTTTCCAACAGATATTGAGAAACTACTTTCGGTCGGCAATCCTGTTGATTCCCGAAGTCTTGAAAGCCAATAGGATATAATTCTTTACTCAGTGGTAAAGGAGAAATTCGCTTTGCTTGTCCGCCAGCAGGCAACAGTCCGATAATTTGGCGCTTGTTCATAGGCGATCGCATTTCCATAATTATACTCTTGCATAATCCTATGGGAGACAATGCCTCATCGTCCAATAACAAAAAAATATCCCTCCTTCGAGCGATGCTATTCCAAGCATAAGTCAAAGGAAGGTTTGCGGAATTTTTACCCTGTCAGAGGCACTATTTAACAGAAACAGCATCGACATCGATTGTTTCTGTAGTAGAAGTAGGATTTTCTGCCGTAGTTGCTGCTTGAACCCCATCTTTGGTTTGACGGACTTTAAAGCCTTCGATCAGTATTTGGGATACCTCGGAAACCAGCAGAGTTAAGATGACTACATCATCTAGTTCCCCCAAAACCGGAATAAAGTCCGGAGCAATATCAAATGGGCTAACGACGTAAAGTAGAGTTCCTAAAACGATCCACCAACGGTATTTTGGGTTGCGTAGTGTATTGCGATACCAGCTATAAACTGATTGAATGGAAAAATTCATTTTTTTATCCTCCAGTTACCTTTAATTCTGGCAAGATATGCCCTAAACTTCCTGTGGGAATAACCGTCCTAATTAGTCTGGAATATGCTACACCACATGTCAGTGTCGAGCGTTGATGTTAACAACAAGTTATTGAAGTTGTACATTAATCTCTAAAATAAAAGTGCTTTGGGCATAGATACATTATCCTTGGATGGAGGAAGCGAAAACTGTGGATATCTTAGATCTGTTTCAAAAGGGCGGTCCGGCAATGTGGCCACTGCTTGCCCTATCGATTCTATCTTTAAGTGTCATTTTCGAGCGCTTGTGGTTCTGGTTGCGGATATTAAACCAAGAAAAGCAAATTGTGGAGCGCGTATTGTATGCAGCCCAAACTGATTGGAGAGAGGCGCGTGAAATTGCCAAACAGAGAATCGACCAGCCCGTGGGAAGATTTCTCTATGCTCCCTTACGCTTAATGAAAAACGATCCAGAAACTTTTCGATTGGCTTTAGAAGCAACAGCTGAAGATGAATTGGCTGGGATGCGACGAGGAGAGAAAATGTTGGAAGCTGTCATTGCCCTAGCTCCATTATTAGGATTGTTAGGAACAGTTTTGGGCTTGATCCGCTCTCTTGGAGATTTACGAATTGGGGATTTAGGTACTGAAGCTACAGCAAATGTCCCTGCAGGTATTGGTCAAGCTCTCATTAGCACGGCATTTGGTTTGATTGTTGCTATAGCAAGTTTAGTGTTTTATCGTCTTTTCCAAGGTCTTGTTGTTAACCAAATCAAGGTTTTTCATAAAGCAGGTAATGAGTTGGAGTTGCTGTACCGTCAGTCACCTCCCAACTACGCAGAAATGGCACCTGACCCTTTGGCACTCCCTCAGGGTACGATCCGAGATTCTCAAGATAGGTTGAACTCCCCCAGAAAAAAAGGTAGAGGTCGTCTGACTGAAACTCCCGAACCACCATTAGAGTCGGATCTTCCAAGACCAAACGATAGCTGATAAAAAGCCCTAATAACCATGAGATTTATAAAATGAAAATTAACTTACATAACCCTGTTGAAGAAGCTCAAATTCAAATTCTTCCCCTCATTGATGTCATCTTTTGTATTTTGACGTTCTTTATTTTGGCTGCTTTGCAATTTACTCGACAGCAGGCTATTAACATCGATTTACCCAAAGCTAAAACGGGTACATCTGCTGCTGGTGTCGTATCGCAAGCAGGACGGGACATATTACCTGTGACTATTGATGCTGTTGGTCAAACTTACGTAGAAAAACAGCCTATCGATCGCGAACAACTGAAGTCCGCTTTAGAGGACTATATCAAAAAGAACCCACAAGGGGTTTTTGTTCTCAATGCCTCTAGATCTGCAACCTATAACGATGTTATCGAAATGTTAGATCTATTGCGATCTGTGGGAGGCGATCGCGTTTCTTTGGGAATTATTCCCAGTACTTCAGGTCAATCAACAGATCCCAATGTACCGACTTCTCCCTCTTTTCCAAATAATCCCAATGTACCGGGAGGAAGTTTACCAAATACTGTTACCCCAGATCTGTTTAATCCTCCACCTGCACCAAACCAAATTCCTTCCGGAGGGAGTATTACTCCTGTGAATCCATCTGGAAATTCTTCTTCCTTACCTCAAGTACCTGCGGGTGGAAAACCGAATCCTGCTCGAAATAGGTAGGAATGCATGCAGAATACGGGATTTGTAGGGTGGGAATAGCCCGCCCTATTCTCGTTTCCAGGCTTCACCTGGGAACGAGCGTGAAAGTTAAAGAGATCTAAATTAAATATCAGTCAAAGAAAGATTTCTGCTAACTTACAAATTGTTGATTTCATGTCAGGCTTTGTTAAGCAATAGATCGAAATCCTTGTGATGCGATCCGGCTGTATAGCCGTTAAGCGTCACTTATCGCCTTTTGGGTAACTTCCAAAGGGAGCATTGCCAGTTACATTTGCTAAGAGGTTGTGGTAATGAATATCGGGGCATTATTACTTGTTTGGCTGGTAACAGCCATTGGCTTATTTGTTGTTAGCAAGCTGCCATTTGGAGTTGAAATTGACTCACCAGAAAAAGCTTTTATTTCCGCAGCCGTTCTGGGAATTGTAACAGCAGTTGTCAGACCACTTCTACGCCTTGTATTTGCCGTTCCCAACTTTCTGACTTTTAATTTGTTATCGAGCTTCTTCACATTTATTATCTCTGTTGTCAGTTTTGGGATTGCAGCTCGGTTAGTACCGGGTTTCCGCCTGCGTTACGGTGCGGGAAGCGCTATTTTAGGAGCTCTTACGCTCTCTATTCTCAGTAGTTTAATCTACCATTTGTTAGGAGTTTAAAAATTTGCAAGTCGTTAGTAGCTAAGAACCACTAACTGCTAACGACTCACGACTCATGACTAACTAGTACTAGACTGCTGACTTCTTTGTTCTCTTCGTTTGCGGTCGGCTGAGAGCAAATCAGACATCACTGCTAGTGCTTGAGTCACTTTGTCTAAGTTAGAACGGTAAATTTCCAAATCTTTACTGAGTTTGTCATCAGATAGATGCAATCCATCAGCAATTTTTTTCAGTGCTTCGGTAAGTTGCTTTTGGTCTTTTACAAGTTCTGGGTCTGACAATTCCAGTAAAGAAAAAACTCCAATCGCAAACAAGCGATTGTACTTAAAAGCTGGATTTTTGGAAATTTCTTGCAGCGAGGACTGAAGCTCGGCATCCCTGTCTAAATGCGTTTGTTGACTTAACCACGCAATTAATTCCGAAGGTGGTAAACTTTTCGCTACAGATTGTAATCTTTGAGCATCTTGTCTGTAACGCTGCGGATCTTCTTCTAACGCTCGCACAAGAGCGTTGAAAATCGACTCCTTATCCCGTTCTGGCTGGTAGCCTTGCATAAAACGCTCAAAGGCTGTAACGACGCCCAGGGCATAAATTGGTTCATAGCCAAAATCTACATTGACTGACAGCAAATGCATTTCCACCATTAACTCTTCCACAACCCGACGGTAGATAGTATTTATCGGGCGGGTATGAAGGTTGTAGAAAGTTCGCTTAGTATCAGAGACAGTACGGACGTTATTCACAAAGCATAATTATAAGGGCGACGTATTTTTATTCTCTCGCTTTAGGGCAACTTTGCCAAGTTCGGGTTTTCTCTTTGTATCAAACTGGTCTAAAATTCGGGATCGATAGCTGTTTGCTTCTACACAATATGACTGTCTCGCAACCACTACTGACCCTTGCTCGCTATCTTCTTGGTGAGTTTGATAATCGAGAACAAGCTCTTGCAGATCCTGCTTGGTACGTTCATTTGCGCCTGTGGCATAGAAAAGTGCCTCTTTTTCAAGAAGATAGCGTCACCATTTTTGCCGAACAGGCCAATATTGTCCAACTTGATAAACCTTACCGTCAGAGAATTTTACGTCTTACCGAAGGACAAAATACTCATGCACCCCTAAAAGCGCAATATTATATGCCTAAAAATCCCACCGCTCTACTAGGTGCCGGTCGCAACCCCGATTTACTCAATAGGCTCACTTATGACCAATTAGAATTGCTGCCAAGCTGCGTATTAGATGTCAAACAGGATACTTTAGCCCCTAATAGCTATAAGTTTACTGCCACTCCACCAGCAAACACTCTTTGCAGTTTTACTTATGGTGGCAGTACTATACAAATCTCTTTGGGTTTTGAATCTACTGAAGATCGATTTATGAGTTTTGACAAAGGGATTGACCCGAGCAGTGGAAAAGCTACTTGGGGTGCAATTTTAGGACCTTATCGCTACAATAAACGAGAACAGTTTTAATTTTGATTTTGGATTTTAGATTTGAATCGAAAATCTACGCATTTAACTAGCGATACTGCGAGGTACGCCTTCCAAGGCTTCCTCTTCAGTTTCAAATATCTCAAAAACAGTATCCATCATAGTAACTTCAAACACGAGTTTGGCTTCTGGATGGACGTTACAAATCCGAAAACTACCTTTGACTTTATCAGCATCACGCATTCCGGCGACTAAGGATGTTAACCCAGAACTATCAATAAAATTGACCTGACCGAGATTAACCACCACATGGCGGCTTAGTTTGGAAATACATTCTTGCAACTTCAAGCGAAATTGCCAAGCTGTAGTGATATCAAGTCGTCCTGATGGTGTCAGAACGATAACCGTATTTCCATCTTGAGTTGTATAAGTTTGCTGATCGATATGAATCACTGAGTCTCCCCTTAGCACTCCTCAAACATCCTCTCATTTCAAGTAAAGTGGACTATCGCTGGCCCTAGCTCTATATGACAAAGCTACAGATCTTTCTGTCATTATTTTTGCTAGGTGCTTACCTTTAGTAGTTTAACTTACTTAATTTGGCATTGGGGATTGGGGTAATTCGCAATTCTTGATTAATTACGAATTACGAATTACGAATTACGAATTAGAATAGTTTGCCCAATCTTGCGGTTTGAGGAACGTTTCGTATAACTCCGCTTCAGGAGAATTGGGTTCGGGTTGATAGCCGTATTCCCAGCGCACCAGGGGTGGAAGTGACATCAGGATAGACTCGGTGCGTCCGTTGGTTTGCAGCCCGAAAATTGTGCCCCTATCATATACCAAATTGAATTCTACGTACCTTCCCCGGCGATACAGTTGAAAATTCCTTTCGCGATCGCCGTATTCCATTTTGTGTCGCCTTTCCACAATTGGCAAATAGGATGGTAGGAAAGCGTTCCCACAATCTTGTATAAAAGCAAAAAGTTGCTCCCAACTGCGGGGTGCTAATTCCCCAATTTCGTTGCTGCAAACAGCAGCCGCACTATCTTTATGGGGACCCCGATACAAAGCTCCCCGTCCATCCTGGTAATCAAAAAATAATCCGCCAACACCGCGTGTCTCTTTCCGGTGTGTGAGGTAGAAATATTCGTCACACCAACGCTTAAACACCGGATAATAATCTGGAGAATTTGCATCACAAGCCTGCTTGAGTGTTTTGTGAAAATGTGCTGCATCTTCAGCAAAAGGATAGTATGGTGTGAGATCTGCTCCGCCTCCAAACCACCACACAGGTCCCGCTTCAAAGTAGCGGTAATTTAAATGAACTGTTGGCACATAAGGATTGCGGGGATGTAACACCATTGAAGTACCTGTGGCATAAAAACCATGCCCTGCCGCTTCTGGACGTTGAGCTATGATAGAGGGCGGCAATTGAGAACCCCAAACTTCCGAAAAATTTACACCGCCTTGTTCAAATATTGCACCCTCACGCATGACACGAGAGCGTCCGCCGCCACCTTCTGGGCGTTCCCAAGAGTCCTCGTGAAATTGTCCCATGCCATCGAGTTCTGCCAACGTTTGAGAAATTTGGTCTTGTAACTGTTTCATAAACTGACTGACTCTGGTTTTAGCGTCAGCCGGCAGGGTTTGTGTGGTTTCTACTGGTAAAGTTGGGATTTGGGCGTTGGTCAACATAAACTCTAATACAAGTGTTTGGCATGACTACAGTTTAGTTATTTTCTCTCAAATGCGTGTAAGCTTGTATGTTTGTTTATTTTTCTCAACTTATTTGTGGTTGCGTAAAGTTTAAGTATTGTTTCGACAATTTGGCAAACGCCTTTGTCGTTCATACTTCATTCTTCAGATGGCTTGCTATCTATAGGGAAATTTTGAGAAAGTTAAATGCGAAGTTTAACGACAGAGCAGATGTTCACTGTGTCAAAGTTACCAGTTGTAGCGTGTAGCGAGGAGGACTACTAGGAAGATGCTAAGTTGTTTATCCAAATTCGTCCATCGCAAACGTCGTCTGTTTTGCGCTTCTCTGGTGCGAACGTATCGAGAGATCAGTTCTGCTTCTGTAGATGAATTATGGCAAAAAGTGGTGGATATAGCGGATGTTTCTTGGCATCCACTACTTAAAAGTACTAACGTCCCCTATGGCTTAGTTCCAAAACCCGGTTTAATTTATCAAGCAGTTACGCGTTTGTCTCCCATTCCTATTAGGATTTTTGTGGAGAGTGTGAATCCTAGAGAATTATTGAGTATACGAGTGCTAGCTATTCCCGGAGTGGAGGAACGAGTTACTTACAAAATTGAGTCTAGTGTCTGTGGAACTTGTTTATCTTACTCGGTGACATTACGCGGTTGGCTCTCACCTCTGATTTGGTCGTTTTCCCGCCCTTATGCAGATCGTGTTGCAAGAGCGTTAGTTGAAGCGGCTGAGGTGTCAGGACAAACAAAGTCTATCAAGGATAGTTGTTTTGATTTTTAGTGAATTGTTAGTGGTTGGTGGTTAGTAGTATAAAAATACTAACAATCGACAACTAACAACTAACAATTCCCCAATAAAGTTAAGATTCTAAATAGACAAGAACTTTTTGTAAAAAATTGTTGCAACAATAAGGCAAACAAAGACTATGTATGACGTGCTCGATTCTCACTCAGTTTTAGAAGTGTTGCGTCCGGTACAAGATCCAGAACTCCGCAAAAGTCTGGTTGAAATGAATATGATTCGCAACATCAAAATTGATGGCGGTCAGGTTAGCTTTACTTTAGTACTGACAACTCCTGCATGTCCTTTGCGTGAATTTATTGTTGAAGATTGTCAAAAAGCGGTTAAGCAGCTACCGGGTGTCACAAATGTTTCTGTAGAGGTGACAGCAGAAACACCCCAGCAAAAAAGTTTACCCGATCGCAATGGAATTCCAGGTGTCAAAAATATTCTTGCAGTTTCTAGTGGTAAGGGAGGAGTCGGTAAAAGTACAGTTGCCGTTAATGTAGCGGTTGCGTTAGCACAGACAGGAGCAAAAGTTGGTTTGCTTGATGCCGATATCTACGGTCCTAACGATCCCACTATGCTAGGTCTTGGTGATGCTGAAATGGTTGTAAGGTCAACACCAAAAGGAGAAATTCTAGAACCTGCTTTCAATCATGGTGTCAAACTCGTCTCTATGGGATTTTTGATTGACCGGGATCAACCCGTTATTTGGCGCGGACCGATGCTGAATGGCGTCATTCGCCAATTTCTCTACCAAGTTGAGTGGGAAGAGTTAGACTATTTGATTGTAGATATGCCTCCCGGAACGGGTGATGCTCAGCTAACACTAGCACAGGCAGTTCCAATGGCAGGGGCAGTTATTGTCACTACTCCACAAACTGTAGCACTATTGGACGCTCGTAAGGGCTTGCGAATGTTCCAGCAAATGAATGTGCCAATTTTGGGAATAGTAGAAAATATGAGCTACTTTATCCCACCAGATATGCCAGATAAACAGTATGACATTTTTGGTTCTGGGGGTGGTTCTAAAACTGCGGCTGAATTGGGGGTACCGTTACTAGGATGCGTACCTATAGAAATTTCCACCAGAATTGGTGGTGATAGTGGTATTCCCATTGTTGTTTCCGATCCAGGCTCAGCAAGTGCTAAAGCTTTAAGTGCGATCGCTCTTGCTATTGCGGGTAAAGTATCAGTTGCTGCTTTGACCTAAAAATTGTCAAAATTTGTCTGGTTGAAGCAACATAAATAGCGAATAATTAATTCAAAATATTTAAAAATTCCACAATGTTGTTAAAACGTTCGCTTCCTAGAGTTCGCTGGAAGTATTGGTTTAAACCGTGGCAACAAGTAGATTTGTTGTTATTTGTATTACCAGTAGCCCTGACCGTATTTGGCGGTGTCATGATCCGCAGTACAGAGTTGAACCAGGGTCTCACGGACTGGTGGTGGCATTGGCTGATGGGCGGTATCGGTCTCATCCTAGCCCTTTTCATTTCTAGATGCCGTTATGAGAACCTAATTCAGTTGCACTGGATAACATACGCCATAACAAACGCTAGCTTGATTGCAGTTATGCTGGTTGGTCACAGTGCTAAAGGCGCACAGCGGTGGATTAGCGTTGCGGGCTTTAACGTACAACCTTCAGAATTCGCCAAAATAGGTTTAATCATTACCTTAGCAGTGATGTTACACAAACGCACTGCTTCTAATTTAGATAATGTTATTAGAGCTTTAGGAATTACCGCAGTGCCTTGGGCTTTGGTGTTTTTGCAACCAGATTTAGCAACATCTCTTGTATTTGGTGCGATCGTCTTGGGGATGTTGTATTGGGCAAACGCTAACCCCGGTTGGTTGATACTGCTAGTTTCCCCTATTTTTGCAGGTATTCTATTTGGCATACACTGGCCTTTCTCCATAGCGTTATTTGGTGATTTCACTTTGACACCCTTGGGCTTGCTATGGTCGTTTGCCATGGGATTGCTTGGTTTTTTAACTCTTCCTTGGCGGCGATACGGGCTTGGCGGTATAGGTGCTTTGTCTCTCAATCTTTTGGGAGGGGAGTTGGGTGTTTTTGCGTGGAATCACGTATTAAAAGAATATCAAAAAGACCGATTAACCGTATTTGTCAACCCCGAACACGATCCTTTGGGAGCAGGATATCACCTCATCCAGTCCCGTATTGCTATTGGTGCTGGTGAATGGTGGGGATGGGGTCTTTTTAAAGGTCCCATGACTCAGTTAAATTTCGTTCCGGAACAGCACACAGACTTTATCTTCTCAGCTGTAGGTGAGGAATTTGGTTTTATTGGCTGCTTGGTCATTCTCTTTGTCTTTTGTTTGGTTTGTCAACGCCTGCTACACGTTGCTCAAACTTCTAAAGATAATTTTGGTTCGCTCTTGGCCATAGGTGTGTTATCCATGATCGTGTTCCAAATGGTTGTCAACATTGGCATGACTGTTGGTTTAGCACCAGTGGCGGGAATTCCTCTCCCTTGGATGAGTTACGGACGTTCTGCCATGCTGAAAAACTTTATTGCTTTGGGACTTGTTGAGTCGGTTGCCAATTTCCGCCAGCGACAGAAGTATTAATTTTGGCTAATGGGTAGTGGCTAATGGCTGGCTTGGTGCTGATGGAAGACGGGCTAATAAAAGAACAATTAGCAATTAGCCATTAGCCATTAGCAATTTAGTATAAGCTAGAGGTAGGAGCAAGCAAGGGTAAAAACGATGATTCTTCTGCCTGGAGCAACTGTTCGTGTCAAGAATCCCGCAGATACTTACTATCGCTATGAAGGTCTCGTGCAACGGGTGAGTGATGGAAAAGTAGCTGTCCTATTTGAAGGTGGTAATTGGGATAAGTTAATTACATTTCGTCTTTCAGAGTTGGAACTTGTAGAAACAACAGCACGAAAGAAAAAGTAAAACTATGAAGGATGAAGTATGAAGGATAAAGTATAAAACTTCCTATCCTCCGTCTTTTATCCTTTATCCTTTACCCTTCATCCTTGTCTTATGCGCCTTCCCCTACCACAGTTTGATAGAAGCAATCGTCATCCCAACCATATTGCTGAGGTGATAGAAACGTCAACTTGCGAGTTTTTAGCTCAGTGTTTGGAACCTGATGATTTAAGTTTTCCCTCAATGCCTCCTTTTGGTAGCTGGGTTCGTTCTTTGGATGAAGAATCCGGGAATCAAATTTATGGCGTTGTCTATCATGTGACAACTATGCCCATAGATTCGGTGCATCGAGCAGTAGCGTTGGGTCTGTCACTAGAAGACTTGCGCTCGGAGCAACCTCAAATTTTTGCTATGCTTAAAACCGAGTTTCGGGCTGCAATTGTGGGGTTTGAACAACCGGGAAATGATACGTTTGTTAGCGGTAGAATTTACCAATATCTACCACCTCGTCCACCTCAAATCCATCAAGCAGTTTATCGCTGCGAACCGGAAAAGATAATTAAATTCACCGAAGAACTTGATTTTTTACAGACATTGCTTTCTATCAGTGGTGCTCCAGTAGATTCTCTAACTGCAGCGGCTATTAGAGATGTATATCAGCTACGCAAAGCCGACAGACAATGGCTTGTAAAAGCAGGACGTACTCTCAGTGTACTGCTTAAAGAGGATTACGATCGCCTGCGATTTATCTTAAGCCAAATCCACCCATAGGTAGTTAGTTTTTAGATAATCGTTTGGGTAGTGTAAGGAAAATTTTTATTTCTTTTCAGGGTAAATTTGCAAATTGTTAAGTTTTAATAAATAAGAGACACTTCGCTCGAAGCTCCTCTATTGCCATTTCTGCGTCCTACCTATGGAACTCACATTACAAGTTCTTGCTTTGGAACCCGCTTTCCAAGTTCTTAGCAAGGAACCTATTGTTCCCATTGCTATTCTGTTGGTAGTCATTTTAGTTGTACCAATCCTGTTTGAGCGGCTGCGATTGCCTGGATTAGTAGGATTGCTTCTTGCTGGGTTAGTCCTCGGACCTCATGGCTGCAATATTTTGCGTCAAGATTCTGCCGTCATAAATTTACTCTCATATATTGGGTTAGTTTACCTGATGTTTGTGGCGGGGTTACAAGTAGATATACAACAATTTCATCGGGTAAAAAATCGTTCGTTGGGATTCGGATTTTTTACATTTATAGTTCCTTTACTAGTAGGAACTGCTATAGGGCGAATTTTTAACTTTGATTGGAATGCGGCTATTTTGATTGGCTCTTTATTGGCTTCCCACACTTTGGTTGCATATCCCATGATTGGTCGTTTGGGTGTTGTCAATAATGAAGCTGTAGCTGTTACTGTCGGAGCCACTATTGTTACTGATTTTGGTGCTTTACTAGTCTTGGCGATTAGCTTAGCCGTTCATAAAGCCGAGCAATTTAACTATAACTTAGTGGTTGGATTAATTAGTTCTTTAATTGTCTACTCAATTGTCGTTCTAGTAGGTTTTGATTGGTTGGGTAAAGAATTTTTTCGCCGCTCGGGGGATGAGGAAGGAAATCAATTTTTATTTGTGATTCTTGCTGTATTTGTGACTTTTGTAGGATCGCAGATCGTTGGCGTGGACAAGATTTTCGGAGCTTTCTTAGCTGGTTTGGCTGTTAATGAAACAGTGGGAGAAGGTCCGGCTAAAGATAAGGTATTATTCATTGGCAATGTATTATTTATTCCGATTTTCTTTGTGAATCTGGGTTTGCAGGTCGATTTACCTTCTTTGACAACCAATTTTAAGACTTTAGGGTTAACGGTTCTGATTGTTGTTGGTTTATCGATCGCTAAATTTATCGCGGCTTTTTTAGCAAAGGTAACTTACCGATACACTTGGCAAGAAGTCATGACAATGTGGTCGCTGTCAATACCGCAAGTAGGAACGACGTTAGCAGCAGCACTGGTTGGTTATCAAGCTAAATTGCTAAATATTCAGATTCTAAACAGCATTATTATTTTGATGCTGTTGACTTCAATACTGGGACCGCTGATAACGAATCGCGCAGCTGTAGGTTTAACTTCTCCACCGTGCAAAGAGCAGAAGCCAATTGTACCTCCTCAGCAAAAGTCAGAGGAACGAGAAAGTCAGTATACCATTATAGTCCCCGTGTACAATCCCCAAACACAGCAACACCTGATTGAAATGGCGGTACTGCTGGCACGGCAAACACATGGTAAGATTGTCCCCCTCGCGATCGCAACGGCTTTTGCTCATATGGATGCTCCGCACGTGGAAGCCTCCGTTCAACGAAGTCAAAGGTTGTTAGCAAAAGCAACAGCACTGAGTAAAGTTATGGGTGTTGAGGCTCAACCCTTAATGCGAATAGACGATGCTTTTGCTCACGGAATTAGTCGGGCTTCTCGAGAACAAAAAGCAAGTTTGATTGTCATGGGTTGGGGTAAACGGACTGGGTTAAAAGCACGTTTGTTTGGTAATGTCATTGATAGCGTTCTATGGTCTTCTCATTGCCCGGTAGCTGTCACTCGTTTGGTTGATTCACCAAGTAAAATTCAAAGGATTTTAGTTCCATTAGAAAATTTGACGCCACCTTCTTTACAATCGGTACAGTTTGCCCAAATTTTAGCAGAAGCAAATCAAGCACAAGTGACCGTGCTGAATGTTTGCGAACGTCGTACCAGTTCAAGTAAAATTGCTTGGCGGCGATCGCAACTCTCGCTCACTATATCTAAACTTGGGACACCAAACCCGCCAGAGATTCAGATTCTAGCTCATGAGAATACCGCTCAAGCAATTTTACAGGCAGCTAGATTATTTGATTTAGTCGTATTGCCTTTTGTCCGCAATCGTACTAGCCCCGATAGGTTAGCAATTAGTGATGTCACCACTCAATTGGCTAATCAACTCACTTGTTCCATCGTCATGCTTGGAGAACCCCAACGCACTCAAACAGCAGCTGTACCGGCTAATGTTCCGACAACCACAGCAGCCATGTCTGAGGGGATTGTGTAATCAGCGTTCAATATTCGTGACAAATACGTTAACAAACTTTACTTTTATAAAGAGTTTGTAAAATCTAGGTTAAACACTAACAACAAGCAGACAATGTTTGTTATTTTTTTTATGTCTTGTTAAGACCCGCGAGTACACAGATAACAAGCGCTCATCCAGGGGCAACTAGCTACATCCATCCAGAACTCTCGAAAAAAGCATATTTCTTTTGCTGTATTTTTGTTTAAAGCCTGGGTAATCTAAGTACAAGCGCAAGCGAAGAAAGCAAACATTTGTTAGTAACTGGTAAACTATGAGAATTTTGGTAACAGGCGGTGCTGGGTTTATTGGCTCCCATCTTATCGATCGGTTAATAACCGATGGACATGAAGTGATTTGCCTTGACAACTTTTATACAGGACACAAACGTAATATCCTGAAATGGTTGGATCACCCATATTTCGAGATGATCCGTCATGACATCACCGAGCCAATTAGATTAGAAGTCGATCAAATTTACCATTTGGCTTGTCCTGCTTCCCCAGTACATTACCAGTACAATCCCGTAAAAACAGTTAAAACCAACGTGATGGGTACGTTGAATATGTTGGGGTTGGCTAAGCGTGTCAAAGCAAGATTTTTGTTAGCTTCAACAAGTGAAGTATACGGAGATCCAAACGTTCATCCTCAAAGTGAAGAGTACTGGGGTAATGTGAATCCTATTGGAATTCGCTCTTGCTATGACGAAGGAAAACGCATTGCAGAAACTTTGGCTTTTGATTACTACAGACAAAACAAAGTAGATGTCCGTGTTGCCAGAATATTTAACACCTACGGACCTCGAATGCTGGAAAATGACGGTCGGGTCGTTAGCAACTTTGTGGTTCAAGCATTGCGGGGAACTCCTCTGACTGTTTATGGAGAGGGTTCGCAAACCCGCAGTTTTTGCTATGTCTCTGATTTGGTAGACGGTCTGATGCGTCTGATGAATAACGAATACGTCGGTCCAGTGAATTTGGGAAATCCTGATGAGTATACAATTCTGGAGTTAGCCCAAGCGGTGCAAAACTTAGTTAACCCTGACGCAAAAATTCAGTTTGAGCCACTACCTTCTGACGATCCACGTCGTCGCCGCCCTGATATTACAAGAGCAAAAACTTGGTTAAATTGGGAACCTAGCGTTCCTTTGCAACAGGGGTTAAAACTGACTGTAGAAGATTTTCGCGAGCGCATTAAAAATGGCCAATAGCTAATGGCAAGAAAACTGTTAGCTCTGGGAACCATAAATTTATAGTTTTTGCTCCCACTGAAAAGTTTCTTCAATCACCCCATAAAACGAGGAATAAAACGAAATGCGTGTTTGTGTTATAGGTACTGGTTACGTTGGTTTGGTTACAGGTGCGTGCTTAGCTCACATTGGTCATGATGTTATTTGTGTAGACAATAACGAAGAGAAAGTTAAAATTATGAAGTCCGGGCAATCACCGATATTTGAGCCGGGACTCTCAGAAATTATGCAATCTGCAATTAACGCAGAAAAGATTCAATTTACTACAGATTTGGCTGCAGGCGTTGCTCACGGAGAAATTTTGTTTATTGCAGTCGGAACACCGCCTCTACCAACTGGTGAAAGCGATACTCGTTACGTTGAAGCAGTTGCTCGCGGTATTGGCGCTCACTTAAACGGTGGTTATAAAGTTATTGTTAACAAGTCTACAGTACCTATCGGTTCTGGAGACTGGGTAAGAATGATTGTTTTAGATGGTATTGCCGAACGTCAAAAAACACTTGTGACTGCAGGTGGTGGTTCGGAATTAGAAAAATTGCCTGAAATTACAGCAGAGTTTGATGTAGTCAGTAACCCAGAGTTTCTGCGGGAAGGTTCAGCAGTATATGATACCTTCAACCCAGACCGTATTGTTGTGGGAGGTAACAGCCCCAGAGCTCTCGCTTTGATGCAACAACTCTATACTCCCATTGTTGAGCGCAAATTTGCCGAAGATCCGTCTTTACCTCCAGTACCTGTATTGACAACAGATTTGAGTTCGGCAGAAATGATTAAATATGCTGCTAACGCTTTCTTGGCAACTAAGATTAGTTTTATTAACGAAGTTGCTAACATTTGCGATCGCGTTGGTGCTGACGTGACTCAAGTTGCAAAAGGTATCGGTTTAGACTCCCGTATCGGTAACAAGTTCTTGAACGCTGGTATCGGTTGGGGTGGTTCTTGTTTCCCTAAAGATGTTGCAGCATTAATTCATACTGCTGATGACTACGGTTATGAAGCTCAGTTAATGAAAGCAGCTGTAAGCGTTAACGAGCGCCAGCGATTAATTGCCATTGAAAAACTACAGCAAGCTTTGAAAATTCTTAAAGGTAAATCTATTGGATTGTTAGGTTTAACCTTTAAGCCCGATACAGACGATATGCGCGATGCGCCCGCTCTCAATATTATCGAGCAGTTGAACCGCTTGGGCGCAAAAGTGAAAGCTTATGACCCAATTGTTTCCCAAACAGGTATGCGTCATGGTTTGAGCGGCGTATTGGTAGAAACCGATGCTGAAAGACTTGCTGATGGTTGTGATGCATTGGTACTTGTCACTGAATGGGAACAATTCAAAAACTTAGATTATGCCAAAATGGCTCAACTTATGAGTCATCCAGTCATGGTTGATGGTCGTAATTATCTTGACCCAGAGACAATGATTCGGGCTGGTTTCCAGTATATTGGTGTTGGTCGGTAGATTTTGGATGCGTGGATTTGGGATTTTGGATGAGAGCCAAAATCTAGCTACAAGCAAGTTTGAAATGACTAACAAACTGATATTCTAGCTTTAGTTTTACCGCAGAACGGCAGAGGGTAAACATCAACCTCTGCCGTATTCCTGCATAACAAAACTAAGTCCGATCCCTTCGTATTTTGCTTCATGACTCGCAACAGACGATTCTCCAAAAATTAACCGTCTTCATTCAAAAAATCAGTCATTGCCTTGATTTTTCCAGCACAATCGCGATCGTGCTTAAAAATGATAATGCCTGGTCAACTAGCTCCTCCGGAAGGGTTATAATTGCTTCGAGCAGTTGAGACCTGTTACTCATAACGACAACAAAATTTTTTTCCTTTATTTTATCCTAGTACATAAATTGATTTTGTTCCTCATCCTGCTAATAATGAAGAAGGATGTGTTTTAGAAGTGTTCAGTGTTACAGGTGAATCAATCGCTGTCAAGCAACTATAATGTAGCTAGGAGGAAAAGAATAATGCTGCAAACTATAGAAGGAATTTACAAGAACGGCAAAATCGAACTTGCTGAAACACCACAAGGCATTAGTGAAAGCCGAGTTTTTGTAACTTTCTTAGAAACAAAACCAACTCATTGGTCGGAAATTATTATGCAGTATCAAGGTGTGACAGAGAATATAGTTTTTGAGTCCTACCGAGACGAACTGCTATCGCCTAAAGAAGTCGAATTTTAAGGATGGGTTATTTACTAGATACTTGTGTAATTAGTGATTTTATTAAGGGAGAAGAAAATACACTTAAGCGATTAAAATCTACTTCTCCTGTTGATATTTTTATTTCATCCTTAACACTAATGGAAGTGAAATATGGATTAGCGATTAATCCCCAAAAGGCTCTTAAAATTCAATCGGCGCTCGAAACTTTCTTAAGTTCAATTACGACATTATCTTTTGCTGCGTCAGAAGCCGAACAAGCTGCTCAGATTAGAAGTATCCTGAAAACAGCAGGTACTCCTATCGGTGCATATGATTTACTAATTGCAGCAACAGCACTAACTCATCATCATATTCTTGTAACATCTAACGAGAGAGAATTTCAAAGAGTACCTAATTTGCAAATGGAGAATTGGCGTTCTTCTTAAATAGGGATTAGGGATTGGCGATTGGGGACTAGAAAAGAAATATTTTCGTTTTTGGTTGTAGGATTTTCTCGCGCTTGCTTATCTTGACAAATTAACTATTATATGTAAGCGTGACATAAGGACGCCACAATCTTTGTGTTTTGCCTCGTGCTGTATCTATGATTGGCGATTGGGAAAGAGACAGCTAAAATCTAAAATTGCAACAATTTGCAAAAAAAGTCAAAGAAATGGATAAGTGACGATCGTGGTATTTCTTTCTTGGTAGTGAGAGAATACGTGTAAGTAAAAACCATAGGCTTGATGGTACATTATCAACATCATGGGCAATACTTTTGGGCATTTGTTTCGCGTTACTACTTTTGGTGAATCCCACGGAGGCGGTGTGGGAGTCGTTATAGACGGTTGTCCTCCACGACTGGAAATTTCTACAGAGGAAATTCAAGTAGAACTGGACAGGCGTCGTCCCGGACAAAGTAAGATTACCACTCCTCGCAAGGAAGCAGACTCTTGTGAGATTTTATCTGGAGTGTTTGAAGGGAAAACTCTGGGAACACCAATAGGAATTTTGGTGCGTAACAAAGATACCCGTTCTCAAGATTACGATGAGATGTCTGTTAAGTATCGCCCGTCTCACGCCGATGCAACTTACGATGCAAAATACGGCATTCGCAATTGGCAAGGTGGAGGTAGATCCTCAGCACGAGAGACTATTGGGCGAGTCGCTGCAGGTGCGATCGCGAAAAAAATTCTTCGCCAAGTTGCTAACGTGGAAGTCATAGGTTACGTCAAGCGCATCAAAGATTTAGAAGCGGCGATCGATCCAAACACTGTTACTTTAGAACAAGTTGAGAGCAATATCGTTCGTTGTCCTGATGCTGAATGTGCAGAACGGATGATTGAACTGATCGAACAAACGGGGAGACAAGGAGATTCCATTGGTGGAGTCGTGGAATGTGTAGCCCGAAATGTACCCAAAGGTTTGGGCGATCCGGTGTTTGATAAGTTGGAAGCCGAGCTTGCTAAAGGTGTCATGTCCCTTCCTGCTAGTAAAGGATTTGAAATTGGTTCTGGTTTTGCAGGAACTTTGTTAACAGGGTTTGAGCATAACGACGAATTTTATATTGATGAGAGCGGTGAAATTCGTACCACCACAAACCATTCTGGGGGAATTCAGGGTGGGATTTCCAACGGTGAGAATATTATTTTGCGTGTTGCTTTTAAGCCAACAGCAACTATTAGAAAAGAACAAAAAACAGTTACCAATGAAGGAGAAGAGACCGTTTTAGCAGGTAAAGGACGCCACGACCCTTGCGTGTTACCTCGTGCTGTACCGATGGTAGAAGCAATGGTGGCAATTGTACTGTGCGATCGCTTATTGCAGCATTACGGTCAGTGCAAAGTTTTGTAGAGAAATTTTATGTTTCATAAATTAACAGTACAAATGTTCTCAAACGGCCTATAAAAAACTCTGTATCGCTTATATCCCCGACTTCTCAAAGACGTCGGGGTTTTTGCATAGGTGGAATACAGGTTCTATCCTTTTAAACTCAGTGCTGCTATAGTAACATTAATAACAAAATTTATAAAGTATATTGTACTAGACCTTCACATGGACGAAAAATTTCAGGCTCGCGTCAAACACTTTATGCATCTGAAATCTAAATATCAAGCAACTGCATATCAAGATTCAGCGCCTTCGAGCTTACTGTATCTTATTTTGCAAAAACTTGATTTAGGAATTAAACTCACTCAAATTGAGTTGGATTGGTTAAAAGAGCACAAACTTTTTGAAACTGTAGAGCATATTTTAAAAGAGGAACAGCGAAAAGCAGAAGAAATTATAAAACTTGAAAATGAGTTTTATAGCCTCAAGTCTCAGTACAAAATTCCCAATTATTGGAATAGTTTTAAGAATGATATTTCAAACCCTCTATTTGCAATTCTGTGGAAACTAAACGCAGAAAACCAACTGAACCACGACGAGATTGAATGGTTAAAGTCAAATCAGCTTTTTGCTACAGTTATAATGATTGAGGAAATGGAACTACAGCAGCAGTTTCTGGCGTTAAAAGAGAAATATCACGCAACCAAATATCATGACTTATCGCCCTATAATCCATTACACACAATTCTTAAAAAACTAGACACAAAAACACGGCTAGAAGATTTTGAAATTGAATGGTTGATTAATCATGGATTGGCTGAAACTATAGCAATTTTTAAGCAACAAGAAACCGAAAGAGAGGCTATCTTTGCACAGCTTAAGGAAAAGTACAAAGCCAATAAATATACAGATAGTTCTACAGCAAGTCGATTGTATCTTATTTTACAAAAACTAGATACCAATGAGGAACTAATTTACTCGGAAGTGAATTGGTTGGAGAAGCACGGTTTGACTGAAACGATAGCTATAGCTGATGAATTGGAAAAAAAACGAGAGTTTGCTATTCTAAAAATTAAGTATAAAGCAGAGCAGATTGATGAATTATCAACCTCTAGTTACTTGTACAAAGTTTTAAAATTAATTGACATAGATAATGCTTTACAAGAAGAAGATATAGAGTTTCTCAAAGAGCGACATCTGTATGAAACAATTGCCATAGCTAATGAAAATTATGTTCGCAATCTCAAATCAAGAATTCTACTAGGATGGGCTTTAAGTTCTTCAGAAATTGAGTGGTTGATTAAGAATAATCGCCATGATATTATTACTTTTGCTCAGCAACATCACTTTATAGAGTTGAAAAAAAAATTTGGTATTTTAGATTCAACAAATCAATTAAGTTTTGAAATATTTTATAAAATATTGTTGAAACTTGAATCAAAAGAGCGTCTGGATTCAGTATCGGTAGCGCATCTTGTAGAAAGAGACCTTTTATCCAACTCTGTAAAGATAGCTACTGCATATTATACTTTGGAGGCAAATTTTCATGAAAAAGAATTCGATCGCACTCAGAAAATATCACACCTTTCAACTGCTAGCAATTACTGGTGTAAAGCAGGCGATCCACAAAGAGCGTTAAATTTACTTACCAAGATAGAGTTAGAAAAAATTTCAGACAACCATCTGAAATCGAGTATTTTACTTGCTAAAGGTGCTGCTTTCAAAGATACATTTGATTTAATTAACGCAGAGATATTTACTACAAAAGCAATAAAATGTAATTCTGAAAATTATCACGCTCATATTTTATTAGGAATTATTTTTTACGATAAGGGTAATTATTTGCAAGGAGACTTCTGCTTTCAAAAAGCTATGATGCTTGGAGCTAAATCTGAAGAAATTGATGGAGAAATTAAGCATATTTTAAAAACAATGACAAGTGATAATAGCCGAAAAAATACGGTTGAATACTTACTGACAAAAGATATAGAGCGTTATGCTTGGGCTAAATTGTATCTGAAGGGTGTGAAAGACAAGGGTATAAAATAAAAGGGTTGTCAAAAGGGTGCGATCTATGGATTTTGTGATGGTGTTAGGCTTGCTTGCTGCCACAATTACAACATTTTCCTTTTTTCCACAAGTGTTGAAAACATGGCAAACAAAATCAGCAAAAGATGTTTCCTACATTATGCTGATTTCTTTCAACACGGGCATATTCTTATGGTTGCTCTATGGCATTGCTCTCAAATCCTTGCCAATTATTCTTGCTAACAGCGTCAGCTTAGTTTTTAACCTGATAATTCTATGGCTTAAAATTAAATATAGATAAACCTGTTATTAACGAAATACCTGTGACATCTTCTGTATTTTCTGCGGAACGCCTTTTATTTGAAAGAGCTACTTCCTCTACTGGGGCTGTTCCTACTATATTTGCCTTTCCAAACGAATATAGTGTGGGCATTACAAGCCTTGGATATCAAGTAGTATGGGCTACTCTGGCTGTGCGTTCGGATGTACAGGTGAGTCGTTTATTCACTGATACTCGCGAACAACTTCCTAGAAATCCTGAATTAGTAGGTTTTTCCATGTCTTGGGAGTTGGATTACGTCAACGTGTTGAACTTGCTTGAATCTTTAGCGATTCCCATTAGAGCAAATTTGAGAGGCGATCGCGACCCCATTGTTTTTGGCGGTGGTCCCGTGCTTACAGCCAACCCCGAACCTTTTGCGGATTTCTTTGATGTCATCTTGCTAGGAGAGGGCGAAAATTTATTAGGGAGTTTTATAGAAGCGTATAAAGAAGTTAGAAACGCAGACAGACAAAGCAAGCTCAAAGCTCTAGCACAAGTTCCCGGTGTTTATGTCCCCAGCTTATATGAAGTGGAGTATCATCCATCAAATGGAACCATTAAATCAATTAAACCTACGTCTGCAGAAATTCCCAGTATAGTACACAAGCAAACTTACAGGGGAAATATCCTCTCAGCATCCACTGTCGTGACAGAAAAAGCAGCTTGGGAAAACATCTACATGGTAGAAGTGGTAAGAAGTTGTCCCGAAATGTGTCGTTTCTGTTTGGCTAGTTATCTCACACTCCCTTTTAGAACTGCTAGTCTGGAAAGCTCGTTAATTCCAGCGATTGAAAAAGGGTTATCAGTGACTAACCGCCTGGGATTGCTTGGGGCTTCAGTGACCCAACATCCAGAGTTTGAGGCTTTGCTCAATTACATCAGTCAGCCAAAGTACGATGACGTGCGTCTCAGTATTGCCTCAGTACGAACCAATACAGTGACAGTACAGCTAGCACAAACTTTAGCAAAACGAGACACAAAATCGCTGACAATCGCTGTAGAAAGTGGTTCTGAAAAAGTGCGACGTATTGTAAATAAGAAGTTGCAAAATGACGAAATTGTGACAGCTGCAATCAATGCGAAAGCGGGAGGGTTATCAGGTTTAAAACTTTATGGAATGGTAGGAATTCCCGGTGAAGAACCAGAAGATTTGGATGCAACAGTCGCAATGATGCGCGAACTCAAAAAAGCTGCTCCTGGTCTGCGGCTCACACTAGGATGCAGTACATTTGTACCGAAATCACACACTCCCTTCCAATGGTTTGGAGTCAATCCTCAAGCAGAAAAACGACTGCAGTTTTTGCAAAAGCAATTTAAACCTCAAGGGATAGATTTTCGACCGGAAAGCTACAACTGGTCGATTATCCAAACTTTATTGTCGAGAGGCGATCGCCGACTTTCCGAGATGCTGGAACTCACGCGTTCTTTTGGAGATTCCTTAGGTAGCTACAAACGTGCTTTTAAACAACTTAGAGGAAAAATTCCCGACCTAGATTTTTACGTTTATGCTAACTGGTCAACAGAGCAAATACTTCCTTGGCATCACTTGCAAGGACCGTTGCCTCAGACTACACTATTGAAACATCTAGCAGATGCAACCAGCTATTTCCCATCATCTCAGAAAGAACTACAGCCCTTGAGTTAATGCAAACAACAGCGGAATATTATTGCGCCTTCTGTGGCGAACCGAACACAACTTTTGTGGATCTCAGTGCGGGTGGTCAGCAATCTTACGTAGAGGATTGTCAAGTTTGCTGTCATCCCAATATTTTATACGTGCGGATAGATGAAGATACGCTTGATGTTGAAATCGATACGGAGTACGAAGAGTAACGTTTGTAAAAACCATAGATAAAGAGTGAAGGATGAGTATCCGATCCCACATGGAGTGACTGGCGAGCATTATCCATCCTATTCACGACAATTAAAAAGGTTCCAACACTAAAAGAGAAAGAGAGTCAAGCTAAGTAGATTCTCTTAACACGAAAATTACTTGTAAAGAATTTTTTTTAAAGAGAATATAAAAATTTAGGACGTGATACTGTTCTGGATTTTTTTTACTTGATAATAATTAAAGCCTTATACCCGTTAAAACACTGAAATTTAATACCTTCTTCACAAAATTGTTGCGTATTTTACTGTTTCTGTTTTAAAAACATGAAGTTATTCGACAGTCAATTGAAATATGTAGGGACATTTAACTTAGCATTAGTGACGATCGCATCGTTATTGTTGCCAATACTTGATGCGAGAGCGCAAGAAAAGATAATAGAGCCAAAAAAACTGACAAATAACTTAACTAACATCCCCACTTTATCACTCCAAGAACAAGTTTGTCCGTCTTCAAAACTTCTACCAAAACGCAGTTTTGAAACAGCTAAATATCGGGTATACATTTGTCGGGGAGAGAAAGCAGGTTCTCTTGGATACTACGTTCGGATTTCCAAAAGTGACGGAGGTAAAACAACTATACCCGTTACTCAAGTCAATGGAGAAACTTATGTTGCTATTAAAGAAGAGTTAGCACACGTCATAACTCCTTATGAACTTATAGCCGTCAAACAGGGTCGTCTTATTCTTAAAGAAAGAGTCAAAAGTGCATTTAAGGGTGACGGTCAAGCTCTCACAAAAAACTGTCCTCCCGGTCAGAATACTTTAGTAGAAGCAGAAACAACAGGTTTTCTTGTTTATATATGTGGTAAAGAAGTTCCCGACAGTTATATCAGTATTGCTAAGAATGGGAACAGCGCGATCGCACTTCCGCTACAAAAAGACAATTCTCAATCTGGAGAAAACACTCAATATCTTGCAATTAATGGAAATGTCCATTACATCCTAAATAGAAATGTTTTCAGAGTTATTGAAGACGGTAGAACAATAGTCAAAGAAAAAGTGATTAATTGGAATTAGTTAGCGGTTAGTGGTTAGTAGATATTAGCTAACGACCAACAACTAACAACTAACAACTAATTATCCTTATTCTTCAAAGCTTGTCGGGAAGCCCATTGTAAGAAACTGGGAAATAATTTATTGAACCCTTGCGAAATATTTGCCGAACCTACCAATACCTCAGATTTATGGTTGTGGACAGCATCCCAAATAGCATTTGCTACATCCTCAGGCTTCTCAACTCCAGGAAATTTTAAGATATTTTCTAGTTGTTCCCGACGACTTTGAGCATCCTGCTCGTCGTTACCGCGAAAAACAGTTCTCTCCATCAGGCTACTTTTAATTAAATTTGGGTAAATACCACAAACGTGAATACCCTTAGGTTTTAATTCTGCATGTAATGATTCTGTCAAACCAGTAACGGCAAACTTGCTAGTACAGTATGGAACTACGTATGGCGTTGCTGCTTTACCACCAATAGAACTGAGATTCACGATAGTTCCTTTTTTGCGTTGGAGAAAATGAGGCAAAAGAGCGTTAATTGTATGAATATATCCCCACAAATTGAGGTCTATGATATCATGCCAATCGCTCAGGGAAAAAGCTTCTACTGGTCCTTCAGCAAATCTCCCTGCATTATTTATCAATACATCAATACACCCAAAACGATCTAAAGCTTTTTCAACTAATGTATTGACTTGTAAGGGATCTGTCACATCACAAGAAACTACGAGTGGTGTTTGATGACCGAGAGCCTGTATTTCTTGCGCCACACTTTCTAAAAGCTCAATACGACGTGCAGTCAATACAAGATCGTACCCCTTACGAGCAAACAGAAGTGCAGTCGCTTTTCCTATCCCTTGAGAACTACCTGTGATAAGTACTGTGGGAGCCATATTCTCTGCTAATAAACTCTATTTACTGTCTATTAGTGTGAACAACAAAATTTTAGAAACCTTCCAACTCACGTAAGATATTTTCCATCACTTCTCTCTTCCCTTTATCTCTTTGAACCTGGATGTCACCCTTAATGCGACAATAAGTAAGAGAAATTATACTTGCCTATTCTGGCAACCAGCCTAAAGGAATATTATTCATGTGGAAACGAATTGCGTTCATTTTGCTATTGGTGTTTAGTTTCACTCTAAGTCATTCTGATGTAGCGATCGCAGCTGGTCTCAGAAGTTATGTTAATACCACTGATGGCTATGAGTTTTCATATCCTAACGGCTGGGTGCAAGTTAAAGTCGCCAACGGACCCGACGTGGTTTTTCATGACATTATTGAACCAAGTGAAAATGTTTCTGTGGTTATTAGCCCTGTTCCAGATGGTAAAACTCTCAAAGAACTGGGAACACCAGGAGAAGTAGGTTACAAATTAGGGAAAAATGCTCTTGCGCCTGAAGGATCTGGTCGTGAAGCCGAACTAGTTAATGCTCAAGAACGAGAATATAAAGGCATAACCTACTATAAATTGGAGTATTTAGTTAAATTGCCCGGAAATCAACAACGTCACAATCTTGCCAATGTTGCAGTTAGCCGTGGTAAACTTTTTACCTTCAATGCTTCCGTTACCGAAAAACGTTGGTCTAGAGTTCAAAGACTTATAGAAGAAGCTGTAAATTCTTTTTCTGTATATTAGTAGGGGCGCATTGCCTTGCGCCCGTACAGTGGTTAGATAACAACTAACAACTAACCACTAACAACCAACAATTTTTTATGAACATCCCACCTTTTGTATTAGCTTCTGCATCTCCTGCACGTCGTCGTCTTCTTCAGACAATTGGAATTGAAGCCATAGTTCGTCCCAGTAATTTCGATGAATCTCAAGTTCAATTAAGCGATCCCGCACAGCTCGTGCAAACTTTGGCGAAAAACAAAGCAGCAACTGTAGTTCCCCAGTTTCAATACGCTCTCATTATGGGTTGTGATTCTGTTCTCTATATGGGGGGTGAAATTCATGGCAAACCTGCAGATCCAGAAGAAGCACGCCAACGCTGGCAAAAAATGCAAGGAAGTTTTGGTGACCTCTACACGGGTCATGCGTTAATCGATGTTTCTCAAAATGTTAGTTTGTTAAGGTATCAGGTTACAAGAGTTTACTTTGCACAACTCGACTCCAGTACCATTGATGCTTATGTTGCTACAGGAGAACCTCTCAAATGTGCTGGTGCATTTGCACTTGAAGGTTATGGTAGTTTGTTTGTAGAAAAAATTGAAGGTTGTCACAGCAATGTTATCGGATTAAGTTTACCTCTCCTGCGGCAAATGATAGAGGAACTGGGGTATAAAATTACGGATTTTTGGCAAAATTGTGAAATGGCTAATAGCTAATAGCTAATGGCTAATGGTGAGACCAGAGAAAGTAGGCGGGTTTCCCGCCGTAGGGAACTGGCGTACAGCCCTTCGGGCATAGCTTCGCAACGCGAAGCGTCTCCGTAAGGAGATACCCGAAGGGCTAATGGTTATATTGTTCAATTATTAGCTATGGCAATCCTATTTGATTTGTGAAATATATGCAGGGGAGCAAACCTCGGGCGCTAGTTTCCTCGCGCCCAAAGGAGTGGCGTAATACCCACTAAAATCTTTGGTAGGCATTGCCCAGCAGTACTAATGGTTAATTTTTGTCATACCAGACTACTTAGCCATTAGCCATTAGCCATTAGCCATTAGCCATTAGCCATTAGCCATTAGCCATTAGCTATTTACTGTAATAAAAAGCAATTTCTTTCTCTTTCAAAGGTGCAAAACCCGCGTCTTCTAACATTTGATTGAGTTCGGCTTGGGGAATGTGTTTTGCTCCAATTCTGACAATGCGCGATCGCATTGTATTTGAGACCCCACTGCGCTGTCTGTTTGCTTCTAGCCCCATGACTTTCTGATAGAGATCTAACTTAGCCGGGGGAATGGGAGAACCATCGAAATCAATTCCTCGTGCGATCGCTTCATCAATTGCATCAGCACCCTTGGTTGTTGGATCGTTTTGATTAATTTCAGTTGTCATGACAAAATCGAAGCACAGTTACTCAGTAAATTTTACCAAGCTTTGCAGGCACTAAGATACTAAATACTACGGTCTTTTTACCTTGTGTAGCCTTTTATTATATACATTTTATGCAATTTCAAGGAAAATTGCCCTCTACTGAGGTTATTCTTTTGTCTTATATTAAGTAAATTTTCTGATTTTTGCTCAAACGATTGCTATACGCTTGTCACTTTTAGAGCTTTTGGTTTAATCTCAAACCAACGGTAAAGCTATAGGTTGCGCTATGTCAGACCCTCACACTCCTTATAAAAAAGACCGTGCTTTAGAAAAAGCTCTAACCAACAAAATCATTGATGATTATTTTGATAACTCAGAAAGTTGGCTGCGAGCGATCCTGCGGATGTGTATTTTCTCCTTAGCCCATTTGCACGGACAACCAGTATTTGTCGTAGAATGTCCCAACCAAGCAGTAGCCAAGCGGCTGAGTCGCAAAATCTATCCTTTCAGAGGGATTGTATACTTTTTGACCGATAACTTTAACGCTGGCGATCGCTCCCTTTTCTGCTACCGGGATAGTTCTATAGGAGCTTGGCGTTGTTTTGATACTAGCACAAACTCTTGGAAAACTTTGAGTTATCCACAAACACCTGCTACACCTACTGAGTGATGGTTAATGATTAGTTGTTGATTGTTAGTGGTTAGTCGTTGGTAGAACCGCTAACCACTAACTACTCTCTATTTTGCTTGGTGACTACACCACCAACAAAAGCACCCAAGATAGTTCCCACCCACAGTCCGGTCGTGCTTCCTTGCCATATTGCGGTTGGAGTTGTCCAAGCACCACACACTTGTTTCCACCCCCAAGGTTGATTTTGGCACTTCTGGTTGTGAAGACTCAGGGTGATTTGTCCCCCTACATAACCACCAAAAAACCCTGAGAGTAGCGCTAAAAACGTACAAATTAAGATTCGGTTTTTCATTATTAATTGTGAATGGCTAATAGCTAATGGCTAATGGCTAATAGCTATTAGCTAATAGTTAATTTTCCATCAGCCATCAGACCTATGTCCTTACGGAGACGCTACGTGCAAGGCACGCGCTCTGCGATGCCGCAGGCTATGCTCGCCAGACTACACGGGTTCGCCAGTTGCCAGTCGCCAGGGCGTGGGAAACCCCTTCGGGTATCTCCTTACGGAGACGCTTCGCGTTGCGAAGCTATGCCCGAAGGGCTGTACGCCAGTTGCCAGGGCGCGGGAAACCCGCCTATAGCACTGGTCTCACCGCCTGCAGTGCTGGACTCACCATTAGCCATTAGCCATTAGCCATTAGCCATTAGCCATCAGCCTCAACCCGTATTTCTCATTCCGGCGGCGATACCGTTGATTGTTAACAACGCTCCCCGCAGTAACTCACCTTTGCTATAACGAGAGTGAATAACTCCGGAAGTCACGTTGGTTCGGGCTTGACGCAGGCGTTTCAGGAGAGATACTTGTATAAATCCTAATGGTACGATTGTGCCATTCCGAAGTTGTACGGAACGCTGTAGTGTGGGGTCTCCGTCTAGAAGTCGTTGATGCCCTGTAATTTGCAAAACAAAATCGCGTGTCAGGTAGTACTCGCTAGCAATTTGATCGAAAACCTTTTCCAAACGGGCTTTGTCTTCTGGTTCTGATAATTCGTCTACATAGTGTCGCGCCATCTGCAAGTCTACTTTTGCTAAAGTCATTTCTGCTTTAGAAATGACCATCTTAAAGAAGGGCCATTTGATGTAAAAATATCGCAGTAATTTCAGATGTTCTTCCGGTTCCTCGTTTAAAAATTCTTGCAGGGCTGTACCCATACCGTACCAGGAAGGTAGCAAAAATCGGGTTTGCGTCCAGCTAAATACCCAAGGAATTGCTCGCAGACTACTTAAGTCTTTTTTCCCAGAAGGACGGCGTGCTGGACGCGAACTGATTTGCAATTGGCTGATCTCTTCGATGGGGGTAACTTGGTGGAAGAAGTCAATAAAATCAGGCTGCTCGTAAATTAAAGCGCGGTAGTGTTTGCGCGATCGCGCTGCGAGTTCTTCCATAATCTCATTCCAGGGCTGAATATCATCAAACCCAGTTCGCAACAAACTTGCTTGAATGACAGCAGTGGTAATTGTTTCTAAGTTATACAGCGCTAAATCTCTCAAAGAGTATTTAGAAGCTAAAACTTCTCCCTGTTCTGTAATTTTGATCCGCCCGTTGATACTGTGTCCGGGTTGCGCCAATATAGCCTCATATGCAGGACCGCCACCACGTCCTACAGAACCACCTCGCCCGTGGAAAATCCTTAAAGCTATACCATATGCTTCTGCTACTGTTTGTAGAGATTTTTGAGCTTTATGAATTTCCCAGTTACTGCTTAAGAAACCAGAGTCTTTGTTGCTATCGGAGTAACCCAGCATCACCTCCTGTAAGTTAGGCGTGAGTGGGGAAGGAGAGTGAGGGGGAGTGGGAGAGGCGGAGACGGGGAGAGGGGGGGAAGAGGGATCTGTTGCTTCTCCATCTCCTTCTGTCTTGGCTGCTGCAAAGCCTCCTGCTAACAAAGCACGGTACAGTGGTAGGGCAAACAGTTGCCTCATAACGCTGGTTGAACGACGCAAATCTTCCACTGTTTCAAACAGGGGAACGACTTGGATCGTGCCAATGGCAGTACCGGGATCGAACAATCCCGCTTCTTTAGCAAGTAACAACACTTCCAGTACGTCGCTCACTTCACGACACATACTGATGATGTATGTTTGACAGATATTTTGACCGAATTCTTGCTGTAGCGATCGCACTACCCGTAAAGTTTGAATGACATCGTTCGTTTTTTCCGAAAATGGCAGTTCTGCTGGAATTAACGGACGGCGGGTTTGAAGTTCTGCTGTCAGCCAAGCCACTCTTTCTTCTTCAGATAACTCATTGTAAGGAACTTTCAGAACTCCGAGGTATTCCAAAATTTCGTTTAAAGTGTCTGAGTGACGGGTGGATTCTTGGCGAATATCGAGATGTGTTAGGTTAAAACCGAAAATTTCTACCTGACAGATCAAATTTTCTAATTCTTTACAACTTAAACCTGTTTCTGTCAAGTTCCGTTCTATCAGACGCAGTTCTGCTAAAAATTCTTCTCCAGAGCGATACACGAAGGTATTTTCGTTAGTGAGCTTTTCGCCTTTGTAAAGAGCCAAATTGCGATCGCGTGTATTTTCCAGACGCTTTTGAACGTAGGACAATTTGAGTCTATAAGGTTCTTGGCGATAGCGCAAAGCCAGTTTGTCGTATACTTCACTCAATTGAGACTGTTCTTGCTCCAAAGATTCCAGCAGATCTGGCAAAACATCACTCCAGTGCAGCGATAAACTGAGCAAGTTAATCAACTGCTTGATGGATTTGATATATCTTTCTAAAACGATATTTCTTTGGTAACAAGCTGTTTGCCAAGTTATTTCCGGCGTCACCGAAGGATTTCCATCGCGATCGCCTCCCACCCAAGAGCCAAAGCGACAAAAGTTTCTGTTTGGTGGTTCTAACCATGGAAATGTATTAGCCAAAGCGTATTTAAACCGCTTGTATAGGTGGGGAATTGCGTCAAAAATGACTTCTTGGAAGTAATGCAAGGCATAGTCTACTTCATCTAGCACCGAGGGTTTAAACTGATGAAGTTCGTCGGTTCGCCACCACAAGCGAATTTCCTCAAGCAATTGGGCTTGTAATTCCTCTACTTCCCAAGGATATCCGCCCGCCTTCAAGCATAGTTTTGGAGCATCTTGACCGAAGGAAGTCCCTGGGGGATTCCCGGCTATGTGCTGCTCGTTAAAAGAGCGCTTTTCTACGGTATCAAGTTGTTGTAAAAGCTGTACAACTCGGCGTTGTTTGTCGCGAATTGTATGACGAACTATTTCTGTTGGATGAGCCGTAAACACTAACTGCACATCTAACTGTGCTATCAGACGTTGAATTTGCTGCGGCGGTACATTGAGCTGAAATAGCTGGGGAAACAAAGTTGTAAAAGTGCCTTTCTGTTTTCCTTGGGAAGTTGCCTGCCAGCTTTTTGTAAGGAGGTCTGCTCCCAATCCACTGTTCAATGGTGCTTCAGCTTCTTCTTGATTTGAGGAATAAATAAAATTTGGTAGAGTTTCCTGAGTTTTTGTTTCTGTGGCTACCTCATAGCGACTGAGTTGCTGTCTTTGTTCGTAATCCTGCTCTATGATATTAATCAGCTGAAAAT
Source organism: Tolypothrix bouteillei VB521301 (assembly GCF_000760695.4). Classification (GTDB taxonomy): domain Bacteria; phylum Cyanobacteriota; class Cyanobacteriia; order Cyanobacteriales; family Nostocaceae; genus Scytonema; species Scytonema bouteillei_A. The sequence goes on along the minus strand of NZ_JHEG04000001.1, from coordinate 4,385,899 downwards.
ACAACGCAAAGGCACGAGCCGCCCGAATTGCTTCATTGATATTGAGTTGCTCGATTAACTTAGATACAGAGGAGGCTTGGTTATCTATTGCTTGTCCTTCTGGAGAACACAAATCTCGTAGCTGTCGTAATAAGTCCACCATCTTTTGACCGCATTCTTGTCTGAGAACCGACTCCCACAACTCCTCTACAATTTGGAGGCGATGGCGTAGAAACATTTCAGAGGCGGGGTAGATATTCACATCCTGAGACGAATAAGAGTATAAAAGGAAACTCATACCTTTAGTGGGTTAAGGAAAATAATATCTCTAATATTTATCGAATTTGGTCATTTATAGTCATGGAGTTTGCCACAGAATTTTTTACAAAAAATGTATATTTTTTAACTTTTGTTTGTGTCGTTCACCTCTGGAAAGTTAAGAATGGGAAGGCGATCGCCTCGAAACAATTCTTCACTAGCTTCAGCGATCGCATACAGGGTTTCTACGGTGGTTTTTGAAGCTAGTAACAGCAGTAGTATAGACGCTGTACCAACTTGTAAGAGGGCATACTGAGGGATGGTAAACAAAAATAAGTCTAATCCAGTTTCAGAAGGTTTAGAAGTTATGGGTGGCATTGGTATTTCTTCCTGTAAAGAGGATAAAAGCAATGAAACGAAAAAATCAATATAAAGAAGGCAGAAGTACGGGGGCAGAGGATCTAGTGCGTTGCGGAGGGAACCTCCATTAAAGTAACTAGCGTGGTAAAAGGACGATTGAACAAGCAAACCCCAAAGATATCGTTTTTCTTCCGAAATGGAATTTTTCCTTTCTGCCACCACTTACTGTAGCCTGTGGAACCATACAGGGCAATCGCTCATGGGGGAAACCCTCAAGATCGCGTTGCCTCACCACCACAGTGGCTCATCTGCCCTAACCTGACAAGACTATCTTTGCCGATTTTCTAAGAAAAGAAGGTAACAGAAGTGTTAAAAAAAGTTACATATTGTGCTTCTATGGTTCTAGTTTACAAGGGATTCGCAATTAAAAATTGGGACTTGGGTACTAAATCAGTGGCCAGTTTATCAGAAACAAGCGACCAAAGCGATTTAAAGACACATGGTTTCTCCGCTCCCGGAGGTTTTTAGATGAAAAAACTCTTACCAGTTAGCCAGCAATCCTTATTGCAATGGGTTAGCCAAGCAACAGGGATTAGCACTTTCGGGGTAAAAATCCGATTGCGAGGAAATGACCTGCACATTCTCTGTGAAGGTCCAGAATGCCCTCAAAAGTGGCAAACTCTGTCTGACTTGCTAACAGCACTACAGCAAACAGATTTGGACGTCCTGACAAGTGCAGAGCAACCCGCTATTTACCAAGTTCTCGTCTACGGGCGTAGAAAAGGGGAAAAAAAACCCGAATGGTGTCACAGGGTACATCTCAACCAATTGGACCGGCATCTCGAACAGGTGCATCAATCGCTGTTACAAGACGCTGAAAAATGCGGTCTTAAAACACCAGCATTCAATCTAGGTGGAGCGCTGATTGTTTCTAACGAAAGTTTGGCACGCCAAGGACATCCAGATGCCATTGCGCGTTACCTGAGTGAAACCATGAGTGCTTTTGGGGTGTCCGTAGAGGTTAAGGTAATTGAGCAGAAGGTAACGGGACAAACCGAGCAGAAAGAAAGCCGCTTGTGGATATTCTGCGAGTCGAGTTACAGCCCCGATCCCTCTTTAATTGGCGAACCAATAGCCCAGAAATTAAGGCATCTAAAGCTTTCTGGCTACAAAGATGCTGTGATTGCCTCGCGAGTTAGTGGTGAACCTGCCTTAGATTGGCTGTTACGGGTAGATTTAACCCCATCAGAGGTGATGCTGCGAGAATGGGCGCGTTGGGGGGATATACAGGCAATTTCGATGCTGCTCAATGAGATTTTGGCAGAGTTAAAAGTTGCTGTAAAAGCTACTCTCAAAGAAACGACGTTGCATATTTTCTGCACCCCAGCTTTCGACCCGTTAGGCACTGCTGCCATACCAGAACAGGCATTGTGCTTGGAAAAAATCAAACCTCTTTTGCAAGAAATAGCCCCTCAAGGTATTGTGGCGGCTGCTATATACGGACGCAAAACAGCCGCAGATAACAAACCTGTTTGGGTCGATTGGTCTACTTTACCCGCTAATGAGAATCCAAATTTTGCAGCATCAGCTTTAGAGTTGGCAACTGCAGGAGATGAACCCGCGCTTATCTTCTTACTCGAGCGTCTGCTAAATCCTAACTTAGATTTGCGTCTTAAAACGGGTGGTCTCCGGGTACTCCTGCGGCGTAAAGAAGATTTGTTACACGTTATGTGCGATGCTCCCGTTTGTCCCGCACGCAAACAAGTCGCAAGTAAAATTGCTCAATTTGTGCGTCAGCTAAAAATTCCCGATCTTGTAGGAATACGGATTTACGGTCGTCGGGCTGGCAACAAGGAACCTTTCTGGAACTATGGTGTTGATTTTGAGGAACGCCAACGCCTAGTACCGGAAGCAACTCCAGAATTTGCTGCGACTTCGGCGTATATTGGCGAACTGCTTCCGGCTACAGATAGCGAACCAGTTCTGCGCCCCGATTTAACACCAGAGGAAGTTCACACTTTTGTTGCAGAAGTCGCACGCGACTGGAGTACTTCTGTCAGAAAGTTCCTCATTAAAACACATTTATTTGCTGACAAAGACCAGTTTTCAGAAGAATCAATCGATTCCCAAGGAATCCGGGTGGCTTTAGTTTGGGGAGCACTTGGCTTAATTCTGACATTACAATCTGATTGGGTATTGGGTAGAATTATTGCTCGCAACATACAACCAACCCCGACAGTTGCAAGTGTTGCACCTGCTAGATCTAAGGTTTCCAAGAACAGTGGTAACGAGCAGGGTGAGAGTTCAATTTTTTTTACCAACACTTCTAAAGAAAAGCCTTCGCGTAAAAATGACGGTTTTAATTCGTCGGGCTTTATTCAACCGAATAACGATGACCAAGACACAAGCCCAGAAAATACACCTATCAAACAAAGGGCAAATGCAACTGCTATTCTTTTGGCAGCACGCTCGCAAATGCCCAGTTTTAATGCCCGTCAGTTGGACGAACAACTCGTACTTTACAAACATCGTTTGCAAAAAAGAGGTAGCCCACCTGATGTGTTGATTATTGGCTCTTCCCGTGCTCTTAGGGGGATAGATCCAGAAGCTCTTTCTCGAGCTTTAAAGAACGAAGGTTACTCGGGCGTTGATGTGTTCAATTTTGGGATTAATGGTGCTACGGCACAAGTTGTTGATTTTATCCTTCGTCAAGTTCTCGAGCGATCGCAACTGCCAAAGCTGATTCTTTGGGCTGATGGTTCCCGTGCTTTTAACAGCGGTCGGGAAGATATAACTTTTAACACAATTGCAGCATCCCCCGGTTACCAGCAAGTGTTAGAAAAAGCACATACCAAGAATGGTGACAATAAAATGACCGAGCTGCAAGAAACAACAAAGGTAGTTAAAAAAGACAGTAGTCTTGGCTACAAAGCTGTTGATGAGTGGCTCAATCAAGGAATGGGCAATTTCTCTGCGAGCTATCAAAAACGAGATCGGCTCAAACAACTCTTAAGCCAACAACTCAACTCTTTAGCAGTATTAAACCCCAATACAGTATCAAATAGCACTAATTTTGAACGGGGGGAATCTACGGAAGAGAATTTACAGCAAGCAGTTGATTTTGATGGCTTCTTACCTTTGTCCATCCGCTTTCAACCTGACAAATATTACAGCAAACACCCAAAAGTTCTTGGGAGTTATGACAACGACTACAAATCTTTCAGACTTCAAGGAGAACAAGAGACAGCTTTGCGATCGGTACTTGAATTCACCGAGGCTCATAACATTTCCCTAGTATTTGTGAATATGCCTCTGACTGCTGAGTATTTGGACTCCATGCGATTGAAATATGAGAAAGAGTTTCAAAACTATATGTTGAGCTTAGCCGAACGCCCAAACTTCATTTACCGAGATTTAAGCCAACTTTGGCCCAAAGCCAATAATTTCTTTTCTGACCCGAGCCATCTCAACCGTTATGGCGCGTATGAAGTCTCGAAAAAGCTAGCCAAAGACGCAATGATTCCTTGGCCAACTCAGTGAAGGACAAGGGAGACAAAGGAGAATCACAACTAACAACTAATAACCAACAAAAAAATGAATTTAGTATCTATTTTATACGGGCTATTTTTGCTTAGTGTACTGGGAATCTATTGGTCTGTAGGGCAACAAAAGTTACGATTGTGGACTTTACTCATTGCTAGTGTTGTCTTTTATGCTTCTTTGGGAGAAGGCAATCCCAGCACAACAGTGTTACCCGCACAAGTTCAGTACATTCCTTTATTATTTGCATTAATTTATATTAACTTTCGTTTGGGACGCGAAATTGGTGAAAATACAGCCCCCGGACAACATAATTTGGATTGGCAACTCTCTAATGAAGATTGGCGTTTTGCCCAAGTGGATTGGAACCGCCGTCGTTTAAATCTTTTATGGTTTGGGATAGCTTTAAATGTTTTGCTACTACTTGGCTTTAAGTATTTACAACCTAGCTTAAATTTCTTATTTCATAACTCTGCAACAACAAATTCTACTGCTGACTCTTTTAAATTAATTGCTCCTTTAGGAATTTCTTTTTTCACCTTTGAATGTATTGCTTATTTAGTTGATGTCTATCGTGGTGCGCCTGCTACGAAGGATTTTCTAAAATTTACAGTTTATAAATTTTTCTTTGCAAAACTCATTTCCGGGCCAATTACCCGCTTTCATACTTTAAACAACCAACTTCAAAATCTCCGCTTTCCAAGCCCAGATTTGGTTGCAGAAGGATTGTGGCTTATTGCTAGAGGTGCTGCAAAAAAACGCATCTTAGCAGATCACCTGGGAATTTTTGTTGATGTCTGTTTTGGTAATTTACCTCGGGCAGGTAGCTTGGATTTATGGTTGGCTACATTGGCTTACGGCTTACAACTGTACTTAGATTTCAGCGGCTATGTTGATATCGCCCGTGGTAGTGCGATGCTGTTTGGTTTGGTTTTACCAGAAAATTTTAAATCCCCCTATTTCAGTACTAGCATTGCTGATTTTTGGCGGCGGTGGCACATGACTTTGGGAGACTGGCTGAGAAATTATCTGTACTTCCCTTTGGGAGGTTCGCGTCAGGGCTTGGATCGGACTTGTGTCAATCTACTGATTATCATGTTAATTGCTGGCATTTGGCATGGAGCAGCATTAGGTTTCGTTGTTTGGGGTTTATTTCACGGGTTAGCCTTGGTTGTTCACCGTCTAACAGATGCAATTAGCGATCGCAATGAGGATTTGGAAAACTTTTGGCACAAACCACTCGGTACATTTTTGGCTTGGCTGCTCACCCAACTGATGGTTTTCACATCATGGATTTGGTTCCGCTTGCCGAATTTAAATGATTCCTCTTTCGTCTTCCAGCATCTTTTCGGTTATCCAGCTGATAGCCAATTTGCTCAAAAGGTATACGTAGAAGTCCTCAACATCAGTCAGTTCCAACTGATGGTTCTGCTGGGTGTTTTAGTTACCCTCATGACTGTGGTCTATGCTTTCAAGCAAACTTTGAAGTTACAGTTCAACTGGCCTCTCAAGCTTGTATTTGTCCCTTTATGCCTGTATGGAGTTTGGCTGCTTGCCCCAGATGGCAGCTTACCTTACATTTACTTTGATTTTTAATTAAACGTGAGTTCGACAGACTTACCGTCTTAGAAGAAGACAGAGTCGCGAATGGAGTGGCATCCCTCATTTAAGACTCTCTCTTTTCTCGTTCCCAGACCAAGTTTGAGAACGAAGTGAATTTTCAGTTGGAAAGGCAATGCCCACCATAAGATTTAAGTGATAAGCATATCCTTTATCACTCAAAGTATTTGAAAAATCACATCACCATCCCATACATAAGTAAAATTAATTCTATATATAAAAAAATTAAATAACACGTTAATAGTAAAAATTCGGTAAATTCATGTACAGTCGAAATAATACAGGATCAAAGTATTCCTGTGTTGCATTTAGTTAAGCAATTTAAGCACTCATAACAAATTATGACCACAACTGTACAACGTCGCGAAAGCGGAAACGTATGGGAACGGTTCTGTGAATGGATCACCTCCACCGAAAACCGCCTTTATGTCGGCTGGTTCGGTGTACTGATGATCCCCACACTGCTTTCCGCAACCATTTGCTTCATCATCGCATTCATCGCTGCTCCTCCTGTAGACATTGATGGTATCCGCGAGCCCGTTGCAGGTTCTTTGATCTATGGCAACAACATCATCTCCGGTGCGGTTGTTCCTTCTTCTAACGCAATTGGTCTTCACTTCTACCCCATCTGGGAAGCAGCTTCCTTAGATGAGTGGCTCTACAACGGTGGTCCATACCAGTTGGTGATTTTCCACTTCTTGCTCGGTTGCTTCTGCTACTTGGGCCGTCAGTGGGAATTATCCTACCGCTTGGGTATGCGTCCTTGGATCTGCGTAGCGTACTCTGCTCCTTTGGCTTCCGCAACCGCAGTGTTCTTGATCTACCCCATCGGTCAAGGTTCTTTCTCCGATGGTATGCCTTTGGGAATCAGTGGAACCTTCAACTTCATGTTGGTGTTCCAAGCAGAGCACAACATCCTCATGCACCCCTTCCACCAGTTAGGTGTAGCAGGTGTATTCGGTGGTTCCTTGTTCAGTGCAATGCACGGTTCCTTGGTCACCTCTTCCTTGGTACGTGAAACAACCGAAACCGAGTCACAGAACTACGGTTACAAGTTCGGACAAGAGGAAGAAACCTACAACATCGTCGCAGCACACGGCTACTTCGGTCGCTTGATCTTCCAATACGCATCCTTCAACAACTCCCGTTCATTGCACTTCTTCTTGGCAGCATGGCCAGTGGTAGGCATCTGGTTCACCGCATTGGGCATCAGCACCATGGCGTTCAACCTTAACGGTTTCAACTTCAACCAGTCCGTAATCGACTCACAAGGTCGCGCTATCGGAACCTGGGCAGACATCCTCAACCGCGCTAACCTCGGTATGGAAGTCATGCACGAGCGCAACGCTCACAACTTCCCTCTCGATTTGGCTGCTGGCGAAGTTGCACCTGTTGCTATCAGTGCTCCTGCTATCAACGGTTAATCATCAATCTCGAGACATAGTTTAAATATCGTCTCTTTTGTGAGTAAATAAAAGCGTCCTCTTAAATGGGGGCGCTTTTATTTTATTAAGGCTTTTGGTAAGCGAGAATGTGGCAACGGGAAAAATGCGTTAAGAAATTAGACCAATGGTCAAGAGATTAAATTATACCAAATCCGGTTTTCTAACCCCTTTTAACCCAACGATTGGAAATCACCAGAATTCTATTCTGAGGGCATTTTGCCAAAACTTAAACAGACAAAAACAAAGCAGCACCCAATGATGAATTTCAACTTGGGTGCTGCTTTGATATGGATAGTTTGGAACTTATCCCCTGTCAGTCATTTTGTAATGAACTCAGCTGACAAATCAAAAATTACTTAACAGTAACCTTACCGCCAGCTTCTTCGATTTGCTTCTTAGCAGCTTCAGCAGCATCTTTAGCGATCGCTTCCTTAACTGGCTTAGGCGCAGATTCTACCAAGTCTTTTGCTTCTTTCAGACCCAAACCGGTCAATTCACGTACAACTTTAAGTACGGCAATCTTCTTATCAGCAGGAACTGCTTCCAGAATAACGTCAAACTCGGTCTTCTCTTCTACTGCTTCAGCAGTCGCAGCACCAGTACCGGGTGCAGCCATCATCATCATTCCACCTGCGGGTGCAGCAGCACTTACGCCAAAGGCTTCTTCAATTTGCTTGACTAACTCAGATGCTTCCAGCAAAGTGAGTGATTTCAATTTCTCCAAAATTTCATCAGTTACTGCGGACATTGTTTATGACTCCTGTAATGTTGATTGATTAATGGTTAGTTGTTAGTTATTTCGTTTCTACTAATTACCAACTACTAACTAAGAAGCACTTTCAGTTTCACCGTCGCCTTTTTCTTTATCAGCGACAGCTTGTAAAGCACGAGCGAGAGAACCTGGAACTTCGTTGATGCCAACAGCAATCTTGGTAGCCAAACCATTGATGGCTCCAGCAATTTGTGCCATGAGTTGCTCTTTGGATGGCAAATCTCCCAAAGCTTTGATATCAGGCTCTTTCAACAAGCGACCTTCCATGACGCCGCCACGAACTTCTGTTTTCTTGGTGGCTTTCTGGAAATCTTGGTACGCCTTAATTGCTGCAGAGAAATCCTCTTTAACTAACAAAAAGGCAGAAGAACCTTTGAGCAGTTCTTCTAGTGGTTGCCATTTTTCTTGGTCTTTAATGGCAATACCCATGAGAGTGTTTTTGGTTACCTTACAGACAGTTCCCGCAGGACGCAAGCGTCTCCGTAAGTCTGTAATTTCTGAAACTGTTAACCCTTGATAGTCAATGACTATTGCTAGTTGCGACTCACTCAAAGTTTCTTTGAGATCTGCTACTATAGCGTGTTTGTCTTCTATGGATCTTGGCATCTTAATCACCTCCTTATTTTGCTAATAGCTAATAGCTAATTGTGCTTTTACCATTAGCGAATAGCTATTAGTAATTAGCTACAAAAACAATAAACCCCAGCTCTCGCAGCCGGGGTTTTGTAGTAAAGACACTTTTAACAATAAGTCTTTACTTCATCGTCTTTACACCACAGTACATAAAGCCTTTTTAGGATGTACTTTTAGCATTTAAGACGCAAACCTCGGCAGGATATTAAGCAAATAGCACCTGCTGTCTCCGGCTGTCGCTGTATTTAATTTTGAATTGCTAATAGCTAATAGCTAACTGCTAATCGTTAGTTTTTTATTAGCCATCAGCCATTAGCCATTAGCCATTAGCCATTAGCCATTTATACACCTTCAGCCTGTTTCAAATCCCGTAGGGCGTTGACATCGACTTTAATAGAAGGTCCCATTGTAGCGGATACGTACATTGTTCGCCAGTAACGACCTTTTGCTCCTGAAGGACGGTTGCGATCGATGGTTTCTTGCAACGCTTTCAAGTTTACCAGTAAATCTTCTGGTGTGAAGGATGCCTTACCAAACATAACATGGACGATACCAGTACGGTCAGCTCGGAATTCTAGTTTACCTGCTTTAAATTCCCCGATCGCACTTGCGATGTCAAATGTAACTGTTCCACCTTTGGGGGATGGCATCAAACCGCGAGGACCGAGTAACTTACCTAGCTTTGCTACCTGTGGCATTATATCAGGTGTCGCTATTAGCTTGTCAAAGTCCATTCTGCCTTTTTGAATTTCGTCAATCAGTTCTTCCGAACCGACAACGTCAGCGCCTGCATTGCTGGCTTCTGTAACTTTTTCACCTCTGGCAATCACCGCTACCCGCACTGTTTGCCCTGTTCCTTTGGGCAATACCACAGTTGTCCGCAGTTGTTGGTCGGTGTATTTGGGGTCAATGCCCAATCTGATGTGTGCTTCTGCTGCTTCCGAAAACTTTGCTGTAGCTGTTTCTTTCAGCAGCGCTAATGCGTCTAAGGGCTGATAATCTTTGTCTTCTACTTTTTCTAGAAGCGCCTGCAAGCGGCGCGATACTTTTTTCGCCATTTCGCTCTCCTGGGGTTTCTTACGAAGCATTCGCCTCTCCCCCGATAATTTTTGTTATTTGTTTGTTAGTTGCTAGTTGCTAGTTGTTAGTTGTTTTCTTTCCCACTAACTATTAACGGCTTGCCACTAACTAATCTTTGACTGTTACGCCCATATTTTTGGCAGTGCCTTCGATAATTTTCATCGCCGCGTCGATATCGTTGGCGTTGAGGTCGGGCAATTTTGTTTGGGCAATTTGACGCAATTGTTCTTTTGTAATGGAACCAACTTTCTTTTTATTTGGTTCGCTGGAGCCTCTTTCAATTTTTGCTGCTTTAGTAATAAGTACCGAAGCCGGCGGAGTCTTGAGAACGAAGGTAAAACTCCGGTCTTCATATACCGAAATTTCTACCGGAATGACCGTTCCAACTTGCTCTGCCGTCTTGGCGTTGTACTCCTTACAAAACATCATAATGTTCACGCCATGCTGACCCAATGCAGGACCAACTGGCGGTGCTGGGTTGGCTTTCCCAGCATTTAGGGCCAACTTAATGACCGCAACTACTTTTTTCGCCATGTTTGATTAGCTCTGTTTCTCTACCTGATTAAATTCCAATTCTACTGGTGTATCCCGCCCAAAAATCGAAAGCAGAGCTTTAAGCTTACTCCGTTCAGGACTGACTTCAATCACCTCACCTTCAAAGTCTTTAAACGGACCCGAAAGCACTTTTATCTTATCACCTGCAGCCATGTCAATTTTGACAACTGCTTCCTGCTCGCTGGTCTGCTTGAAGATTCTTTCGACTTCTGTATGGCTCAATGGTACAGGCTTTACGTGACCGCGACCTTTGCCACTTCCACGCTTTTGCTCTGCTCCCACGAAATTAATCACGTGAGATGTGTTGCGTACTACCTGCCAAGTGTCATCATCCATCAGCATTCTGACAAGGACATAACCGGGAAATACTTTTTCCTCTGTATGCTGGCGAGAACCATCCTTGCGGATTTTGACTGCTGGTGTATGTGGGATTTCCACCTGAACAATTTTATCAGCTACATCAAAGGTTTGAATGCGCTGCTCTAAATTTGTCTTGACTCGCTTCTCGCAACCAGAAGCGACTTGAACTGCATACCAGCGAGCTTCTTTGGAAGCGCCTAGCGCTGAATCTGCGGTATCGTCTGACTGTAGCGTTGCATCACGCTCACCGTCTGTTGCATAAGTCATCAGAACACCTGTTGTGCTGCCCAAGTAAAAAATTTATCTACTAGAAATATTAGGGATGCGGACAGTGCCATCATTAACAAAACAGCGGCTGATTCGCTCACGAGCTGCTGCCGACTAGGCCAAACCACCTTATCAAATTCTTCCTTGAGTCCTTGGAAGAAGCTCGGAAGTCCTAAAGAGTTGGTTGTTTCCGCTATTTCTGCTTCATTTTTTTTGGCCACGATCGCGCTCCTCCCCCGTTCATTACATACACGCTGCCTATTACTTTTTTTGTAACAGCTCCAGCTTGTTTGAAGCGACTTGCTACAAACACAAAAACTATACCCGAAATCTATAAGTCATACTGCTAACCCAGCAGATACTGCTTTAGTTTCGGGCATTGTCTTAGCTGACAGCGCGCCCTGGAGGACTTGAACCCCCGACATCAGGTTTTGGAGACCTGCGTTCTACCAACTGAACTAAGAGCGCACAAGCTGTTGCTTATTAAGTTACCATCACTAGCTTACACTAGGATAACACAAATTGGCTACTTGTTTAGTTAACTTTGGTCGATGGAACTCTTTATGGCGGCTAAAGCCGCTTTTTTGTCGAGCTTTCTCCCAAAGTTTCCTGCCTGTTGATGTTACAGAGGGCGATCGAAGCGTTGCTTGATCCGGGTCGCTTTACCTACACGATTGCGTAGATAGTAAAGCTTAGCACGCCTAACTTTCCCACGACGCAGTACTTTGATGTTGTCTATCCGTGGGGAATGGACTAAAAATACTCGTTCGACGCCTACACCCTGGAATACGCGACGAACTGTAATAGTTTCGTTAATCCCACCATTCCGTATGGAAATAACAACTCCCTCATAGGGCTGGACGCGATACTTGTCGCCTTCCTTAATTTTAACTCCGACTCTGACTGTGTCACCCACAAATATTTGGGGCAAATTAGATTTAAGCTGCTCCGCTTCTATAGAGCGGATGATCTGCTGAGCGTTCATATTTGGTGCAAAAACTCACAATCAACAATAATAAATCGACAACTAGCATTCAGTCTAGTTATTTTAGTGGGAGCACTTACCAAGTATAACGGTGCTAGATGGAAAATGGACTATAGAGGGCAATCGTCGCGAGAATCCGATTTATGAAATTCAGCGTCGTTATTACGACCTACAACCGTTTAACGTTGTTGCAACGAGCGATTAACTCCGTACTCAACCAGACGTTCCCATGCGAGCTGGTTGTTGCTGATGACTGTTCGCTAGATGGCACCCAAGATTATATGAAAAGCTTAAGCGCTGAACTGTCATGCCATGACAATTTACCACGCCTTGTTTATCATCGCAATGAGGTCAATCAAGGTCATGCAGCAACAGTCAACGCTGGAGTCAAAGCCAGCAGTGGAGACTGGATTAAGTTTTTGGATGATGACGATTACTTAAGTCCCAACTGTTTGGAAGAAATGGTCAGGGCGATCGCACTGCGAAAAAGCGCAGTCATCTGCTCTTGCATTGCGGCTCAGGTAGATATAAACGGAGTTGAAAAGAGCCGCACGCCTGTTGTCGGTCCGGGGCTAGCCTACTACGTCCCGCAAACAGACATTCATTACGGCATGTTGCTAGAACTTATACCTTTTGGTACACCCGTTCAAGTTGCTTGCAACCGTGAGGCTTTCCTACAAACTGGAGGGTGGGATGTCAAATTAACGAGTTGTGATGATATTGATTCTTGGATTCGCATTGCCCAACATGGGGATGCTATTTTTCTCAATCAATGTCTTGCTTATCGTACTGTCTGGACTGGAGGTTACGATCAAAAAATTTCCCTCAAAGTTAGGTTAGACACAAATATTTTAATGAAGGAAAAAATTCATGCTTTAGTCGATGAAAAATACCGTCAAGATATTTTGCCTCTTCAAGATATCAAAAGTTACTTAAAACTACACTGGACTATAGTTGCTCTTAAAAGTAGAAATCTTAACAGTTTTATTAATATTTTCGACCCCTGTATTCTTTCGTACCATGCTTGGCGTTTGTTGTTAGACGCTCTTCTAGTAAGGCGATTGAAGAAGTACAATTCTTCCATTCGCAAACTAGTCTTAATAAAGATTTAGCAAATTTTGGGAATACCAGGACAGCGCGTCGTAATAAGGTACCCATTAGTAACAAATAAAAAGCTGAAATTAAAAGCTTTTGCACCTTCTTCCCCCAGACAAACGTACATCTACCTTCACGTACTAGTCTTTAACAAATAGGAAAAATTTCTAAGGCAATGAACCCGATGGATTTATTTTATAGCTACTCAGAATTAAATCCAATGATTTTTCTAGTTTGTCGTATTGATCTAGAGGCAAAGCTTGGGTGAAAATTGAAATTTTATCACCGCGTTGCTCGATAAAACTATTACCTGTAAGTTTTCCCGTAACGCCTTCCGATGTGACTGTATAGCTCCAATTAATTTTGACACTGCCATCAAATTGCATTTCAGCTTGTTCGAGCCTAAAATCTTTTTGCGAACTAAAAAAGCTCTTGAGAACTCTCTTTAAACTTTCTGCTAATTGTTGTTGATTTTGCTGCTTTTGCTGGGCAAAAATATTGACAATAATAGCTCCGTTTTTAGCTCGATCTTGCCATAAAACTATTGCCTCCCCTGGCTTGCTGTTATCCCGAAATGTCCAATTTTCAGGAACATTGATGGAAAACAAACCTGTTTTAAATTTATAATTTTTTAAATTGCCTATTTCAATTTCTTGAAATTTGCCCGTTTGATAATTTTGAGGTAAAGGAGAAGCAGTTGGATTGATACTCGACTGGCTTGTTTCAGACTTATTGTTATTAGCCGTCGGTTCTGACATGGGAGAAAATATAGCGATATAAAAGATGATGACAATGGGTGTCCAAAAAGGAGTCACCGCTAAACCAGCTATAGTCCAACCTCTCTGATGGGATTTAAAGGCAGGAACACTCGCCCAAGGACGGCTTCTCCAAGCCCAAGTATTACCTTTGAGCCCTAGTAGGAGATTTATGGGTAAACCAATCACAGGTAGACAGGATAGCAATCCGAACCAAACTTGGTTAGTCATGCACCACAATGGTGATATCAAAAATGCTCCCCAATTCCAACCCCTTATCTCTGATGGTACGGGCGTGGATTTATTAAATGTTCCTCCACCCCCTACCCAAGTCGAACCAGTCCCTGGAGTGGCGGTCTGTGAAATATTCTCAGGAGGGCGTGACTGTGAGCCGATAGTTGTAGGCGGTACAGAAGACAATCCACCGGAGTTTGCGCTGATGACAGTTGGTGGCACATTTTGAGAAGGATAGCCACTTGAATGTGCGATAGTCGGCGGAACAGTGTGTATTGTTGGGGTATTGTAAGAGATTGCGAGCGTAGGATCGACACTAGCATCAGCAGGCAATTGCAAGGCATCAAGCATCTCTCGCGCTGTTGGGAAGCGATCGCTTGGATTATAGGCAATTGCTTTATCCAAGACCATCCGCAAACCAGAACTGATATTTGCTGCATACTCATGCCAGATAATATTGCCCGTTCTGGAGTCTAGGGGCAGCTGTTGCGGCATTTTCCCGGTTAGCGAGTAAATCATTGTCACTGCCAAGCTGTACAAGTCACTGCTGTAAACGGGTCTCCCAGCGGCTTGTTCTGGTGGCATGAATCCTGGCGTTCCAATAACTATCGAGCTTGTAGGATAACCTTGAGAATTGACAATCGTAGCCATTGATTCTCGCACGGCACCAAAATCAATTAAAACGGGTGCCCCATTTGCATCCCGGAGAATGATGTTATCTGGCTTGATATCTCGATGGATAATCTGTTTGCTATGTACGTAATTGAGAACTTGCAACAAACTCTTACAGATTTCCCTGACATCACTTTCACTTATCAAACCTTCTGTTTGTACTTTATGAGATAAGGTTTTACCCTGAATGTATTCTTGAACCAAATAAAACTGACCTTGTTCGCAAAAGTACGCGTATAACTGGGGAATTTGATTGTTCCCGCTTCCCAATTCTTCCAAAATAGCTGCTTCTCGCTGAAACCTATCTTGAACTAATTTATAAATCTGAGGATTGTCTGCGATTGGTTTGAGCTGCTTGACTACGCATCGACGCCCAGAGGGTAAGTGCGTGTCTTCAGTTAAAAAAGTCTTGCCAAAACCACCTTCTGCTAAAACCTTCACTATTTTGTAACGATTATTAATAACTTCAGGTATCATTTAATACGGATCTCCTATAATGTCCTTTGAATAAGTCTTATAAAGAATAAAGTTTTGACTTCATCTGAATATTTCATACTTCAGTCCATTGTTCTTTGGCAATCCGTGTTGTTACAAGGTTTGTTGCCTTTGCTATATGTTCACATACAAGAACCAGTTCAAAGATTAACTATGTTTTTTGGGAATACTCTATAAAGAAATGGTATTAAGGATGTAGTGTTGCTGACTCAGTTGCTACGCAACTCAATTTTTTCAGTAACAATACGTACTGTAAAAATTCAATTTAAAATTTTAAACGGGTAGGCAGAGGATATACCTACATGAGCATTGCTTTTCTGCGTTTGGTATCTGGCAGTGGAAACAATTCTTACTCGCTGTTGACAACAGGCGAAGTAGTCATTGGGCGCGACCCCAGCTGTCAGATAGTACTCAGTTCCAATCTCTATGGAATGGTTTCGCGACGACACGCATCCGTTCGCCCATCAAAAACACCAGATGGCAGGATAAGCTATGTACTGTGGGATTTAAATAGTGCTAATGGAACTTTTTTGAATGGTTACGCTTTGCAGGGTAGCCAGGAATTGCTTGCAGGCGATCGCGTTATGTTTGGTAGTAATGGACCGGAATTTGTTTTTGAGTACCAACACAACCAACAGCCTGTCAAAGCACCACAACCCGTTGCTTCCCCAACTCAAGTAGCAGCAAAGCCCGTTCTATCTTCTCATACAGAAAGTGAAGCCAGCTGGTCGCAATTGCTTCCTATCCTGTCACCACCTAAAGACCTGACACGCAAAGCTTACCTGATACCGGGAATTATTACGGTCATATTCGTGGTGCTGTTGTTTTTTGTTCAAGGACGTACATATCAATTCTTACTGGGTTCCTATTTAGCAGGTGGTGTTTTATACTTTGTATATAGATTGTGTGGCAAGCCAAAACCTTGGTGGGTACTGATCGCTTCCATAATTTTTACTATCATCATTTTGGCAAGTCCAATACTGCACTTATTTATATTCGTATTTCGGGTTCTTCTTCCTGGAACTGTGCCTGACGATCCGAGCACTCTCCCCTTTCCACAATTATTTATCCGTTATTTTTTTGGTGCTGGTTTATTAGAAGAATTACTGAAATCCCTACCGATATTTGTATTTTATTTTTTGGGGAGAAACCTATCTTCTCCAAGGCGGGAACGCGTCGGGGTGTGGGAACCACTTGATGGAATTTTGCTGGGAAGTGCCTCTGCTGTAGGATTTACACTATTTGAAACGTTGGGTCAATATGTACCCGGTACTGTTGCACAAGTTGCAAGAGAGATGGGAGAACAAGCGGGGCTTTTAGCAGGGTTGGAACTGCTAATTCCAAGGATCTTGGGCGAAGTGGCTGGGCATTTGGCTTGGAGTGGGTGGTTTGGCTATTGTATTGGCTTGAGTATTCTCAAACCACGTCAGGCGTGGCGGACTTTGATTGTAGGATATTTGAGCGCTGCAGCATTACACGGATTGTGGAACAGCAGTGCGGGACTGACCGGTACTTTGGGAGTTTTTGTTTTAGGGTTGTTAGTTATAGTTGGCGGAATGTCTTATGTTTTGCTGGGATCGGCAATTATTAAAGCGCGTTCTTTATCACCTACGCGATCGCAAAATTTTGCAACCCGTTTCTACGGTTCGTAATGCTAGATTTGACGTAAGTTTGTGAAGGTGAGTGAAATGACCACCACTAAAAAGCTAACTCTTGAAGAATACCTTGCCTGGGACTATGGAACAGATATTCGGTATGAACTCGTAGATGGAGAGCTTTTGGAAATGCCTCCAGAAAGCGACAGAAATAATTTAATTTCTATTTATTTACTCTCTGTATTTCTTAAGTTCGTTCCTCTAGAGCTTATCCGCCATAAAGATACGGAAATTGTGGTAACGGGAAAGCATATACGCGTGCGAATTCCTGACTTGATGATACTAACGCAGGAGCTACTAGTAGCAATTGGGGGACGGCGGGCTACTATTACTCAAGAGATGCCACCTCCCGCACTGGTTGTTGAGGTGGTTTCTCCTGGTAAAGTCAATGAAGATAGAGACTACCGTTACAAGCGTTCTGAATACGCAGCACGAGGTATAGCACAATACTGGATTGTCGATCCAGGGAAGGAAAAAATCATAGTGTTGACTTTAGAGGATGGATTCTACGAAGAAGCAGTGTTTAAAGGTAGCGAACGCATTGTATCAGTGGCTTTTCCAAGCTTGGAACTTACAGCAATGCAAGTTTTTAAAGTTGGACAGGAGTAAACCCCTAGTACACAATGTCACACCGATTGTGCAACAATACAATTGCGTCCCCGTTTTTTAGCTTCATAAAGTGCTCGATCTGCAACTCTAATTAATATTTCCATTGATTCTTCATGGGTAGGAACCAAACTACTGGCTCCCAGACTTAATGTGACATACTGGCTGATATTTGATTCTACGTGAGGTATGTAGAGATCTTGTATTTGCTGCTGAATTAAGTCTGCTACTTTCATCGCTCCTTCAAGATTTGTATTGGGTAGAAGAACAGCAAATTCTTCACCCCCATAGCGAGCAACTAAATCGGCGGGGCGCTTGGCAGAATTGCTAATCGCTTGGGCAATCTTCTGCAAGCAAACGTCTCCTGCAATATGACCGTAGGTGTCGTTGTAGCGTTTGAAATAATCGACATCGCTGAGAATGAGCGATAATGGCAGTTGCTCCCGGCGCAGCCTGCTCCACTCCAGTTCTAACACTCGATCGAAGCGCCGACGATTGGCTACTTGAGTTAAACCATCTAAGTTGATCAAACGTTCCAATTCGTGATTGGCTTGTTGTAGTGCAACCTCAGATTTTTTACGTTTAATCAATGACCCAATTTGAGTTGCGATCGCAGTGACTAACTCCAGAACTCTTGATTGCGGAGCCATGGCATTATTGGAAAGAAAGACGAGAACTGCTAAAAATTCTTCGTTAAAAAGAATAGGAACGCCAAAAGCTGCTTTGAGACCGACTCGGCGAGCAAGATGGCAGTGGTAAAAGATATTATCCTCATCTTCAGAGACATCAAAAAGCCACTCAGGCTGTTTGGAAACCCAAATCCTTCCCGGAAGACCTACATTGGGGCAAAATGTTAATTTCTGGCTTTCGTCACGAAATTTTGATAATTCAGGAGCGCGAGCATACCAACCTTGACTGCACTCAAGGGCTGTTCCTTCAGAATTCACAATCCAAGCTTCACCCAAATCCCAACCAATTGTTTGACAGATTAAAGCCAGAACACTTTTCAATGCAGAATCAATGCTAGCAGCTGCACTAATTTCTTCTGTAGCCGTCAGAAGCAATTGCAACTGAGCATTTTGCTGGCATAGTTCCTGATTTTTCTGTTGCAGTTGTACTTGTAAACTCCGTAAAGCCAGTTGATTTGCCACCCGTGCTAGCACTTCTTCCACTTGAAATGGTTTTGTAATATAGTCTGCACCTCCAAGGTGAAAAGCTTTTGCTTTATCAAGCCCTTCACTCAAAGCACTTAAGAAAATAATGGGGATATCCTTAGTTTTTGGGTTAGTTTTCAACTCCAGGCAGACTTCATACCCTGATAAATCTGGCATCAGAATATCTAGCAAAATTAAATCGGGCGGGCTTGCTTGAACAACCTGTAGTGCTAAATTTCCATCGGGTACAGGTCGAACTTTATAGCCATGTTGTTGCAAGACGTTGACTAACAAGCGCAAGTTGGCAGCTGTATCATCAACTACCAAAATTGTTGCTTTAGCTTTTGGGTTGCTAGCAAAATTCATAAGGGTGTTTTAAAATGTTTTGCTTTTCCCAAAAACCAGTCATCATTTCTCCTTTCCCTTTAACAAGAATTTTTCCAAGCTGAATCTTGCCAGGTAATCTATCGAACTTAACAGGCAATGCAATGTTGAGTGTATCTCCCCATGAGTCATCAGTAAATTCGGTCATGACCATCTAACTAGCTACAACGTTTTCCGTATTTCTATTTACTCACAACTGAAATTTCTCTTTTGTTTCAGCATTGAATTAAGCTAAACAAGCTCGCATATCTAGTACACGAAGGCAGAAGTACGATGGCAGAGAAGCCACTGCGGTGGACGGGTTTCACAGGCTACAGCAAGTGGCGTGGCAGAAGGCGCAAAAGCTTTAACTGTAAGCTTTTTCTCTGTCACTAATGGTTGCTTTATTTACGCCGAACTGTACTAGTACCATTTGTGCGTTTTTTGAGCACTATTCCAGTATAGTGTTGGTTAACCTCCAACCACTAATGTAAGCATCCCCAATTGTTGTCATTGTCTCTAAATCATGTTTTTTGCCAACCAATTAAATTGACAAAAATTTATAATTTCTAGGATTTCTGCTAAATCTCTATCGTGGAAAAAGAGGTAAAGCCTATTAAATCGGTAAATACTCCTTTCAAGCTACCTACACAATCTCTTATTACCTGTTGGCGTAAGGTGGGCATGCCCTACCTGCAAAAATGGTTCAGAGAATTTTTTCCTGCTTGGAGGCATTCGGCAATAAGTTGACAAAATGTTAAGTAGCAGTTGCTGACTTTGAGCTTGCTGAAATTTAAAGGCTACTCGTGCTACTGTGTGCTCAGTAATATTACTTAGAATACATGAATACTAAAGAACTTACTCTTTTGCATAATTTTCTGTAATTATCCTGAGGATTTTCTTGTACTCAAAATTGTTAAGGTGACCTTGGAGGTGTTGGGCAAAGGAGGGATGCTCAACGTAGATTTGAGCAATAAGGTTATCTATCAACTCTAAATCAGCGCAGTTGATTGCTTGCTTCATCTCAGTCACCCATTGAACTGACAGTTTTGGTATTTCAACTAACTCCCTTGAATCTTGAGCGTCGGGTACTTTCTGTTCGTAAACGTAATGTACTCCCAAATAATTGTTGAGAGTATCAAAGATAGTTTTCTCAGATACGGGTTTGCGGATAAAAGCATTAAAGCCCATAGCAAGAGTGGCGGCTTCTGCTTCCTGTGATGTACTCGCAGTCAAAGCAATAATCGCACATGACAAGCCTTTGGCTTGAGCGCGAATGTACTGGGTTGCCTTATAACCATCTAAAATCGGCATTCGTAAATCCATCCAAATTAAATGAGGTTGCCAATCTTCCCAGATTTCAATTGCTTGTTGACCGTTATTTGCTTCTTTAAGTTCAAAACCAAGAGGTGCAAGGAGCTTTACCAAGAGTTGACGATTGTAGTCTGTGTCATCCACTATCAGGAGGCGACAGGGCGGATGATTCGGTTCTAAAGCAATCACACGAGGAGTCAACTTTTGAGATTCTGATTTATTAACTTCAAAGTCGATATCTACAGGTAGGTTAAATGTAAAGGTCGTGCCATGCCCAAGTCCACTCCGGACAGTCATCTCACCCCCCATAAGTTGCACAAATTGGCGGCTAATGGCTAAACCCAAACCCGTACCTTCGTGAGATTTCTGACCTGATGAGGTTTGTACAAATGGCTGAAAAAGATTATCCATTTCACAAGGAGCAATTCCAATGCCTGTATCTGTAATAGAAAATACCAGAGAGTCAGTAATAGATGTTTGATTGGGGTGGGTTATTTCTTCTAAGTTAGAAATAAGTTCTACGGTGAGTGTAACGCTTCCTTGAACTGTGAACTTGATTGCATTGGATAGCAGGTTAATCAAAACCTGACGCAGTTTGACTTCATCGGTACGGATATATTGAGGAATCTCAGCAATGCAATCAAAGATTAATTCCAAGCCCTTTTCTTTTGCTTTGAGGCGAAACAAATGTCTCACTTCATTAAGGAGGTTAACAATATCAAAAGTTTTGCAATTAAGGGTAACTCTTCCTGCTTCTATCTTAGAAAAATCAAGAATTTGGTTGATGAGAGCCAGTAAATGTTCTCCGCTATTATGAATAATATCTACATTTTCTTTTTGATCGACAGGAAGGTTTGCGCTGCGAAGCATCAATTGAGAAAAGCCAAGGATTGCATTTAAGGGAGTCCGCAATTCGTGGCTCATATTTGCGAGAAAGGCGCTTTTGGCTTTGCTGGCTTGTTCCGCTGCTTCTTTAGCAATAGCAAGGGCTTGTTCGGTGGCGAGGCGTTTGGAAATATCTTTCAGTACGCCGATAAAATTTGTCAAGTTCCCTGCAGCATCATAAACTGGAGAAATCTTGAGTTCATTCCAAAAGCTAGTGCCATCTTTACGAAAATTTCGCACAACAACCTGACACTCTCTCCCATCTTTCAAGGCTTGGCGAATTTCTAAAAGACCGGGTTGATCTGTTTCGTCACCCTGTAGAAAGCGACAATTTTTGCCAATAACTTCTGCTACGGAGTAACCCGTGAGGTTTTCAAACCCTGAATTGACATAAACTAGAGAATAATCGGGAGAAGCAGTAGTGATAACGATTCCATCAGAAGTAGCTGCGATCGCTCTTTCTACTATGAGCAAACGTTCTTCTGCTAAAGTCCGAATCTGTATTTCTTGCTGCAATCTCCGATTTTGTTCTTCTAATTGTTGTTTGAGTCTTCGATTTGTCAAATGAGTTTCAATTCGAGCAATAATTTCCTCTGGTTGAAACGGTTTGGTAATGTAATCAATTCCTCCCACTTCAAAAGCTTTGACTTTATCAAAAATTTCACAAGAAGCACTAATAAAAATAATTGGAATACTGCTAGTTGTTTCTGTTGCTTTTAACTTTTGGCAAACGGTATAGCCATCATAGTCTCTTAAATAAATATCTATTAATATAATATCTGGAGGATATAAATTTGCAGAACGAATGGCTAAATTTCCACTTTGTGTTGGTCGAACTTTATATCCAGATTCTGATAAAGTTTTGCTAAGCAATTGCAAGTCACTAAGATTATCGTCTACAACTAGAATATTAGCTTGCGGGATAGTAAATTGCGGTTGTTGAGTTTGTAAAATCTGGCGATATGAACGCAAAGCAACTATAGTGGTTGTAATAAGTTTTTGTTGGGTGAGTTCTAGTTTAGTTTTATAATCGTTAATATCGTAATCTAAGATGACTGACGTTTCTGGTGCTTGTCCGGGTTGAGCCGTTGTTAAAATAATACGTACTAATTGATTTTTTACGACTTCCCGGATATATTTCACAACCTTTAAACCAGCATCTTGGGTTTCCATCACAACATCCAATAAAATAAAGGCTGTATCGGGGTTATCTTGAATTAATTGTTGTGCTTCAACACCAGAGAAAGCTGAAATGAGTTTTAAAGGTTTGCCCTCAAATGTAAAATCTTCTAATGCAAGATGCGTTGCTTGGTGAACGTATATATCATCGTCCACAATCATAACTTTCCATGCATCTGTGACCTCTTTGTATGATATATCATCCTTTAAATAGACTAAACTACCGTCATTTTCACTTACATCAGTCATATTACTGAAAACTATTATTGATTGGTAAAATAATAATGAATTTTGTGCTAAATGAATGCGATACTAACCTATTTTGCCCGTTTTCGCAGCAAATAGTACCCTTAAGGAGTTAAGCTTGAGTTGCTTTTAGCTCGTGTAGAGTTTATGTTAAAGAACAATACTATTAGGGCGCAATGCTTTGCGTCCCTACTAACTACTAACGAAACCTTCTAAACATCAACTTTTGGAAACGGGTTTTCAATTTACCCATTCTGCTCAATATAGACTTTGCCCATTTTCCATCAAGCAAGTCATGGAGCAAAATATAAAAGCAGGGAATGATAAATAATGTCAGTACCGTTGCTAAAGACAACCCTGCAAACACAACAACACCCAATGGTTGTAAAAACTCAGATCCTTCTCCTATTCCCAGCGCTAGGGGAAACATACCCAAAACAGTTGTGATGGTAGTCATCAAAACCGGACGCAAACGTTGAGGTGATGCTTTCAAAATAGCAGTTTGACGGTCAACTCCTTCTCTTTCGCGGATTTGATTTGCCAATTCCACCATAATGATGGCGTTGTTGACTACAATACCCACAAGCAACACGGCTCCAACTATGACTGTAGCTCCGATGGCAGTCTTAGTAATGTAAAGACCGAAAATACCTCCTGCAAGTGCTAGCGGTATTGTAAACATAATCACTAGTGGATCGACTAGTGAATTGTATTGCACAGCCATGACCACAAATACAAGAAAAGCAGCCAATCCACCCAACAATTTGAGTGAGTCTTGTAATTGCTTGTTTGATTCTGTTGCAGAACTGGGTAATACAGTGACACCTTCAGGCAACTGTAAACTGTTTAATACATTGTTGACTTGTGTGAGTGCTTCACTAAGACTTGCACCCTCAGCCAAATTCCCTGCTAAAATCACAACTTGGCGCTGGTTAATTCGTTGAATTTCTCCTGGTGCTTCACCTTGGACGATATTGGCAACGTCACTCAAACGCACTTGGCGATTATTTTCAATAAATAATGGCAATCGCGATAATTGAGATGTCGATCGCACGGATTCTTCATTCAACTGCACCCGTACATCCACCAAACGGTTTCCCCGTTGCAACTGAGTTGGTACACTTCCTTCAATAGCAGTCTGAATCGTGTCTCCAATTTCTTGTGTTGTCAACCCTACAGCCGCTACTCGTTCCCAATCAGGACGAATCTGTATCTCTGGCTGACGGGGGTCTGCATCGGGACGGAATCTAGCTGCGGTCACTCGATCTTCCATAGCAGCCAATACCTGACGCCCTGCTCTTTGCAGAGTTTCAGCATCAGTTCCCTGCAAAATAACATCAACATCTGCCCCTCGCACCGGAGAGTTACTAAGAATTAATCCTCTTACTTGACCGGGACTCAGACGCAAACGGATTCCTGCTAAATTCAGCTTTTCAAACTCAGCTGTGACTCGCTCAACATATGCTTCGACATCCGTACCGGATTTCAAGGTAATGGTGCTAGAACCCCGCAAGGGATTTTCACTGGTATTCGTACCAAACAGAGCACCTCCTGATGTGGAGAAAACATAATCCGTTTCTGATTGCTTGAGAAGAATATTATCAACCGCAGCCATAACCTTACGGTTTGTTTCTAACGGCGTACCGGGGGGAAATTGAGCGTTTAAATTGGCTTGTCCGGTATTGATTCGAGGTAGAATTTCTTGAGGAATTTGAGGAGCCATCCACAAACTACTACCACCAAAAACTAGGATAGCAAGCCCAATAACCAACAACCGATGGCGCAAGACTTGAGTTAAGAAGCTACTGTATCCTCTGGTTGCAGCCTCAAACCGACGATTGAATTCTTTGAGAAACCAAAACTCGGTGAGACGACTCGACCACCGCCATGCTAGCATTCGGGACGCAAGCATCGGTACTACAGTGACCGCAATCAAAATAGAAGCAGCGACAGAAAAGCTAATGGTTAGAATCAACTCATTAAATAGTAATGAGATAAAGCCCCCAATGAGCAAAAAGGGCAAGACTGCTACTAAGTTGGTACTTGTGGACGCAATTAACGCCGATTCTACTTCCCGACTGCTTTGTTCCGAACGGTCAATCAGTTGTTGTTGACTCAAACGAGAGGTGGAATTTTTTCCAGGCGTCATACCAGCGCCTTCGGCAATATTCTCTAACATCACGATGGAGTTATCCACCACAATACCTACACCGAGCGCCAAACCACCCAAACTAAAAACGTTGAGGGATAAGCCAAATAATCCCATAAAAATAATGGCAGCGAGTGTTGCTAGGGGAATTGCTGCAACGATGATAAAAGTTTGACGTACAGATCCCAGGAAGAGTAATACTGCGATCGCAGCTA
The DNA here is from genome assembly GCF_000760695.4 of Tolypothrix bouteillei VB521301. Taxonomy (GTDB): domain Bacteria; phylum Cyanobacteriota; class Cyanobacteriia; order Cyanobacteriales; family Nostocaceae; genus Scytonema; species Scytonema bouteillei_A. The sequence continues at coordinate 4,361,028 of NZ_JHEG04000001.1, read as the reverse complement.
GCAACGATCCAATTAATCCAGAACTCGTGACGTTAGAAATAGAGTTGCGAATGAATCGAGACTCATCTAAAGTTGGTGTGATAACTGTTCCTTCTTGAATCAAACCGGATTGCCTGAGTTGTTCGAGTCGCTTTTTGACTCCATCCACAACCTCAATTGTGTTGGCGTCTGGCTGCTTCTGAACGCTTACTTTCACCGACTCTTGACCATTCAGTAATACGAAAATACGCTGTTGTTCCGAACCATCTACGACTTCAGCAAAATCTCGCAAGTACACCCGCTTGTTTGGGACAGAGGAAGAGGCGGAAGAGGAAGAAGCGGAAACCGAAGAAGTGGAAGAGGAAGAAGCGGAAGAGGAAGAAGCGGAAACCTCAAATAATATGTTTTTGATTTCGTCAGCTGTTTTAAACCGTCCAACAGTTCGGGTGAGCGGTTCTGTATCTCGCCCCAAGATGCGACCACCAGAAATGTCTTGGTTGCGGTTCCTTAGTTCGTCTAAAACATCAGTTAAACCTACACCCAAAGCCTGCAATCGGTCTAAATCAACATTGACGCTAATTTCTTCTTGAAGACCTCCTGAGACATCGACTCCAGCTACACCCGGTACAACACTGAGTTCGCGGGCTAATTCTTCATCAGCAAATACACGCAAATCAACACCACTTAAAGAAGGTGAAGTGAGTGCAAATTCATAAACTGGTAACTGAGAAGGATCGACTTTGAAGATACGAGGTTCTTCTATGGTGTCTGGTAAACCACTTCTGGATCTGTTAAAAGCTGCTGTTGCATCGTTGAGGGCTTGGTCAATATTTCCACCGGGCTGAAAGTACAAATCCACATTGACTTGTCCTTCTCGCGTTTGGGAATAGACTTGAATAACACCTTCAGTTGCAGAAAAAGCTTCTTCTAAAGGTCTGGTGATTTCATCAATTGCGACTTCTGGTGAAACTCCAGGTGCTTCCAATCTTACGCCAATTCGAGGATAGGTAATTGAAGGCAGCAAATCCACTGGCAGCTTGATGATAAAAAAGACACCTAAAACAATAACTGCTAGCGTCAGCATGAGTGTACCGATATGCTGACGGATCGATATGGCGCTAACACTAAATCCGCTACTTTGCTGTACCTGCTGCATAAGTCAATGCCGGGTGCTAATGTTCTTGAGAATAGGGAGTGGAGTAAAACTCAATGCCCATTTTATTCGTTCGGGGCTAATGACTATTGTTTCTCTGAAAGGATTGAAAGTCTGACAGCCGCGCCATCTTTTAACGGTCTACCACTGCGAGCCACAAATCTTTCTCCTGGTTGCAAGCCTGATAATATTTCTACTTTGCCATCAGCTTTTTCCCCTAGCGTTACTGCTCTAGCTGTTACTATTGGTTTTTTGCCTGCTTCTGTCACCACAAATATTGTTCCTTGGCTATTGGTAGGAGATGGAGAATTTTGTTCTCCCCTTCTTCCCTTCTCCCCCTCTCCCCCTCTCGCCCCCAAGGCTGTCTCGGGGACAAGCACTCTAGCTTGTGCTTGAGTTTCAAAATTAGCTCTTGCTAGTAAGCCACTGCCAATTCTACCGTCACCGTTTGGTATCACGACTTCTACAGGTATCAGACGAGCTGTCCTATCTGCGGCGGGAGAAATACGCGTGACTTGTCCAATATAGGTTCGATCTGGAAAAGCATCTAAGCGAACTTTTACAGATTGTCCTACCCGAATTTTTGCCAGTTCTAATTCAGAAACTTGAACTTCAATTTTGACGCGACTGAAGTCGCCTATTCTCAAAACTTCATTACCGGCTTGAAGAAAATTTCCCGGTTCTGTCACCTTTTCTAACACGGCTCCGTTAATGGGAGAGATAAGCCTTGCATAGGAACGGCGTTCTTTTGCTTCTGCAAGCACTGCTTGTTGTGCAACAACTCTACCTTGGGCTGCGCCTAATGCTTCTTGCTCTGTACGGACTTGCTCTTGTGCGGCGCGAAGGACTTGAGATGTTGTTCTGGCTTGAGTACTTGCTTGTTCGGCTGCTTGTTGTGAAATCGCTCCCTCTTTTAATAATTTCTGCTGTCTTTGGGAATCGACTTGTGCTTGTTGTAGTTGTGCTCTGGATCTTTCAACTTCAGCACGCGCATTGCTCACTTGTGCTTTTACTCTTGCGACTTCCGATCTCAAAGCTGCTAATTCTGCTTCTGCTTGATTTTGAGTGGTTCTTAACAGAGCATCATCTACTTGTCCGATCGCTTGTCCTTGATTGACGCGATCGCCTACATCTACGTTTAGTGCCAAAAGCTGTCCTTCTACTCGCGATCGCAGCGATACAGTCCGGAAGGGTACAGTCGTTCCCGTATACTCCGGTTCTTGACGCAGCAATCCCGTTCGAGCTGTTGCTACATCCACAGGGACTGCACCTCCACCTCTTTGATTGTTTCCCGGACTCCGTGACTGAGCCTCAGCTGATTCTTTTGGCAACGAACCACAACCTGCTGTCAGCAGTCCTACACTTAGTATTGAAGCAATCAAAACGTTTTTCCGATTCACTTGTTTTGGCATGGAGGTGATGTTTGGCTGTTGTAATTTTCTGACAACCGTACATATTTGCTGGTGTGTTCTTTTCCGTATTTTATTTCCTTCCAAAAGCATTGACATTGCTCCTACTTGGGTAGTTTACTGCTCCCATTAGTTTTATTTTCTAAAAGTTTATACTCTAAGTAAATATATGTTATGACACTCTAGCAGCTTCGACTACAGTCATTCTTTAAACGACCGCAATTTCACTGACTTGTTTTTATTTTTAGTTACATAAATTGCCTGAAGTTTCTTAATTAAATTATAACAATTGTTAAATTTTTATCAGATCTACCTAAAGTCAAGACTTCGCCTCATATCAGTCTGTTCCTCTCAATCTAAACCATCTCAGACTGTGGAATCTACACCAGAATGCAAAAGATCTAACTTAAGAGAGTTGTTAAAAAAGCGAGAATACTGATTTTTGCTATTGTAGCAAAGCTATCAGCTATTCTCCTAAATCTGTAGGTAATATTAAAAAAAATCAAGAAATCTGGTATTTGAGACACACATAGTGTATTCAATCCCAACACTTGATGATGAAACTTAATATTAGAGAGGAAGACTACTAGTGACAGCACTACTTAAACTTGCACAAAGCTCTGATGAATCTTTATTGATTGACTTTTTCCAAGAATCAGTTGGGATGTGGCGGTCCGAACGGCGTTACTACACACTACCGAATGGAGAAACCAAAGAAGTCGTAAGTATAATTACTATAAAGTTTTTAACCCCAGGATGCGAGGAATTGCAAAAACTAGCTCAAATGCACGATTTGCCAGAAACAGTTAGTTTGAGATGTGGTGCTGAAGTCACTTGGGAAAGTGCCAATTCCGCGACAGGAAGGAAAGAGTCTAATGGTTCAACGCTGTTTGGTGCATTGGGAAACATTTTGTATCGCGATCGCGGTTTTGCAACAACGAAGCCCATTACTGCTGAATATCACTTCCCAAACCCCAAAACTTTATGTCTGAGAACAGAGTACAACGGTTCAGTATTTGAGGAAGAGTTAAAGCTGATAGGTAGCAAATACCGCACGCGTCAGTCAATTATCTCTCGTGCAGGCGAACAAGTTATGATCGGTCAGTATTTGGAAAAGAGAATAGATTAGCGAAGAGGGCAGCTATGCTGAAATATACGTAGGGCGGTATTTTCCCGCCCTACAGTACTACCAGCTAAATACAGACAATTTACACCTCGCGACTATAGTTTTATTTTTTATTTTACCTACTGATTTTGTATCACCAAAGCTATCTATTTAGGTATTATTATTTAATTGTAAATTTTTGATTTTAAATTTAAATTTTTACTTTTGAATTTGGAAAAAAACCTAGAGAAAAGTCCACATTCCAGAAAATAAAGTGCAAAGTAGGGGAACGGTATCCTGTTTTTTAGGAGGACTTATTTAATGGGTAAATTCTTTCTTCCTCCTCTTCCCCCAGACGATCAGCCATCGCGAAGCATACACCTTGATGTGTTGCTTCACAGACAGCTAGAAGAAACCATTTGCCAGAAGTTTTACAAAGCTTGCGGTCCGATAATGCGATTTTTGTTGTCGAGTTGTCACTGGTATTTCACAATTAACGCTGGTACATTAACGCTGCTCATTATCTGCTATGACTTAGAAAGTTACTGGCATATCGCGAATGTTGTTCCCGATATTTTTAAAAAATTAAAACTATTTTCTAATAGTGCCAAAATCCGCTTGTGTCCCCCTACAGACAAGGGAGTTCCTTGGGAAGTTGGGATGGATGAAGTATAAGTGGCAGATTGAGATTGAGTAAAAATTGGGGCTTTAGGTGCTAATTATCTTCAATAGAAATTCTACGTCTGGTTGGGTTACACTTTATTTAACCCAACCTACCATAACGAAAAGTAAAAGAAAGTTTTCTTGTTCAAACGTATTTGTGCTTGGTAGGATCGTATCAACATCGGTCTCAATTACCAACTAATTTGGTAAAAATATGCCAAGAAAAGAACAAGGATGGATTACGTTTCAAACCTCCGAGGAGGAGAGAAAGATTTTAGAGGAATTTTGCCAACAGTCTCAGCGCACCAAAACAGAAATTTTGCGGGAATTAGTGCGGAGTCTCAACGAACAGTCTTCTGTATCAACATCACGACCAACTCAGCGTCGGGGAAAAGACGATGCTTGGGGTAGTGAAGTCAGCCCTAAGATAGATGTTGTAGGTCAGAAAAAACCTTTAAAAGTCAGCTCTCGAAATATTTTAAAAGGAGTTGTCAAACGAGTTATTACAGGAGCCGTAAATACTGAGGTTACACTAGAGATTGTTCATAAAGTTGAACTTACCTCAATTATCACCCGAGTATCAGCAGATGAGTTGGAACTGACAGAGGGTAAAGAGGCTTATGCCGTAATCAAGTCTAATGATATTGTGATTGCAAGCGAATAAGCTTGAGCTTATTATTTTTGTAACTTTTATACAAAATTAAGCCAGAAAGATTGCATGAAATTCTGCCCGTCTAATATATTAGGACGGGCTGAGAGCCCATCCTACTATGAATGTAGATAGGGTATTTTTTATTTGGAAGTCACTCAACTCCAGAACAGTCAAAATTGCGGATTTTGACTATGATTCAACCTTAACCCCTCTCCAAAAGGCAATATAACCTTCAATATTCTTTGCCTTATCCTTAGCACTAGGATAGTACCAAGCAGCATCCTTATTAAGTTGTCCGTCAACTTCAATGCTGTAGTAACTAGCAACACCCTTCCAAGGGCAAGTTGTATGGGTGTCGCTTTCCTTAAAGTATTCCTTATTGACTGCGCTCGGGGGGAAGTAATGGTTGCCTTCCACAACTACAGTGTCATTGCTTTCGGCTATAACAGCACCATTCCAGATTGCTTTGGGCATAAGTGGCGATCGCTCTTTACTTTACACCTTAATAATAGGGGAAAGTTGGTAGTCCTGTGTTTTTCAATCTGGTGAGCTTGAGTACTACATACTAGAGTTTAAGCAATTTAGGATTGCAGTAGGAGCATCTTAGTATCAGTTGTCAATTGATGTGGATGTTGAAGTGTTTCGCAGCAAGCGATACCCTCTTCTTCGTAAGTTATATGTGATTGTAAAAGAGGAGCACCCAGCTCGACAAGCAGGAGAAGCATACGCAAATTTGCTGCTAACTGCTGAAGGTCAAAAACTGTTGGAAAACTCTGGATATGCTAGCTTGTACGACTCTATAACTAAGTAGGTTAAGCTGGTTAACCTTATAGCTTTAATGCAAAACCAAGTGGAAGCATCGCGAAATAACGGTGTTTTTGCAACACCCTTAAGTAGTAGTCTCAATGTCTATCAAGTGCGCTCGGCTATTAAACACGTGAAGAAATGTTTGAGACAGGAAATAAGCTAATCGCCACAGTAACCAAGTATTATTGAAACATATCGCAATACACTGACAATCATGCATGACTTTGCAATTCAACCTAAAACGTTACGCGAAGCTTGGGAGCAAGGTTTGCAGCAGGGATTAACCCAGGTTGCACTCAATATGTTGAGGGAAGGTATTGATTTAGCTCTAGTAACAAAGCTAACTGGACTCCCACTAGAAAAAGTTAAGAATTTGTTGTCTGATGATAACGACAATTCTCAAACACTAGTAAAAGATTTTCTTGAGTTGAGTGAGTCATCACTTAACAAAGTTTGGCTCACTCCAGAGGAAGACGAAGCGTGGAAGGATCTATAGAAAATTTAGGCAAAGGCGATGTTATCTCAGTACCTTTTCCATTTTCAGATGCATCTGCCACTAAGAGAAGACCTGCCTTGATAATAGCAGAATCAGATAGTAACAATATCATGGTCTGTCCTATCACCAGTAAACCGGGCAGAGACTATGAAATTAAGTTGGAAGACCAAGACTTCAGGATTGGTAAACTAAACTTAAGCCCTTGCTTTATTCGCCCTAATATCATCGCGACAGTTGACAAAAGTAACGTCATTAAGCAAATGGGCAGATTGAAGGACGAAAAAATGAATGAAGTTATTAAGACAATTATTGAAATCCTTCAAAAGCCGTTTGAGCCTTCACCATCAACATCAAAAGCTTTGGAAAGAGGCAAAAATCCAAAATCACAGACAAGGTAATATGTACTGTAGCTTCTCTTCCTGGGCTGTGATTAGTTACAATTAGCGTGCAGGCAAGATGCCTTTTTTGTAAGAAAGCGATTTATGTATCAGTCTCCCACTTTAGAACAAGCGCTAAAACACCACTTTGGTTATGACACCTTCCGCCTCGGACAACGGCAAATCATCGAACAAGCGCTCTTAAATCGGGATTTACTGATCGTTATGCCCACTGGTGGGGGAAAATCGTTGTGTTTTCAACTTCCCGCACTCTTGAAAAAAGGTGTCACTGTTGTTGTGTCGCCACTTATAGCTTTGATGCAAGACCAAGTGGAAGCATTGCGAAATAACGGTGTTTCTGCAACCTTCCTAAACAGCAGCCTCAATGCCTATCAGGTGCGATCGCGTGAAGAAGCCCTGCTCCAAGGTAAGATAAAACTACTCTACGTTGCGCCAGAACGTCTGGTCAGCGAAAGATTTCTGCCTTTACTCGATCTTGTCCATCACAAAGTTGGTATTTCTGCCTTTGCAATTGACGAAGCGCATTGTGTTTCTGAGTGGGGACATGACTTTCGCCCGGAGTACCGCCAACTTAAGTTATTACGCCAACGCTACCCAGATATACCTGTCTCCGCCCTAACTGCGACAGCAACCGATCGCGTCCGCGCTGATATCATCCAACAATTAGGGTTAAACCAACCCAACATCCACATTTCTAGCTTTAACCGCACCAACCTTTACTACGAAGTCCGTTCTAAAACAAAATCTGCTTACGCAGAATTGTTGGAACTGATTCGAGAAACAGATGGTTCGGGAATCATCTATTGCTTAACCCGCAAAAAAGTTGATGAACTGACTCTAAAACTCCAGCATGAGAAAATTGCTGCCTTACCATATCATGCTGGATTAACTGATGAAGAACGCAATCAAAATCAAACTCGGTTTATTCGCGATGACGTGCGCGTTATCGTAGCAACAATTGCCTTTGGGATGGGAATTAATAAACCAGATGTCCGGTTTGTGGTTCACTTTGATTTACCCCGCAACATAGAAAGTTATTATCAAGAATCAGGTAGGGCGGGAAGAGATGGAGAAACATCTCGCTGTCTGCTTTTTTATAACTTTAGTGATGTCAAAACTATAGAGTGGAGTATCAATCAAAAAACCGACCCTCAAGAACAATTGATTGCCAAACAACAACTGCGGCAAATGATAGATTATGCTGAAGGAACAGTTTGCCGCCGAACAATTCAATTGGGTTACTTTGGAGAAAGGTTTGCAGGCAATTGTGGAAATTGCGATAACTGTCGGTATCCCAAGCCAGAGCAAGATTGGACTATCGAAGCCATGAAATTTTTATCTTGTGTGGCTCGATGCAAAGAAAAGTATGGAATGGGTCATATTATAGATGTGTTGCGAGGTGCAAAAACACAGAAAATTATCCAAAACGGACACGATAAACTCTCCACTTATGGGATTGGTAAAGATAGAGGTTTAGATGAATGGCGAATGCTAGGGCGTTCTTTGTTGCATAAAGGTTTTTTAGAACAAACAAGTGATGGTTACGCAGTCTTAAAACTAAATGCCTTAAGTTGGGAAATAATGCGCCGACAGCGAACAGTGACTGTTGCTATTCCAGTCGCACAAAGAGTACCCTTAACAGATAGGGATGCAAAAGCAGCAGAGGTGGATTTACTGTTGCAAAAATTGCGATCGCTTCGCAAACAAATTGCAGATGCTCAATCTGTAGCACCTTACGTCATCTTTTCTGACTCTACATTAAGATTAATGGCACAGAGCCAACCTAAAAGTTTATTAGAATTTAGTAAACTTTCTGGGGTAGCCAGTCATAAAGTCTCGCAATACGGAGACCAATTTCTAGCAGCAATTCGTGCTTACCATCAAAAACAAGGTTTGCTGGAAAAGAAACTGAATTCTACACCGTCTGACGAATTACCTATAGGGACAGAACTACAAACATTGCAATTGCACCAGCAAGGTTTGAGTGTTGCAGAAATTGCGAAAAAACGCAACCTTCGCCCAAGAACCATTATCGATCACCTTTGCAATCTCATTGAGAAGAAGCAGCCAATAGATTTAAATTTATTGGTTAGTGTAGAGAAGCAGCAAAAAATTTTACAAGTATTGGAAATTTTAGGAGATGTTCCTCTAACACCTATTAAAGAGTATCTTGGCGATCGCTATAGTTTTGATGAAATTCGTCTTGTAAAGATAACCTGGCGGTGTAGAGGTAAGAGGTAATATTATTCTGGATTAATATTCTTTACAATTCCAATCGCCTGTATTTTTTCAAAATTTGGATGTTCCCTCTACCGTCAGCATCACTGTTCTCTGGATTCAAATCTTAGCAACAGCAAGCGGAGTGCGATCGACTTTTCTATTAAAAAGAATGCGCGGTCTTAACAAAATTTTCAATATCAACAGCAAAGAACCCAACTCTCCCGGTACGTTGTTGCGCTTCCACTGTCCGGGACGACAAAATAACATTTCCACAAGGCGGCGTTGTTGGAGTAAGCTGACTGATTCAAACCTAACTCTCACGGTCGGAAATTCATTTTTCAACCCAATCCACTCAACTCGTGCATCTAGCAGTAAGTTTTCTTCGACAATTTCTACTTTTACAGGTCTATTTTCAACTAAATCAAAGGGAGGTTTCTGATTGAGAGCAACTTCTATCCCTCCTTCTGAAATCATTCTGGATACTCCCCAAAGGTTTCGCTCTCCAAAATGTAAGCGAAGAACCCGTCTTAAATCAAACCATTCATATGTGTCTAATTTAGGTGCATCCAGTAATACCAGAAGAGAAATAGCAATTGTTATTAAATTATAAGCGCTCCAATACCAACCCAAGCTGATACCTTTGACTTGTAAATCTAGTTCTGGTGGGACTGTTGTAGTCCAAGAACTACCTGTCACAAACATTGTTAAATTGCAACACAAGCCAAAGGCGGTAGCAATGAATAAAATAATCAGAGGAATTGCCAATTGCCAGTTGTAGTAGTATCTATAAATTGTTTTTCCTTTTGGCGTGACTTTAAATCCTCTAGCAAAAGGATTCAACATCACTTTTATCTGATTTAATGCAAGGGGAAAACACAAAATTAGAGAATAAATATCTGATAGTAAAGCAGAGCGCGAGCGATAATTCAACCAAGAAAAAACTGCAAAATTTATTATATAAACAGGTAAGTAGAAATATATAATTTCGACTGCGGTTGCATGAATGGGAATGACACCTAAAAATAAATAGGCAAGTGGTATCAAGAGGAAATAAACACGCGCAATACTGCTAGAATGGTTCAACAATCCTTCCAAATGACCCAATCGTTGAATGAAAGTCAGTCCGGGAATTGTTAAAGGATTGGATTTAATAAAAAATGCTTGCAATGTACCCCGCGCCCAACGCATTCGCTGAGTTACGTAAGCACTTATGTTTTCCGCCGCTAAACCTGCACTCAATTGTTCGTTGAGATAAATTAAATTGTAGCCTTTTGCAGAAAGACTTATTCCCGTGAAATAGTCTTCGCTTAAGGAATCTGTCACGAACCCACCGACACTTTCTAATGCGCTGCGTCGAACAATAAAGGAAGTCCCACAACAAACTACGCTCCCTGCTGCATCACGAATGGGTTGAAGTTGACGGTAAAATCCTTCTTCGTCTGGAGTGAGAATATTTTCTAAACCAAGGTTGCGGGATATAGGATCGGCATTATAAAAACTTTGAGGTGTTTGCACGAGTGCTGTGTTTTCATCTTGAAAAAAGCCAACTGTGCGGGTAAGAAAATTTTTAGTCGGTACAAAATCTGCATCAAAAACAACAATGAGTTCGCCATCAGTTTGAGCTATAGCATGATTTAAATTTCCCGCTTTGGCATATTTATTATCAGAACGTGTTATACATTCACATCCTAATTCTTCAGCTAATTTTTTCATTTCCGGACGTTTAGTATCATCCAGAATATAGATTTTTTTATTAGTGTATTCTAGTGCTTGGCAACCAATAATTGTACGCCGCAAAATAAAAACGGGTTCATTATAGGTTGGTATCAAAATATCAACAGATGGTGTAAAGATTCCTTGAATAACAGCGATCGATTTTCTAGTTGCTTCCTGACGGCGATCTTTGACATTAAGCATTAGAAACAACTGAATAATTGTATTCAGGAGCGCGAACATTTCAAAAAAGAATAGCCCCAAGCTAAAAACGCCTACGAGGGGATTGGCTAAATTGAGCGTGGAAAGCGAGCGCCACACAATGTAACGCAAGGTCAAGCACAGCAGAACTCCTACCACAAACCTTCGAGACCAAGCTTGAGGTTGGGGAGAAATTTTTACGATCGCCAAAACAGATAACAATAGCAACACAGTGGGTGCTAGTAAATACTGCTTTGGTACCATTGGTACTTGTAACCAGGTTGGCGGGTACTTTTGCCATTCATAAATCTTGGCAAAAATATGAGTGATTACCTCATCGCCTGCAAACCAGGCTGCAATGACAGCACTAAATAAGACAAAGATGCTTAATAAAAAAAATGTAACAGTGTGGATTTGGAAACCTCTCTGGCGAACGAGTTGGAGGCTGTATTTACTCAATTTTGTAATTATCATTTTGAAATACCCTAACAATGACCAGTGAGGAGTGACCTATTATAAGCGATCGCCAACCAGTAACTAGTGACCCGTTAGTCCCCATACTTGTGAATCAACTTCTTTTTTTTCCATAAACACAGTTTTGGAGCTTGTACGACTTTACGCTTGGTCAAGTGTGGTTAATTCTTGAGTGCAATACAATTGTAAATATTTGATATACTTTACAACAAATTACAAAGAATATGCAACAAAAATCGATAAATGACTTACCAGGATGGGGACGCTATGAAAAATCCACTCTTTGAATCTTTTGGTCTAATTCATTAATTGTAAGGATATGCTAGAGCCCTAGGTTGAAAAAGCATTAGAGTATTTCTCAAAAATTCTCAGGCTGCATTCATTTAACTGCTGAAAATACGGTTTAAAGTAAGCTTAGCAAGAAATTTGAGGAGCGGTACTCGATAAGCCCTACGTAGCTTACGCTTTGCCATCGCTCCCCTTAAAGTAGCTGAATACACAATAGGGTGTGTTTTATGATTGCAAAAAAAAACGAAATTAGAGTGTTTGCCCTCAACAGGTTTGTGTAAAAAGGTATTCTATGGAGTTAGCAGATTTTCTTGGTCTTGTCCATCCAGCGATCGCAGTCTTTTTCGTATTTCCTCTGATTGGCATGGTAGTTAACTTTGCATGGCAAACACGTCAGCGACGCCTGGAATCCAAAAATTCACAGAAAAGCAAGATTCCACCTGTAGTGGGAGTAGAACACAGACAGCTTGGCAATTGGCTGACAGGCGCAGTTGTAGGATTGGTGTTGATAGGGCTTGCTTATCCAATTGGGAAAAACATTATTAAAAATCAATTGTGGAGTAAAGATGCTTTCCAAGTTGCTTTTATTCTTATAATGTTTGCGGTTACAATTACCTCTTTAGTCTTCCTGTATCGTGTCAAGCAACCACTATGGCGGGGAGTCTTTGCTACTTTAACTGGTGCGGGTATAGTTATTCTTGGCTATCAGGATGGAGTCTTTCGCCGTGACAATGAATGGTACTGGTCTCATTACTACTACGGAATAACTGCTGCTTTGCTCATGATTTTTTCTTTAGCAATTGTTCCTGATATCTATAAAGATAGATCGAATCGTTGGCGCACAGTCCACACAATTTTAAATTGCGTTGCCTTGTTACTGTTTATCGGACAAGGTATAACGGGTACAAGAGACTTACTAGAAATTCCTTTAAGTTGGCAAGAGCCTTACATTTATCAGTGCGATTTTGCTAATAAAACCTGTCCGAAATAGCTGATGACGGGAGGAATGGGGACTAATCTCTAAATCGGCAAATAGCCAATCGGAACATAAGAAGAAATAGCTGAATCTTCATAAGATATCCACAAAGCTTGCGGATAATGGTTTCTGCTACCTAATACCGCTTGGAAACAGGTAGGTAAAAGATAGTTGCTTGGAACGAAGCCCAGTTCGGGCTTTTTCAATACAAAATCCTAAATCCAAAATAGTAAGACGAATTCTATTGATAAAACTTATGTTGAGACTCTATCACGTTCTCTTTGGTGCTCTTGTCGTTTCAGTATTAACACCACTTGGCTTGATACAAGCTTTCTCTAAATTTTCTGCCAATCGTAAATTGCAGCAACCTACAGTTGTACAAGCAACTGCTGCTAACTCACAAGCAACTCAAAGCAATATCTGGAAGACAATCTTAGGAAAAACGAGCGCTCCATCAGGCTGGAGTGTTTCACCATGTGAGGGAACTGCACCTTTACTCTGTGTATCTTCGCAAGAAAAAGTTTTGGGTACGGTTGAGATGGGTGTTTATACTTTGGACAAACTACCGAATTTTCAAAAAATGTTGGTACAGGCTGGTCTTCCAGCAAATTCCAAAATAGATTACCAAGACCCGAAGAACCAAAACCAGGTAACCTCAGCACTGAAGCTTTGGACCTCTGAGCGCTATAGTATTTTGGCAAAAGATCGTAACAAAGAGTATGGTAACAAAATTACCTTCTCATCCCAGCCCCCTCAAACAGTACAAGTCGGTCAACTCAAAGGAGTGTATTATGGATTTGCAGGGCTGAAAAAACAAGGTGGATCTCATGAAGAACATCGCGGTTATGTTGCCTTTGACGGTAAAGCCCTTTATGTGATGACAACTGCCTTCGATACAGCCTCAACAACAGGAAAGTTTGACAAACTAGAAAATTTCCGGAATTTTGAACCTCATATGCCTGTCATAGTACAAGGACTCAAATTACCTAAGTAAGGGCACGGCGTTGCCGTGCCTTCACGGAAAAAGAACAAGCACATCACCTGTATAAATATACGTAACTAACAGGGGTTTAAAAACCAGCCATTGGGTTGATTTCAGGTGACTTTTTGGAAGAATTAAATTTCAGCAAATGCTCGTTCAATGAGACGGCGTGCTAATGTTTGCGTCCCTGTATGCTCGTAGTAGTTGGTTGAAACATCCAGGAATGCAGCTAAATAGTCCAGATTGTCATCCGCAACATCAAGGAAGCTTTGCAAGTTGCGAGCAACCTTTTGTGGTGTCAAGCCATTAGAAGCAACCAAACCGCTCATCCAACCCTTGACGGAGTCAAAGCTTTCTCCAATAAAGTTCAGTTTTCCGCGAGAATCACCACCGGGAATTGCGTCTTGAATGTTTTGGTAAGTAGCATTCTGTTCCAATTCTTGGGGGTTTGTTTGGCTAATGCTAGATAATGCACTACTAATAAAGTCCGGACCAAGAGGTAGTAAGCCATCTACACAAACTAAAGCAACCATGCGAATCAGTGACTCACCACTATATTCACCCAAAGAAGCAACAAAATCTCCAATACTATCTCCGGGAATCCCGTTAATTTGGCAGAAAGCCACCAACTCAGCAACTAACTTTAGACATAAATCAATAGTTTGGGCTCTATCAGATTTGGGAGTCACTTTGTTGAGAAAACCAAAAAGAGGAATTTTTTCACCGACTTTATTTGCCAATGCTGCTGCACCAAGGGCTCTATCTGTGCTGTCAACAGTTTGATAGAGCCACATTGCGCGTTGGTATCCTTGAGAGCGATCGTTGTAGAGATAAATTGCTCTTTCACCAATCGCTTGAATTAAGCTGTCATCAGTTTCGCCAGTTACAGTTTTGATGGTATTGACAAATCCAACCACATTCTGCCATTGACCCGGAGCCACGAAATCGAGCGAATTCAACATTGACACTGTCAAACCGCCGGTTGGTAGTTCATCAACCAGTTCAAAAATCGGTTTAGCCACGAAACACTCCTTGTTGTTATGTAGTTTTGTTAATTGCTAATTGCTAATTGCTAATTGCTAATCGTTCATAGTGTCATCAGTTATCAGCCACCAGCCATCAGCCATTAGCTATTAGCCATCAGCCTCATTTCAGTTTTGCCAAACCATCAAGGTTAAACTTTTGTATCCATGCTTCGCGATCGCTAGCTGTGAATGACGGGTCACGGGAAATTACTTTAACTTGATAGCGATTGTTAACTAATACTGATGTTTGAGTATTCCCCAATTGACGAGCGGGATAACCGGCTATTTTTGTGGTGCTATTTGAGTAGGTAGCAGCCGAACCAGGAACACTCGTTGTATCAGAAACAGCTAACATTGCTATATCTTTACCGTTTTGCTTCAACTTAGCCTCAGCGAAGCCTTTTTTCTCTTGGGTGAAGATTCGTTGGTAACCCGCACCGGCGGATGGGAAGAATTTGTTAAATTCGCTACCTTGAGTTGCTTCTTTAGCAACAGCTTGACCGCTTTTTTGCTTGCTACTTTCTTGCTGTACTTGATCGAATCGTCCGGGGGCTTTCGTTGCACACCCCGTTGTAAATAGTAACAAACATAACAATAAAGCAACTAATACTCTACGGACACGAGGGAACATCATCTTTGCCTCCTCCATATGCTTAACCTACAAGCAATTAATTATCTGCGTTCTTGTAGTGTTTACCTGAAAAATTTACTTTCTAATAACTTTTGAGGACAACTACCCTAAGGTAGGAACGAGGGATTGGGGATTAGGGGTTAAGGGTTGGGGGAAAACCCAATACCCCTTTATTTTTAATTATTGCGATATGCTATGACAGCGTAGAATGGATCTCCCCCTCCAACACCGAGCCACTGTAGTAGATTGGGAGCTGTTGACTGGCGTGCAATCACTTCTGGAGGGGAAAAGCCCGGTACAGAAGAGAAGTAACTTTTTACTAGTGCAACGCGACTCGCTTCATTACCCTCGCGCCATGCTTGAATTGCTTTTTGGAAAAACATTCGGTTGGAAAAGCTGACAATTGCTACACCACCCGGTTTCAGAATGCGGTGAATTTCTGAAAAAATTGCCTCTGGATATTGTAAGTACTGGACGGAAACACAGTTGAGTACAGCATCAAAATTTGCATCTGGTAAAGGAAGTTGGGGATTTTCGTTGAGATTCTGTACGAAGTAATGATTTAACCGTGGATTGCGTTGTAGTTCCTCAGCATTCAGCCCATGTCCTTCTACATGGTCAAATTCCATCTCTTCTGGGAGATGGGAGACCCAACTACTCATCATGTCAAAGATGCGGGTGTTGGGTTTGAGTCGCTCGCGGTACAACTCACTCAGCTGTTGAATAAAACCTTCATCCACGTGAGTCACGAAGCGGGGGTATTCATAAAACAGCTTGTCATCTGTACTGTCTAGCTTGTCACGTTGCTCTGGTTTTAATGGCATAAATGTTTTTTCAAGTCAGTTATTATGTGTGGAACAATTTTGATACCACAATACGTATTCTATAAATAGATACAAAAACTAAAGGAGCCAAACAAAGATTTGGCTGATTTTGATTCAATGTTATTTAAAACACAGTCTGTTGCTCGAAAGAGGGTTTTCATCGAGTTTTTACCGAGTTTACCTTATATAAGCTTGTTAATTTGGACACTTCCGCTACTGTTCTTGAACTCAGGACAAGATAGCTTGATGGCACACGATGAAGGGCTTTATGCTTGGCGATCGCGTTTCATGCTAGAGTCAGGAGACTGGATACATCCATGGTCAACGCCCCACCACAAAACCCCAGGTCCCTACTGGTTAATAGCCAGTGCCTATACTTTGTTCGGAATTCATGAAACTAGCGTGCGATTGCCAAGTGCGATCGCGGGAATCCTGAGCGTACTACTTTTATATGAGATCGGCAAAATTCTCTTAGGGAAAAAAGTGGCTTGGTTAGCTGCTGCGATTTTAAGTGTCGAATTCCTCTGGTTGCAGTACAGTCGTTTGGGTACACCGGATGTACCTACGATTTTCTTGGTACTTTTGGCTATTTGGTCTTTCTTAAAAGCAGAATTACATCCCCGATCCCGCTTTAGTTGGAGTTTTCTTGCTGGTTTAAGTTTTGGTTTGGGCTTCTTAGTCAGAAGCTTCATGATTGTCTTACCTATCGTTGCTTTGCTACCTTACCTAATTTGGGAGCATCGCCGACATCGTCATCTGAGCAACCCAATGTTGTACTTGGGATTTACCGTGGGTTTAATTCCTACTGGGATCTGGCTTTGGCTCAACTTTCAACACTATGGTAAAAACAGTTTTGTAGAATTAATCAATTTTGTGATTAATTTAAGTTCTGGCGAACGGAATAATAACGGGTTGGAGTTTTATTTCTGGAATTTACCAGTGCGAGCATTTCCCTGGTTTTTTGTGAGTCTTCTGGGCTTGGGCGTAGTTATGCGCCGTCCCGTTCCTCGCCACCATCTCATCCTTGTTGGTTTTCCTCTCACTTTATTAGTGGAACTGACTCTTTTCCCGACTCGCTTACCTCACTACAGTCTCGCCCTCTATCCGTTCATCGCTTTACTGGCTGCTGTTGGTTTGAATTGGTTGGGTAAAGGATATACTAATTTTCGATTAGTCACGGAGCCTGACAAAGGAACGAGACAAACTACGCAGAGAATCCCCCCCTCTCCCTCTCTCCCCCTTCCCCCCTATCCCCAGAGGGGACCCCGAGTTCCCCCCTCTTCCCTAGCCCGCAATCTCAGTTATACCTTTGGTGGATTGGGTGTTGTACTCTTAATAGCAGGTGTTGTGGCTTTTACTATCGGTGATGCAGAAGTTCGCAAGTACGCTGCTATGGTATTGGTATTGGGAATGGGTTGGCTGATTTTGCCTGCAATTTGGATTGCTCGTTACCATTACGGTCAAAAGTATTTCACAGTTCGCTATTGGATCGCAGGGTGGTTAATTCCTGCTTGGTTGACTTTGGCTGTCGCTGGTAGTACTGGTATCATAGGCGACTATAACCCAGATTTGAAATCTTTTATTCGTCAACCTGAGATTGCTCAAGTTTTGTCTTCTTCACCCGTTCATTTTGTCCAAACGGGTGGCAAAATTGCTGTTTTGCTTAATTTCTACACCCCCCATCACGGACAGAAGGTACAAAAAGTTTCTGAACTTCCGGCTGCTAGCTACGCTTGGATTCCTACAAAAAATATGACTTCAGTATCTCAGCCTTATCGTATTTTGGGTACCGTGCAAAAGGTAAATCTAATTCAACTTCTGAATAAAGATAAGCTAAAAGAAAAATAGCTATTGTTGAAACAAAACTATGCAGCAGTCTAACTTCCGATTAGACCGTGATTTTCTTCGTCAACTTCTTACACTAGTTGCGATCTTGACCGCTTTTGTAGTGAATGTTATCTCTAATATCTTTCCACTCAATGGGCTAAGTATTGGTGAAATTTCTAATACATTATTTAAAAATGTTCTCATTATTCCTGCTAACTATGCCTTTGCAATATGGGGTTTGATCTATCTAGGTTTGTTTGCCTTTGCAGTTTATCAATTTCTTCCCAATCAAAAACAAGACCAAGATTTACGCAATATAGGTTATTTACTGGTCGTTGCCAGTTTAGCACAAAGTATTTGGGTATATCTTTTTCTAGGTAGACTCTTTTTGCTTTCAGCAGTCGCAATGTTAGGGATTCTGCTACCCCTAATTTTTGCCTACGTGCAATTGGACATTGGTAAACATCCTGTATCTCGTATCAAAAAGTGGTGCGTACACTTTCCTATTAGTATTTATCTGGGATGGATTAGTGTAGCTAAAATTGTGAATGTGGCTTGCGCTTTGTATGCCCAAAATTGGGATGGAGGGGGAATTTCTGCGGAAGTATGGACGTCGATTTTGTTGATAGTAGCAGCGGTTGTTGCTACAGCGATCGCCATTCAGCATCAAGACAGCGCTTATACGGGGGTTACTATTTGGGCATTGGTTGCTGTTGGTGTTAAAAATTGGGATAAAGCAACTGTCAGAAATTTGGCAATAGTTTTAGCGATCGCTCTTGTTATTCTGATTGTTAGTAGAGTCTTACTGAAAAAAAAAGCTGAGGGCTGAGGACAAAAGCCAAAACTAAAAAAACTTGCTGACTAAGCAGCTAAAACCAGGTAATATTGGGCTGGTTAGCTCATCCTGTTGATATAGGGTAACTATAAGCTTTAGCACCGCATTCTGACGGCGGTAAATCTCAACTGTTTGGTCTTTAAGGTTCACAATCCAATATTCATGAACGCCCTGCACTGAGTACAACTTTAGCTTGGCTTCTCTGTCCCGTCTTTCATTTGCTTTACCTGGAGATAAAACTTCAACGACCAACTCCGGCGCAGCTGTGAGATGTCCTGCTTCATCTAGCAATCTTTCCAAACGTTCCTGACTTACCCAAACAATATCGGGGATGACATTATCTGATTCTGAAAAAACAATCCCTGGGGTAACTGCAGGTTGACCCAAACCACTCTCATCCGACCATAGCTTCAGTACAGTTCCAATATTGATGCAAACAGCTTGATGCTTCCAATCGGGTGCTCTGGTCACAAACAATTCTCCGTCAATAATTTCGTAGCGATTGACGCGATCGCCCTCAAAAATTTCCAAGTCATAAGTTGTCCAACGGACTGGATAGGTGGTGGCTGACTGCATGGAACCCCTTGTGGTTACTGACGCTTTCACTTACAGAAATTTATCTGCTCTCATTTTACCTACCAGCTACCGCCATCTCCACCTCCACCTCCAGAGTCACCGCCGGAACTACCACCTCCACCATCAAAACCACTAGAGTAATCCGAACTAATTGCAGGTATTGTTATGACATCTGCCTTGTAATAGTCGCAACAATAGCATTTTTCAGTCACTATTTTTTGACCTTTGTTGGCTGTAGTGGCTCTTTGCAAAATCTGTGATGTACGTTCTACTGTCAATTCCTTACAGGTGGGACACATAGTAAATTGACGATTCTTAGGTGCATAAGCACGTATGTGAACTCCTGTTTCAGTAGGGTTGGGATAACATTTTGGACACCGCCATCCCTCAAAACTAACGCTACCTAATGTTTGAGCAGCTTGCTCTGGTTTGCTAAGGTAAGAAATCAGTGATAATGAGTCTATTTTTGTCATGGGCTGTCGGCATTGAGTGCATTTTGCTACTTCATCTTTTTCAGTTTTGTACACCCGAGAACGACCATTGGGTGCAAGTAAAGGATGGCGGAGAGCTAGTGCGATCGCGATCGCACTTCCTATGACAGCAACTCCTATCAATCCAAAGAAAATTGCTTCTGGATGGTACTCAGCAATATCCTCCAGATAAAGAGATTTCTGATCTGATAAAGAAGAAACAAGTGCTTGTGTTCCCGCAACTATCCCTGAAGAAAATTCCCCTAATTTAAATTGAGGAATGATTTCTAACTCAATAATTTCCTTAACACGCCTGTTAGGTAAAACTGATGGAGTTCCTACGCCAGTTTTAATTTCTACTCTGCGGTCATTTTTAGAAATTAAAAATAACACACCGTAGGTTTTTCCGTTTTTGCCAAGTCCCCAGCGATAAAAAAGGTCTCTTGCAAACTGCTTTGGGCTGGAACTAGGCGCTGTTTCTGTGACTGTCACCACAGCTATTTCATTTCCCGTTTTTTTCTCCAAATCAGATAGAACTTGATTCAACTGCTCTTCGGTTTCCGGGTTGAGTAAATTTGCCATATCTGTCACCCAACCTTGATTGTATAAATGAGGGTTGGGAACTTCTCGGATAGTAATAGCTTGTGCGGGTACAGAAATACAGCAAAGCACAAAGCAAATTAAAGTACACTTTAAAGCTAACGACAGAGCTTTTTTAAACATCTTTTTGATAGAATTGCTATTAATCAGAATTCTTTTTTTTGGCAACACATCCCGCGTCTAACAATATTGATTCTCCAGCATTAAACGCAGTACAATCTTGCACCACTTTAGATAAAGCGGGAACTGTTCCTTTTTGCAAACTCTCTAATGTTTCTCTCATCAATTTTGCTAGCATATCATCTGGCAATTTTGGTGATAGGTACTGCCGCAACCATTTTGTGTTTGTTATGTATTCGGGAGAAAACACTGTTTTCCTTGTATCTATTAAGAAGAAATCTACACCATATTTTTTAATCAAATTTTGGGCATCTGCTAGATCAAAACTGTAATGAGCGCGAACTAAATCAGCTAATCGCTGACGAAATTGGCGGTAATAACCAACATGGTAGGCAATTGCATACTCATTACCAACTAGAATAGGACGTTGAGCAAAACTAGGTATGTTGTTAGCTTCTCCTACCAAAGATGCGATAATTGTATCTTTAGGAGATTGTTGAAGAAATTGATATAACCCTGTTGTTTGACCTATTACATAACTCTTAGTTGGAAACTTATTTTTCCAGAAAATATTGGGATAAAAAACAGTAAATATACTGATTATCAATATTAAAAATATTGCTAAAAGTTTGCGTTTCCGATTTGTGGTAAGAATGGCATCTAATATTAACGTGAGTGCGATCGCAGTAGTTAAAGCTAGAACAATTTTAGAACTATGAACTGTAAATCGGCTTGGAAGATACAGTTTGAACAGCAGAATATGAGCTGCAAAAAATAAAAATAAGGAAGTAATTATTAGATGAATCAGTAGATAAATATTCTTACTTACCTGTTGGGCGAGTGGGAAACGAGATTTCAATCGCAATAACAGAGGTAAAAACACTCCTAGAAAAACTATCGATGGATTAAACGATATTCTCAACCCAGCACGGCTTGCACTCAACCAAAAGCGCCATGGATTGTCATCATGAAAAAAGCTCATTCTTCCTGATGAAAGAAACTCCGGTAATGTTCTGGCTTCTTTCACAGAGATCAAGGAACCAAATGGCGAAGCATTCAAAAAATAAGGGAGGAGGCTTCCGAATCCAACCACTATCCCCAATCCGCAAAACCAATAATCGCTAGGTTCTCTAGATAATCGCAGTAAACCATTGTCAAACTTAAAAATTGGCAAAATTAAAACGCCAATAGATATCAGCACAAACCCAGGATAAAATAAGCCCAGCAGTGCTAGAAATACAAGGCATGGCAATAACGAACGTTTTAGTAGATAGTAAGCCAATGCAAAGAAAAAAGGATATAAAAAAGCTCTAGATGTTGCTGAAATGATATCGTCTCCCAACCATAAACTTTGATTCAGTATCAACGTACCGAGAAAACCCGTGAGTGGTATTGGCAAGATTTCTACACAAATACCAAAGCAATACACAGTTGTCATAATACCCAGCAAGACTGGTAAAATCTTGCTAACTAAAATTGGGTTAATGCCTGCTACTGCTAGTATTTGATAAAAAGCTTTGTAACCGTGTGGTGCAATGGATTCAAAATAATCGGCTATTAAATCTTTGGGAAACAATTGATTATCGATAAATCGTTGCATCCAAAAAATATGTTGTCTGGCATCATCTTGAATGATATATTGATGTTGAAAGGTTGGTAAGACAGCAATTACACTATAAACAGTTGCCACAGCTATACTGAGAGTCAACCAAAAAATTGTAGAAATTTTCGTTTTTTTAGTTAAAGCGGTAAATGGATAATACGTGTCAGTCACTGCCATTTTTGCAAAGGATAAAGGATGAAGGATAAAGGATGAAAAAAAAATGTTTCATTCTCGATCTAATAAAAGATAACAGATACAGATAAATCTGGAGAGGAAAATCAATGCTTTTTGGAGTTCTTTCAAGCTCTCTAAATTAATTTAAGGGCTGGGCTTCATACTTCTGTTGACTATCGAATTAGCTTTTCCTATGCTTAAATGAACAAAGTTATATACATAGTGCTTTTCAGAAATCATTATGCAGTCAGACACGCAAATAGGTAAAGATTCTCAAGTTACACAATCTGTATGTCCAGCTTTTTCGCTTGTTCTGCCTGTATATAACGAAGAAAAAAGTATTGCAGCAACATTAAGTAATTTGCACCGTACCCTTAACTTAGCTCGCTGTCAGTACGAAATTATTGTGGTTAACGATGGCTCTACAGATGAGACTGGTGATATTTTAAGCTCCCACAGTGATATTCGTATCATAGAACATATCAGAAATCGGGGGTATGGTGCAGCTTTAAAATCAGGAATTCGTCAAGCTAAGTATCCCCTGATTGTCATTACTGATGCTGATGGGACTTATCCTAACGAGCGGATTCCAGAACTAGTAGCTCTTACTAACCAGGCTGATATGGTTGTTGGAGCTAGAATAGGGAACAATGTCACGTACTCAAATCTCCGTAAAATCCCAAAGTGGTTTTTAGTCCGTTTTGCAGAATGGATTTCCATGACGAGCATTCCTGACTTGAATAGTGGGTTAAGGGTGTTCCGTAAAAGCATTGTTGAGGAATTTTTAAATATCCTACCTGATACCTTCAGCTTTACTACCACCATTACACTGGCGATGCTCACCAATCACTACATCGTTCATTATGTCCCGATTGACTACCATCATCGGGTTGGTAAGAGCAAGATCAAACCCGTTCAAGATACTTTACGTTTTGTGCAACTCATTCTGCGTGTAGGAGTGTATTTTGCTCCATTACGTGTCTTTTTACCTGTTGCTGGGTTGTTTTTCGCAGCTTTTCTGATTACACTTTGTCAAGATATCTTTATTAGACGCGATTTAACCGAGCGTACTTTGATTCTCTTTGTTGCTGCTACTCAACTGGGTATGTTTGCTTTATTGGCTGATATGATTGACAAGCGTAGTGGGAAAGGGTAAGCATCCTCTTTCTAGCTTTTGCTAATTAATGATAATATGGCAAAATAATATTACGTACACTAAATAATTGAGTATGGTTCCCAAACCACATAATTCTCAAGATTTGGCGTCTTGGCAGCAAGTTCGTGCTCCCTATGGCACGGGCTACCGCATTAAACTTCTTTCACAACTCCTTGCTCGCAAGTTTACAGAACATTTGGAACCGTTTGGCTTGACACCCTTTCATTGGGTTGTTCTGTGTTGTCTGTGGGAAGAAGACGGTTTACCGACTTCTAGTATAGGGGATAAACTACAACAAGTCGGCGGTACGTTAACTGGTGTCCTGGATAGAATGGAGGAAAGAAAATTGATTCGTCGAGAACGCGATTCTCGCGATCGCCGCATCTGGCGCATCTGGTTAACCGACGCAGGTAAGGAACTCGAAACTGTGTTACCACCTATAGCAGTTGAAATTCGCGAGCAAGCGATGCGCGGTATTTCCTACGCCGATCGCGAGTTATTTTCCCAATTACTGAGTAAGGCAATTGACAATCTTTCATAAAAGAATCACCTGAATGGGTGATACCAGATTTAAATTTTTCTTTTAAGATATTACGTATTCTAAATAAACAAGCTCTAAGCAAATATTACGTACTCTAAGCAATTTACAAAAATTTACTTTCAATCTATCAGGGAAGCCCAGTCATCATGAAACTCACAAACGATAACGGAAACAGACGTAACGGACATAAAACAGTAGTTTTAGAACCAGAACTCGTCAAAGATCTAGAGACACTCGAAGCCGCGACAGCAGATAAAACTGCAAATGAAGAAACCGCAGTACTGATTCCAGAAAAGAGTGTCAATACTCCATTAGAAGAAGAAAATCAAGAAACCGTACCGCAACCACCAGAAAACTCAAAACAGAAGAAGCCAATGGGATTGATATTGGCAGCATTGGGTGTGGGTGCGATCGCAGCAAGCGGTTTTGGTTATCGATGGTGGCAGTATGCGTCCAGCCATCAAGAAACAGACAACGCCCAAGTAGCAGGACACATTCACCAAGTTAGCAGTCGTATTCCCGGAACAGTCAGTCAAGTTCTGGTGAATGACAACCAGTTAGTGCAACCGGGACAATTGTTAGTAAAACTCGATCCCCGAGATTATCAGAGCAAAGTGCAGCAAGCAACCGCAGCATTACAAAATGCCCGCCGTCAAGCAGAAGCCGCACAAGCAAACATTGCTCTGGCTTCAGAAACAACCACAGCTAAAACCACTCAAGCACAAGGAGATGTGAGTGGAGCATTAGCAGCGATTTCCACTGCTACTGCAGCAGTGCAAGAAGCCCAAGCAGGAATTCCTGCAGCACAAGCAGAAGTCAAAGTCGCTGAAGCAGGAGTTCCCACAGCCCAAGCACAGGTAGCACAAGCAGATGCGAATTTACAGAAAGCCCAAGCTGATTACAACCGTTACAACACCTTATATCAACAAGGCGCAATTGCTCGCCAACAATTAGATACAGCAAAAGCAGCCTATGATGTTGCTTCCGCACAGAAGAGCGCGGCTACTCAAGCAGTGCAACAAGCACAAGCGAGACTCGCAGCAGCAAGAGTTGGCGTAGCCAAAGCACAATCTCAACTAGCACAAGCGCAAGAAGGCGTTGTCAGCGCCCAAGCGAAATTAGCCGCATCGAAGGGAGGCTTGCAACAAGCGACTGCAAGTGGAAAACAAACTACAGTCAACCGCAGCCAGTTTGAAGCCGCAAAAGCAGCCATAGCCCAAACAGAAGCATCTTTGAAAGATGCTCAATTGCAGCTGTCTTACACCAACATCACGGCTCCTGCGAGCGGACACATAGGGCGCAAAACGGTAGAAGTTGGGAACCGGATACAAGCAGGTACGCCACTGATGGCGATTGTGAGCAACGAATATTGGCTCGTAGCCAACTTTAAAGAAACCCAATTAGAAGACATGAAGCCGGGACAAGAAGTAGAAATTAAGCTAGATGCATTTCCCCATCATACTTTTGTGGGTCATGTTGATAGTATTTCTCCTGCTTCAGGTGCTCAATTTGCCCTTTTACCACCAGATAACGCCACAGGTAACTTTACTAAAATTGTGCAGCGCGTTCCTGTCAAAATTGTTTTCGAGCCAAAAAGTATAAAAGGCTATGAAGCACGAATTACGCCAGGAATGTCTGCAGACGTTAGCGTAACAGTGAAATAATTATGAATTATGAATTATGAATTATGAATTATGAATTGAAGGTTCGAGCATTCAGCATTCATCATTCATATCTTCCCTTAGGGAGGGGCTAGGGTGAGAGTCTGATGATATTTATGAAGAGACAAGACAGGTATAAAACAACCCTTGTATGAATACGCGATCGCCCATAGGCAAATTACTGCCACCTGCATTAAAGTCAAGAAACTACCAATTATTTTTTACCGGACAAGGCATTTCTTTAATTGGGTCTTGGATGACTCAACTAGCTACAATTTGGCTGGTTTACGATCTAACAAACTCCGCTTTTATGTTAGGTGTTGTCGGCTTTACCAGTCAAATTCCTAGCTTTTTTCTAACTCCTTTTGGTGGGGTATTTGTCGATCGCTTTTCCCGTCATCACACTCTCATCGGTACGCAAGTACTGGCAATGATACAGTCTTTGGCATTAGCGCTCTTAGCATTTACCGGTACTATCCAAATTTGGCACATTATTGCTCTAAGTTTGTTTCAAGGATTTATTAATGCCTTTGATGCACCAGCCAGACAAGCATTTGTACCGGAGTTAGTGGAACGTAGAGACGATTTAGCCAATGCTATTGCCATTAACTCAACCATGTTTAATGGAGCGAGGTTAATTGGTCCGGCGATTGGAGGATTGCTAATTGCCAGAGTTGGGACTGCTTACTGTTTTCTCATTGATGGGTTGAGTTATATTGCAGTCATTATAGCTTTACTGGCAATGAAAATTAAGCCTTTAAGGATGACGGCAACTCATGGCAATCCTTTAGTAGAAATCAAAGAAGGATTTGCTTATGCTTTTGGTTTTCCACCCATTCGAGCTATTTTACTAATATCAGCTTTAGTCAGCTTTTTTGGAATGCAATATACTGTTCTTGCCCCAGTGTTTGCAGAAGAAATTCTTAAAGGTGGTGCAGAAACTTTAGGTTTCTTAATGGCTGGTTCGGGAGTTGGAGCATTAAGTGGTGGTATTTATCTAGCAACGCGAAAAACCGTCATAGGGCTTGGAAAACTGATTGTTTTAGGTCCGACTGTTTTAGGGATTGGGTTAATTGCCTTTGCCTTCTCGCGCATACTTCCAATTTCGTTGCTAACAATGCTGTTCGTTGGTTTGGGGACAATTATTCAAATTGCCAGTAGCAACACAGTTCTACAGACTATTGTTCGGGAAAATATGCGCGGACGAGTCATGAGCTTATACACAATGTCATTTTTAGGCACAATCCCCTTTGGTAATTTAGTAGGAGGTGCATTAGCTCGTCAAATCGGTGCTCCTACAACTTTAATTATTGATGGTATAGTTTGTATCTTAGGTTCCATATATTTTGCCAAACAGTTACCCGCTTTAAGGAAATTGGTTCACCCAATTTTTATTGAAAAAGGTATTGCAGTCAGTGCCAAACAATAATTCAATTTTCAAAAAATCTCTGGAGTCCTGCTGTGACTAATACAAATGCAGTTGGCAATGGAGGCAATCGGGGTTCTACCAAATCTCCCTCCAATCAACAAATCCCCTTAAGAACCTGGATAGGCGTATTAGCCAGTATGCTTGGTGCTTTTATGGCAGTACTGGATATTCAGATTACCAATGCTTCTTTACAAGAAATCCAGGCAACTTTAGGAGCAACTCTAGAAGAAGGTTCTTGGATTTCTACGGCGTATCTTGTGGCAGAAATTGTAGTGATACCCCTCACGGGATGGCTGTCTCGTGTCTTTTCCCTACGACGGTATTTATTAGTTAACACTGCCCTATTTATCTTATTTTCCATAACTTGTGCTTGGGCGTGGAATCTCAACTCTATGATTGTTTTCCGAGCCTTACAAGGTTTCACTGGAGGAGTGTTAATTCCCACGGCTATGGCCGTTGTACTAACATATTTGCCTCCATCCAAACAACCCATCGGTCTGGCTGCTTTTGGACTTACAGCAGTTTTTGCACCATCTATTGGTCCAACATTAGGTGGTTGGTTAACAGAAAATTACAGCTGGCAGTATAGCTTTTATATAAATGTCTTTCCCGGTTTGTTAATGCTGGCTGGGGTGTGGTATGGAATTAAACAAGAACGTCCCCAACTACAATTGCTCAAGCAAGGTGATTGGTTGGGAATTGTTTCCATGGCAATTGGTTTGGGTTCACTGCAAATTGTGCTAGAAGAAGGGAGTCGGAAAGATTGGTTTAGCTCAGCCTTGATTGTCCGCCTAAGTATCATAGCAGCAATTTTTGTGGCGTTATTCTTTTGGATTGAATTAACTCGCAAACAACCGTTTATTAATTTAAGACTGGTACGATATCGTAACTTTGGATTAGCAAGTGTTGTCAATGTTTCTTTAGGTGTGGGATTGTACGGGTCAATTTATATTTTGCCACTCTATCTCGCCCAAATTCAAGGATACAATGCCCTGCAAATCGGTGAAGTTCTCATTTGGGCGGGAATTCCTCAATTATTTATTATTCCCTTTATACCCAAGCTTATGCAACGTATTGATGTGCGGTTAATGGTGGCTGTAGGTGTAGCTTTGTTTTCTATAAGTGTCTTTATGAACGCTAGGATGACTTATCAAACAGGGCTAGATCAATTGCGATGGTCGCAACTTGTGCGTGCCATGGGACAACCACTGATTATGGTACCGTTAACTTCAATCGCTACTGCAGGATTAAACCCTAAAGATGCTGGTTCTGCAAGTGGTTTATTCAATATGATGCGGAATTTAGGTGGTTCTGTAGGAATTGCAGCATTAGCAACTTTATTAACTAATAGAGAACAATTTCATTCCAATAGATTGGGGGAGTCGGTGTCTATATATAGTTCTGCAACTCAAGAGCGAATTAACCAGCTCGCTCAATATTTTGCCAATCGTGGCGGTGTGGATTTAGAGACAGCACAAAACCAAGCAATAGCTGCCATTGATAAGATTGTGCGTCGTGAAGCTTTTGTTATGGCTTTTAACGATTGTTTCTATTTTATTGGTATTGCTTTATTGTTGAGTGGGATTGCGATTTTATTTATTAAAAAAGTTAAGCCGACGGGTGGGGCTGTAGCGCATTAA
Source organism: Tolypothrix bouteillei VB521301 (assembly GCF_000760695.4). Lineage (GTDB taxonomy): Bacteria > Cyanobacteriota > Cyanobacteriia > Cyanobacteriales > Nostocaceae > Scytonema > Scytonema bouteillei_A. The sequence goes on along the minus strand of NZ_JHEG04000001.1, from coordinate 4,332,400 downwards.
TAGAATTTTGAATTTTAGATTTTAGATTTTGGATTGACCGATTTTGGATTTTGGATTTTAGATTTTAGATTTTGGATTGACCGATTTTGGATTTTAGATTTTAGATTTTAGATTGACCGATTTTGGATTTACGGATTTTGGATTTTAGATTTTGGATTGACCGATTTTGGATTTACGGATTTTGGATTTACGGATTTTGGATTGTGAAGCTTAAACAACTGGGTAATTTCAGCTAATAGCTTGGCTTTGTTTGTCTGGGGGACTTCCAATAAAAAAATCATCCCATCGTAAGGGCGCAAGGCATTGCGCCCCTACACGTTGATTTCTGATTTGGGATAATTTATTTTTTGCTGTTCCCTAGCTGCAAGTTCTATTCGGCTCAATTATTATCTCTTTTTTAGATCCTATAGCAATGCTAAGCCATTTATAAAAAATTTTCAGCATTCTAAAGTGGGCAATGCCCACCCTACGTGTCTTTTACAAATTAAATAGGATTGCTATAGTACAAGTCAGCGTAAATAAGGCGACCATTATAAATCACGCGAAAGTTGACGGTGCCAGCCTTTACTTTCATCCTTTAGCCTTCAGACTTCAGCCTTCATGTCATAGTGCGATCGGTTTATAATGATTACTAAATTACGATAAATAAAGTACTGAGATGGTTACTAGCAGACTTGAATACTATATTTCACCAGAAGAATATTTAGAAGCTGAGAAATCCAGTCAGATCAAACACGAGTATATTGATGGGCAAGTCTTTGCAATGGCAGGAGCAAGTGATGCTCACGTTACCATCAGTCTAAACTTATCATTTCTCTTACGAAATCATCTCCGGGGTACAGGTTGTCGTGTTTACGCATTTGATATGAAAGCACAAATTGAAGCCTTAAATTGCTACTACTATCCTGATGTGATGGTCACTTGTGATGCTAGAGATAGAGAGTTTGAATACTTGAAAAAGTTTCCTTGCTTGATTGTAGAAGTACTTTCGGATTCAACAGAAGCATTAGACAGAGGTAAAAAGTTTGCTAACTACCGACATCTAGAAACACTTCAAGAATATGTCCTTATTTCCCAAGACGCAATGGCTGTAGAGTGTTTCCGTCGCAATCAGCAAGGTCGTTGGGAACTTATTCCGTTTGAAAAAGACGAAGAAGTGCATTTAGCAAGCGTTGATTTTCGTTGTCCTATAGCAGCAATCTATGAAGATGTAACTTTAAACGCTCCAATCAGTAAATAATTCAGCTGTTATTCTACCCTTGTAAAGGGAGGGAAAGTTTCGTCCGTTTTACTGTTTAAGACCAATATATTTGTAAATAGTGACGATATAAATTGCAGCGTGGTAATACGTTATCTCCTTGCAATTTGACCAGTCCTATACTATGTAATTTAAATTTATTGATTGTCGATATTTTGGTAGAGTTATTGTGAACTACATCTTTCATCGCATCTGCTAATTCCGGTTGTTGCGTCAGAATTAAAGTTTGGCGACGTAAATGCTCTGCATAAATACTTGATGAACTCGTAGGATTTTCTAGTATCTGGGTTAAAGTCACATTTCTATTGGCAATGTGATAAAGGGTAAGACGCACTAAAAATGGATGTCCACCCACTAGCATCATTAATTTGTCAGCTTCGGTTTCATCCCAATCGAGTTGATACCTCTGAACTAAATCTAAAATCTGTTGATTGTTAAATTCTGGCAATTCTACAGATAGACCTACATTAAATGGAGATTGATTAATATCAAGAGGTACGTAAACTTCTGTAGAATGTACAATGACCAATCGCAGTTTTTTCCAAATTTCTCGCCGTTTGCCTTCTTCGTGTAAAGCGCGTAGCAGCCCAAAAAAATCTCGATAAATTTCTGAATATTCAAAAACTTTATCAACCTCATCTAAACCAAGGGTTAGCGGTTTATTAATTGTTGGTAGTAAATACTCTTCAAAATAAGCTTTACACGCCATACTGCTACCCACAATTTCTGCTAAATCCCAATATTCATCAATTTGATTCGGGATATTTAAAGCTAAACCAACACTTGCACAAAACCACCGAAAAAATTTATCTGAATTGACAAAAATTTGCTGTGCTGCAAGTTGGAAATCCAATATGACGGCACAGTCTCCTTGAGAATGCGATTTATCAATAATTCTTGCCAAAAGAGAAGTTTTCCCCATTTGTCTGGGTGCTTTAATCCTAATTAAGGCACCAGGTTTGTGAATTTGTTCGTTACATCGTTCTTCGATTGGGGAACGCTTGATATAAAATGGCGAATCTAATGGTACTAGCCCGGATGGATGCTCTAGAGATTGGGATGAAGATATTTCTTGAGTTTCTTTGTGATTTTCCTCTATGGTGCGTGCTAATGGTGATAAAAATACATCTTTTCCACTTTCCACCGTTAAATCAGTAGTTAAGTCAGCAATATCTTGCCATTCTAGCCCTAAAGCCCGACAGATTTCTCGAAAATTAAGGTAATCAACAGGTCTGCCATTAAGAAAACTACTGATAGTAGACTGAGATATTTGCAAATATTCAGCTAAATCGGTTTGACGAATGTATCCATTACGCGGTAGCGCCGACTTTACCTCTGTTATGAATTCAGAACGTACTCTAACTGAACGTGGCATTTCTGAGATGACAACTGCTAGATTTATTGATTTGGCAAAATTGTAAAATCTTCAATCTCATTACAAAGTCGATACGTACTCGATATACTCCTATGCGAACTCAAGTGCTGTCAAGGTTACATGGGATTAGTAGCAATAAGGTTCGAGGTGCAACCTGCAAACACTAGTTCTACTTTAACCGAAACCCCGTCTGGATTACACAATTATGAAATTTGCCTTACCCATACCTTCTTTATTAGCTTGTGCATCATCTATTCTGCTGCTAGGTTTTTCAATGCCAATGATTACACCAATCCTAGCCTCTGAGAATTCAGATGCCTGCAAATCTCTTAAGCCACTATATCTTAATACAGTAGCTGACTTCACAAGCATGGGACATTTTCAACAGGAGTGCGAAAAAAACTCACAAGCTGCAGTTTCTTCTTTCACCGAAGCAATTCGGCTCAATCCACAAGCTGAAGAACCTTATTATCATCGTGCAAATGCTTATGCTGCAATTGGGAATTATAAAGCTGCAGTAGAAGATTATACTGAAGTCATTAGGCAAAATACAGGTAGATTGGGTTTTAGTGATGTTGCCTACTGGAACAGGGCTAGGGCTTATGAAAAGTTAGGTGAAAAACAGAAAGCAATTTCAGATTTGACTCAATTCATTAGTGGAACTGCTTCTTCTGCTGATGCCTACTTTTTCTGAGGGAATATGTACCGGGATTTAGGAAATAGAGAAAGTGCGATCGCAGATTATAAAGCAGCAGAAAAATTGCTTCAGGAATATTTACAGGGGTCTTTCGGAAGTGGTTTCCAAGATCCTCGATATCAACAGATGTTGGAGGAAGTAACAAATGAATTATCAAAACTAAACGAGCGATCGAAATAGATTGTAGGGTAGGTGACGTATTTGCCGTTACGTACCCAATTATATATAGCAATCCTATTTCAGATCTAAACAAGGAGGACAAAAAAGAGGTGTTTGTAACTCCTACACGGACTGATATAGTGGTGCTTTACGCTGCGCTTTTAAAGAACCCACAAACTTTTTTTGTAACAATTTCAAAATACAACTTCAAGTCATTAGTAGGCTGAGTTAGAGAATGAAAAATAATTTTTCCTATAAAGTTGGTGGAAGCCTTACAGAAGATGCTCCCAGTTACGTAGTTAGACAGGCAGACTCTGACCTTTACAATGAATTAAAAGCTGGAAATTTTTGTTATATTTTTAATTCCCGACAAATGGGTAAAACCAGCTTGCAAGTTCGCACAATCAAGCGACTGCAAGCTGAAGGAATCGCTTGTACTACAATTGATATTTCCGGACGCGGTAGTAAAGATATAAACCCGGAACAGTGGTATGCGGGTATTGTTTATACATTGGTTGCCAACTTTGAAATAGCTAACCCCAGTGAATTTATTAGAACATGGTGGAGAGAAAACTGCGAATTATCGCCCATACAGCGATTAGATATATTTGTGGAAACTTTTTTGTTAGAGAAAATTAAGAGCAAAATAGTTATTTTTATTGATGAGATTGATAGTATTTTAAGCCTAAAATTTGAGAAAGATGATTTTTTTGCTTGGATTAGGAGTTGTTATGAAAAACGCAATCTTAATAGCGAATTTAATAGAATTACTTTTGTCCTGCTTGGAGTAGCAACACCAAGCGATTTAATCGCAGATAAAGTAAGAACACCCTTTAATATAGGTCGTGCAATTCAACTCAAAGGTTTTCAAATACACGAAATCGCACCTTTAGCATCAGGGTTAAAAGGGATGGAAAATCCACAAGCTATTTTGCAAGAAGTTTTAGCGTGGACTGGAGGACAACCGTTACTTACACAAAAATTATGCGATTTGTTAGTAATTTCTCATAACTATATTCATTATGATTCGCTGAGAGCAAAAGGAAAAATTACAGAAGCTGAATGGGTGGAGAATACTGTTAGAAAGCAAATCATTGAAAACTGGGAATCCCTTGACGAACCGCCCCATTTAAAAACCATCAAAGATAGAATTTTGATGAGCAAGCATAATACAGTCGCATTACTTGGGTTATATCAGCAAATTTTACAATTAGGACAAATTCCCGCTTCTGATAGCCCAGAACAAATAGAATTACGCCTATCCGGATTGGTTGTAGAACAGCAGGGAGCTTTAAGGGTTTATAACCGTATTTATGCTAGTGTTTTTGATTTAAATTGGGTAGAGAAATCACTTGCACTCTTTAGACCTTATGCAGAAGCATTATCAGCTTGGTTTGCTTCAAGCTGTCAAGATAATTCTAGATTATTGCGTGGCAAAGCATTAGAAGATGCAAAAAACTGGGCAGCTAATAAAAGTTTAAATCAGCAGGATTACCAGTTTTTAACTGCTAGCCAGGAATTTGAAAAACAAGAAATAGCCACTGCATTAGCATTTCAAGAAGAAGAAAGTCGCATTTTAGCACGAGCTAACGAGACTTTAACCCAAGCACAACATCAAGCCAAACGACAAATTCGTATCGGTGGTGGAGTTCTTATTTGTTCTCTTATTGGAGCAACGATCGCTTTTGCCTCTGGAACTCATCAATTACGAGAAGCGCAGGAAGGAACAAGATTAGAACACGCAGGGCTTGTAGCGCTACAACAGTTTAAAACAAAACAAATTGAATCTTTAGTGACAGCGGTAGATGCAGGACAAAGGTTAAAAGAACTAGTAAAAGATGGACGTCCTCTCGAAAACTATCCTGCAACCAGTCCAGTTTTCGCCTTGCAAACAATACTCGATAATATCCGTGAATTTAAGCAATTTGTTGCTCATAAAGATTTTATTACAAATGTGAACTGGAGCCATGATGGAAAGTCTATTATCACCACTTCCGCAGATAAAACCGCTCGTATTTGGAATTTGTCGGGTAAGCTGATGGCAGAACTTAGAGGACATAAAGAACAGGTTAATAGTGCTGATTTTAGTCGAGACGGAAAGTATATTCTTACCACTAGTGTGGATAAAACTGCTCGGATATGGGATACTTCGGGTAAACAGTTAGCAATACTTAAACATCAAGAATATGTAACTAGCGCCAGCTTTAGCCCCGATGGAAAACGTGTCATTACTACTTCTGACAGGCTACCAACACTAGGTCCAGATGGAAAACCTCTTGTTAACAATTCTGATGACAAAATAGCTCACATCTGGGATTTGTCTGGTAATTTATTACTAAAACTTCAACATCAAGATAGAGTTAATAGTGCCAGTTTTAGCCCTGATGGTAAATATATTCTTACTGCTTCTGATGATAAGACTGCTCGTATTTGGAATATGTCGGGTCAGCTATTGGTAACTCTAAGAGGAGATACCATGGCTGTTAAAAGTGCCTATTGGAGTCCGAATGGAAAATATATTTTAACTAATTCTAATGATTCCTATATTTGGGATGTTTCAGGTAAGCAAATTGCCCGATTCCCAGTAAGCGATCGATGGAAAATTATGGATGCTGGTTTTAGTCCTGATAGCCAGCGTGTATTTGTATCAACACCTGAAAAAACGATTGTTTGGGATTTGTCTGGTAGGCTTATTAGAGAAATAAAAAATGAGAAAGCACTCAATGTTGATGCAGGATTTAGTCCAGACGGAAAAAGACTCTTTACAACTGATGACACTATAAAAGTGTGGGATATAAGAGATGAAGTTGTAAAAGGATGGGATTTATCAGGTAATTTACTCACCGAACTGACAGGAAATCAAACAAGACCTCGTTGGAGCCCTGATGGCAAATATATTGTTACTTTTGGACACGATAGAATTGTTCGTATCTGGAATCTATCCGATAGAATACCAGTCAATAAAGTAACTATTAAGTCAAAAGATGCTATTACGGGAGCAAGCTGGAGCCCTGATGGTAAATACATTGTTACCCCTACTTGGAAATCTGTATTACTTTGGGATAAATATGGTAAGCAGTTAGCAAGATTTCAAGGACATTCAGGTATAGTGAGTAGCGCTAATTTTAGTCCTGATGGAAAACTAATTGTCACAGCATCAAATGATAAAACTGCTCGTGTTTGGAATACATCTGGAAAACAGTTATTATTGCTTGCAGGACATGACAAAGAGTTAGAATTCGCTGCTTTTAGCCCTAATGGTAAGTATATTTTAACTACAACTACAGATAGGAAAACTAAGATTTGGTCAAAGGATGGTAAGCTTCTAACTACATTTCCAGCCAGAGGGGTTGCTTGGAGTCTTAATAGTAAATATATTATGGCTATGTTTGATTACGACGGTAAGAATTACTCTAGTTTGTGGAATATTGCAGGAGAAAAAATAGTAGAATTTCCAGAAAGTGAAAATAGTTATTTGGGGGCTCAATTCAGCCAAGATGGAGAGCGTATTGTTACGACTGATGGAAATATAGCAAAAATTTGGAATACTTCAGGTCAAAAATTATCAGAATTCAAAGCAAATCAAAATATTTATAACCCAAGCTTTAGTCCAGATGGAAAACTAATTATTACTACTTCCCCAGACAATAGGGTGATTATTTGGAATACTTCTGGTAGACCCTTAGTTGAAATACCGCATCAAGATGTTGTTACAGATGCCAAATTTAGCCCAGATGGTAAGCGCATTGCCACAGCGTCAAATGATAAAACTTTTCGTGTTTGGGATATATCGGGTAAGCAGCTTGCACAATTTCAGTATTCATCTATGTTTACGTCAGCAGCAAGTTTTAGCCCAGATGGGAAATATATTCTCACGCAAGTCGCCAGTCAATCTCCCCATGGGAACGAAGTGCTGATTTGGCACATTGACGAATTGGATGGGTTATTGGTACGGGGATGCAACTGGTTAAAAGATTATACCAAATTGAACAAAGAATGCGACAGATGGTAGGCACAAATCCAGTCTAAGCACGACTTTCCCAATCCACGCATCTAAAATCTAAAACCCAAAATGGTATTACCTCAATACCCAGCCTCAAGTACGGGAAAGATTAAAAGTTTGTCGGGGCTAGCTGCTAGTCGATCGGTTAAATTCCTGATGATTTTGTATAGCAGTCAGTATTTGCTCTGTTATTTTAATTTGCTCTTGGCTAAATACTGCTTGCTTGAGATGACCTAAAAAAGAACGATCGCGGTATCTAGAATCCAACTGAATAGCTTTTGCATAGACCCGTTTAGCTGCATCTTTATCGCCATTATCCCAATAAGCGATCGCAGCAGCAACCAAAGGATGAGGATTGTTGGGCTCTAAAGTAGCAGCACGTTCGGCACAAATAATAGCAAGGTTATAAACTTGTAGACGATGCCAAGACAAACTCAAATTAAAGTAAGCAATTTCATTATTCGGTTTGAGAATAGCAGCCCAAGCGTGAACTAATGTTGCCACTGGTACATTTCCATCAACTAAATAAACAATTCCCAAAGCATTGTACGCAGGAACAAACAAAGGTTCTTGATAGATAGCTTGCCATAAAGAGATAGCTGCGTCTTTTTCCCTACCTGCTAAATGCTGCGTCCAACCCAAATTCACGCGTCCCATGATATTTTTTGGGTCGAGTTCCACAGATTTTTGCATTGCTGCAATGGCTTCAGGAAACCGTCCTTGCTGGCGATACAACAGCCCTAATTGTCGGTATTCGCCACCAGACTTTGCAGCCAGAGAAGATGGAATCAAAGCAAAAGTCAAAAATACACCCGTACAAATTCCACTTGTTAGCTTTGCTTTTGCTAATTTCAACATCTTCATTTCGAGGTTCCTTTCTGAAGTTTCAGCTAATCCAATAACTCTGGATTAATTCCTAATGCATTCAGTTGTTCCGGAGAAAGCGATCGCAATTTTTCTACAATTTCCTCCCGCTTTTGTCGTTCAACCTCAGCCCTTTGTCGTTCAACCTCAGCCCTTTGTTGTTCAACCTCAGCACGTTCTTCACCTGTGAGCAGTAAATTTCCCTCAGCATCCCACCACCGCAACCACGGCAATTCTGCGTTTTGATACCATCCTCGCCAAATTCCTAACTCGACTCCCATTGGTGCAATGGCATAATGACCCCTTTCATTTTTGTTCATCAGTTGATAGGCATTACCTACGAGACGGTATACTTCTACCCCCGCTTTTTCTACTTCATAAATTGCATAATAAGGAATACGAATGGCTTGCTCGTAAACCCAAAATTTCCCAACTTTCCCTTCTCCCCCTTGTGATGGCGAAGTTTTATCCCGTTCTTCACTCCCATCACCAGAGACAAATTCGATCGCAATTAACGGTGCAACATATTCTTTCCACAAAACGTAGGAACGGCGCATTTTGCCATTCAAAGTTGGCGGTACGTTCGGTACATAAAACCAGTCCGGTGATTCCGCGCCCCTCTCTGGGGGATCTATTAACCGCCAGTAAATCCCAGAATCCTGACCGATACAATACTGACCCTCAGGATGCAGCTTTTCTAAAACAGGTTTAATCGAATCTGTCAGTAGAATACTTTGAGGATGTTCTTGTAAGTTTTTCACAAATGTCCCGTCGGAATCAGGCAATTGCGTGTGGTCGGGTAAACTCAGCACTGAGTCGGTTGGTGTAGTGACAGAAGTCATACGGTTCACCAGGCATCTATCTGATTTTTATTTTAATATTGCAACCGCAGCCTGTTGCCGATAAACGCAGACAGAAAAGAAAAATATCTGCGTTCATCCGCTACAGGCTGTGGTTCAAAATTCCTAAGCGCCTTCCCGCAACTTATCCAATACACCTCTATCCTCTAAAGTAGAAGTGTCCCCAGAAACTTCTTGTCCTGCGGCTAGATTCCGCAACAATCGCCGCATAATCTTACCAGAACGAGTTTTGGGCAAAGCATCGGTAAAGCGGATTTCTCCCGGACGTGCGATCGCACCAATTTCTCGAACAACGTGTTGCTTGAGTTCTTTGCTCAAATCTTCTGTTGCGGTACTCCCTCCTTCTAGAGTTACAAAAGCAACAATCTCTTCTCCCTTCACTTCATCTGGCTTACCCACAACAGCCGCTTCAGCCACTGCAGGATGGGAAACGAGAGCCGATTCAATTTCCATTGTCCCGAGGCGGTGACCTGCTACATTAATCACATCATCAACGCGCCCCATCACCCAGAAATATCCGTCTTCATCGCGTCTTGCGCCATCGCCAGCAAAGTAGACAGATTGCCCATCTTGAAGGCGAACGTGTTCCCAGTAAGTGCGGCGGAAACGGTCTGGATCGCCGTAAATTGTTCGCATCATACCGGGCCAAGGATGTCGGACAATTAAGTAACCGCCTTCATTATCACCTGCTTTGTTGCCATCTAAATCCACAACATCAGCTAAGATTCCAGGGAAAGGACGAGTTGCAGAACCAGGTTTTGCGGGAATAGCACCAGGTAACGGTGTAATCATAATCCCACCTGTTTCCGTTTGCCACCAAGTATCGACAATCGGACAGCGTTCCCCACCGATAACTTTGTGATACCACATCCAAGCTTCTGGGTTAATTGGTTCGCCTACAGTTCCCAACAAGCGCAACGAGGAGAGATTGCGTGCTTTAGGTAGGTGTTCTCCCATTTTGATAAAGGCACGAATAGCAGTAGGTGCGGTATAAAAGATATTGACACCGTACTTTTCAATCACATCCCAGGTACAGCCCGGATTGGAAGCACGAGGAGCACCTTCATACATGAGCGTTGTTGCACCGTTCGACAAAGGACCGTAGACAATGTAACTGTGTCCTGTAATCCAACCTACATCTGCGGTACACCAATATACATCGGTCTCCTTCAAGTCAAAGATCCATTTTGTAGTCATATGGGTGTATAAGTTATAACCAGCAGTGGTATGAACAACACCCTTTGGCTTACCCGTGCTACCAGAAGTATAGAGAATAAACAGCATATCTTCGCTGTCCATTGGTTCGGCAGGACAATCAGCAGACACACCTTTTTGTAACTCATGCCACCAATGGTCTCGTCCTGATTCCATGTGAATTTGCTGGTTGGTACGCTGCACCACGAGGACGTTTTCCACTGAAGGAACAGCCCCATCAGCCAAAGCTTTATCAACTTGATCCTTAAGAGCAACGATCGCATCCTTGCGCCAACCACCATCAGCCGTGATGACCACTTTTGCTTGGGCATCCACAAGGCGATCGCGCAATGCTTCTGCACTAAAACCGCCAAAAACAACACTGTGGGGTGCCCCAATTCTGGCACAAGCGAGCATTGCTATTGCTGCTTCAGGAATCATTGGCATATAAACGCCAACCCTATCTCCTTTTTTCACACCCAACTGCTTCAGAACATTTGCAAACTGGCAAACTTCGCGATGTAATTGGGCATAAGTGAGAGTGCGCGAGTCTCCTGGTTCCCCTTCCCAAATAATAGCCGCTTTATTTTTGCGCCAAGTCGTCAGGTGTCTGTCAATACAGTTGTAAGAAATATTAATTTTTCCTCCAACAAACCACTTTGCAAAAGGTGGTTGCCAGTCCAGCACCGTGTCCCACTTTTGGAACCAGTGCAACTCCTGCTCAGCCAACTCTGCCCAGAATGTTTGAGGATCTGCCTTAGCGCGATCGTAAAGGCGCTGGTAGTCTTCAAGACTTTTGATGTGAGCGTTTTGAGAAAATTCCTGGCTGGGGTGGAACAAACGCTTTTCTTGAAGGATTGATTCTATGGTGATTTGCGACATGATCGTTTTTGTTATTGGCGTTCTAACACAAAACTATTGTGTACGCAAAATTACCAGAAGTATGGTTGATTTTCGTTAAGATGTATGGAAATTAACGGAGTAGGGACTTGGTATGCTATATCTCTACTTTACAAATAAGGATTTTGTTTTTTGAGTTTGGGGTGCAAGGACAAATTATAACTGCATCATAGAATAATTGTATGGAGGCACAGCCAAGAGAAATTCAGGATTATCTCACTTCAGAAGGGAGAAGCCCTTTTGCAGAATGGCTTGAAGCTTTGAGAGATATTCAAGCAAGAGCTAAAATCAGAAACAGGCTGAAGCGAGTAGAGTCAGGCAATTTAGGAAATTATCGTTCAGTTGGAGAAGGAGTTTGCGAACTAAAAGTGGATTATGGTCCGGGATACCGCGTGTATTTTGGACAAATAGGAACAACAATCGTACTTCTTCTTTGTGGTGGAGATAAAAGTACTCAAGAACAAGATATCAACAAAGCTAGGGAATACTGGAAAGATTATGAAAAACGTACAAGCACCAGCAAGTAGAAGTTACCGTGAATACTTGATTTCATCTCTTAAAGATCCCCAAGAGGCTGCTGCTTATATTCAAACTTTCTTGGAATTAGAAGAAGATGGCGCTGGGTTTGAAATGCTAGGTTCAGCCCTAAAAGATGTGATAGAGGCGCGTCTACAAGCAAATAATCTTTCAGAAACTGCCAAACAGCATTATGAAAAACTAGATAAAATTCTTGCAGAAACTAGTGGAGCAGAGATTTACACTTTAATCGAATTTCTTGATGCATTAGGTTATCAAATTGCTCTTGCTCCAAAAGATGACAATAATTTTTCAGGCTAAATATCATAACAGAGCCAGACACTAATTGCCGAAAGAAGTACCAGGTGTGACTTTTTGGACATCCTCCGTAGAAGTTGTTACTGTTCATATTGCAATATGTTCATTAGTACTAAAAAACGTGGTTAATACTTATGCCAATAACTCTAGAAGCCAGTAACTTATCTCTCAATGATGTTCATCGCTTGTTGAAACTGCAAGAAGAAGCAATTGGTTCATTTACTAACTATTTAACTCTAGAGCCTCTGACTGAGTTGGAACAGCAGGATTTATCACGAATTAGTAACGACTTTGAGCGTTACCTTAGTGCTGGAAAAGTTTCTGAAGGTTTAGTTAAATTTTTAGCTCTCGCTCCTCTGTTGCGATTATCTGGATTTTATGACGTTCCTATTCGCTTGACAATGGAAGATGCGATCGCTATCTCCATTGAAGATGAGGATACAAAGATAACAGGGCGGATGGACATTTTAGCAGTAAGCAACACTCAAGCAAAGACTGCAAATACATTTTGGATTTTGGTAATAGAAACAAAAAACAGTTCGGTAGATGTTGCCGAAGGTTTACCCCAACTGCTGACTTACGCTTTTAAAAGCTTAGAAAAGCAATCATCAGTTTGGGGACTAGCAACAAACGGTCGTCGTTATCAATTTGTCCGTCTCGAACGAGGAAATCCCCCTACCTATCAGTTAATGCCATTACTGAACCTAATTCAATCTGAACACAGTATTCTACTAGCACAGGTTTTAAAAGCAATTTGCCAACTAGAGAATTAGGTAGTTCGATTCTCAACTTTGTAGAGTCGCGAATCTTTGCACCTGCTGACTTATACTTCACTTAGAAACATTTGCGGAAAAAGGGAAAATAAAGCTGAAGTTACTGCCAAACTAGTAGTAAATCTACGGATAGGACAGGTGAATGCGACTTAAACTAGATTTGCAAAGATTTTTTGACAGTTGCAACCCCAGCAGAACTCTAGTCTTGGCAAATCCTCAAGATAGGCAGTACTATATAGACTTTGCTTCCGTGCGCGGTTCTAAAGTGATTGAAGCACTTGGACGAACGATTACACGCCTTTCTCCAGATAAACCAACTTGCCAATTATTTACCGGTCATATTGGTTGTGGCAAATCGACTGAGTTGCGACGGTTGGAAGCAGAGTTAAAACAGCAAGGTTTTCATGTGGTATATTTTGAGTCCACACAAGACCTAGACATGGCTGATGTAGATGTTACTGATATATTACTGGCGATCGCTAGGTCAGTGAGTGAAAGTTTAGAAGCAGTAGGAATTAAACTCAGACCGGGATATTTTGCCAAACTATTAGGTGAAATTCATGAATTTTTACAAACTCCCAAAGAACTTTCGGGGGAGTTATCTGTAGGTATTGCTAAAATTAGCGCAAAAACAAAAGATAGCCCTCTTTTGCGAAGTCAGTTAAGGCAATATCTAGAACCTCGCACTAATAATATTTTGGAATCTCTGAATGAAGAATTCTTAACTCGTGCTAACCAGGAACTCAAAGATAAGGGTAAGAAAGGGTTGGTGGTGATTGTAGATAATTTGGATCGAGTCGATCCAAGGGCGAAAAACCGAGAGCGATCGCAACCAGAACACTTGTTTGTCGATCGCGGCGAAGAGTTACGCAAGCTGAAGTGCCATGTTGTTTACACAATACCCCTAGCATTGGTATTCTCTAACGAGTATGAGACGATGAAAAATCGTTTGGGTGGTGGAGTGAGTCCCAAGATACTACCGATGGTTCCCGTGCAGTTACGCGATGGTAGTCCGTGCTCTGAAGGTATAGAGCTTTTGCAACAGATGGTATTAGCAAGAGCTTTTCCCACAGTCAACCCTGAATTGAGGTTGGGTTTGATTGCAGAAGTTTTCGATACTCCCGATACTTTAAACAGGCTTTGTCAAAGCAGTGGGGGTCACGTGCGAAACTTACTAGGGCTGCTCTACAGTTGTCTTCAGTCAGAAGATCCCCCTTTATCGCGAGAATGTTTGGAAAACTCCATCCGCGAATACCGCGAAAGCTTGGTGTTATCTATTACAAAACATGAATGGGAATTGCTCCGTCAAGTCGTTCAGCAGCAAAGTGTGAGTGGTGAAGATGACTATCAAACTTTATTAAGAAGTTTATTTGTCTTTGAATATCAGGACAAACAGGGACGCTGGTTTGGTATTAATCCCGTATTAGCAGAAGCCAAGCAATTTCAGGTATGAGCGAACCGATAAATCCAGAAGAAATTTCCGTGCAAAATGAGCGATCGCTGGCGACTCTTGTAAGAGCGATCGTTCGTTCTCAAGGTCGCTTTTCCCTAATTTTAGTACGCTGTAACTACGCACATTTGCAAGAAGAAATTATAGAACAGTTACGGCAAAATTCTCAATTACAAATACTAGAAATAACTTTAGATAAGTCAGCAAAAAATCTATATTCAATTATTCATGCACAGTTGGCAACCGATAGATTATCTGTGACAGATGCCATTATGGTACTGGGATTGCAGTCAGTCACAGCCATTGACGATTTGTTGATTTCTATAAATCGAGTGCGAGATGATTTTCCCCAAAGCTTTTCATTTCCTGTAGTCTTCTGGATAAACGATTTAGTGCTGCAAAAGTTTATAAAACTGGCACCCGATTTTTATACTTATGCTGGCGTACCCATTAAATTTGCCATCTCGACTACAGACTTAATTGAGGTTCTTAAAAAAAAAGTAGATGGGTTATTTGCGAAAATATTAGAAACAGGTGGAGACAGATTTTTAGACAATACTGCATTAAATATAGGAATGGATGCGGCTGAAATTGAATCAGCATTGGAAGAATTACACAGCCAGGGCTACTCCGAACCAGAATTAGAAGCCAGCCAGCAATTTATTTCAGGACGCGATGCTTATAGTAAAAGTCAAATGGAGCGATCGCGTCAACTTTACGAACAAAGCCTTACATTCTGGGAACAGCGAGGAGAGATGGGGGACATGGTAGAACTTTCTCCCCCCTCCCCCACTCCTTACACAGAACAACAAGCCTGCGTACTCTTCCACCTGGGGTTATGGTGGCGAAGGTACGCGGTTTTACATCGAGCCGAGTATGAAGCAGCGTGTCGTCAAGCAGAAAATTACTATCAACGGTGCGTGCAAATCCTACAGCATGCAAACCGTCCCGATTTAGTGGCTCAATTTATCAATCCTTGGGGAGAAGTGCTGCAACAGTTAGCAAAATGGGATGAATTAAAATCTGTTGCTAACACTGCCATTGAACTACACACAACATATCCCAATACTCTCAGGTTGGCAAATGCTTATGCTTCCCTTGCAGAAGTTGGACTGGGAAAATCTAATTGGGAAGAGACTCAGCAGTATGCAATCAGAGCACTTCAAGCGATCGCAAAACTAGCAAATGAAAGTGATATCAAACGACATTATCAAAGTTGGTATCAATTTTTAATCTCTCAAGCCCAATATCATCATCAAAACGAAGTACAAGCAGCGCTACACAACTTAGAAACAGCTAAGGAAGGATGTAAGCCCGATTATAACCCACAGCTTTACATACGGATATTAAATGCATTATCCGAGCTTCACTACCAACAACATAGATATTTAGAAGCATTTGAACTCAAGCAAGAGAAACGTTCCATCGAGCAACAATATGGTTTCCGCGCTTTCATTGGTGCGGGGCGATTGCAATCTCAGCGACAGGTGATTCATCCTGCTTTGATAACAGTTGGTTCAACTCAATTGTACGGTGATGCTGTGGGAACAACCTCTCAGCAAGGAACTATTGCTCAAGAAATTGTTGCATCTGGGCGAGAAGAAGACGTTAAACAATTAATCCATCGCATCAGTCGAGATGACCAAAAATTAGTTGTGATTTATGGTCCCTCTGGAGTTGGAAAAAGTTCGCTGCTGACAGCAGGATTGGTACCCGCATTGCACGATCTACCTGCTATTGATAGTCGGATTCCTTTGCCAGTCACAGTCAGATTTTACAGTGATTGGAAACAGGAATTGGGTAAAGTGCTTCGTGACACAACACCCCAAAACTGTGGACATGGGGAGGAGTTGGGGGCGGAGTCATCGGGGTTAATTCATAAGATTCTTCAACAATTACGGCAAAATGCAACTCGCAATTTCTTAACTATTCTCATTTTTGACCAATTTGAAGAGTTTTTCTTTAACTGTTCTCAACCATCTCAACGAAAAGAGTTTTGGCAGTTTTTGAAACTTGCTTTGGATAGTTGGGATATTCCCTATGTGAAAGTCATTATTGCTTTACGTGAAGATTATTTGCATTATTTATTGGAGTGCGATCGCATTACAAATTTAGAAGTCACAAAAAATGATATTTTGAATAAAGGAATTCGCTACTATTTTGGAAATTTTTCTCCTGAAGGTGCGAGAAAGGTTATTAAAAATTTAACTCAACGTTCTTCTCTAGAACCAGAACTCATTGAAGAATTAGTAAGAGATTTAGCGGCAGAAGAAGGAGAAGTTCGTCCCATTGAGTTACAAGTCGTAGGGGCACAACTAGAAACCGAAGAAATCACTCAGTTAAAACAGTATCAGGAACAAGGACCAAAAGAACAACTAGTCCAAAGATACTTAGACGAAGTTGTGAAAGATTGCGGACAAGAAAATGAACGTGCTGCTCAATTAGTCTTGTATTTACTAACTGATGAAAATAATACGCGTCCGTTAAAAACCTATGCTGAATTAGCAGATACTTTAGCATTTTTAGCAGCCAAGGTTGATAAATTAGAATTAGTTTTAAAGATTTTAGTGACATCAGGTATAGTCTTCTTGATACCGCAATCTCCAGCAGATCGCTATCAACTCGTTCATGATTATTTGGTATCTTTTATTCGCCAACAACGCGGTGCGGAATTATTAGCAGAATTAGAAAGAGAAAAACAAAAACGCCAATTAGCAGAAGCAAAGTTAAATCAAGTTTTAAAACAGCGATTAAGAATCGCCTTTGGTACAGGGGTAGGATTGGTGGCATTAACAGCCGTGGCTGTGACATTTGGAATCAAGTCAACCATTGGTGAAACAAATGCTCAAATTAGCGCTCTTGCTTCTTCTTCAGAAGCACTTTTTACAGCTACTCTTCAAGAAGAAGCTTTGGTAGAAAGTATTAAAGCAGGAGAAAAACTGCAACAGACAATTTGGTCAAAGTGGATGGAAGCCAATACACGCGATCGAGTTGTTGTTGCTTTACGGCAAGCAGTGTATGAGTCTTTTGGCAGAGAACTCAAAACCCTTAAAGGGCATTCTGCTTCAGTGATAAGCGTCAGCTTCAGCCCCGACGGCAAGACCATTGCTTCTGCAAGTGAGGACAACACCGTCAAACTCTGGGATAATAACACAGGCAGAGAACTCAAAACCCTCAAAGGGCATTCCGCTCCAGTTATGAGCGTCAGCTTTAGTCCTGATGGCAAGACAATTGCTTCTGCAAGTAAGGACAACACTATCAAACTTTGGGATACCACAGGCAAAGAACTCAAAACCCTCAAAGGGCATTCCGCTTATGTTTCAAGCGTCAGCTTTAGCCCCGACGGCAAGACTATCGCTTCTGCAAGTAGTGACAACACTATCAAACTTTGGGATACCACAGGCAAAGAACTCAAAACCCTTAAAGGGCATTCAGGTTTGGTTTATAGCGTCAGCTTCAGCCCCGACGGCAAGACCATCGCTTCTGCAAGTAGTGACAACACGGTCAAACTTTGGGATACCACAGGCAAAGAACTCAAAACCCTCAAAGGGCATTCCGCCGAAGTTTTTAGTGTCAGCTTCAGCCCCGACGGCAAGACCATCGCTTCTGCAAGTAGTGACAACACGGTCAAACTTTGGGATACCACAGGCAAAGAACTCAAAACACTCAAAGGGCATTCCGCCGAAGTTTTTAGTGTCAGCTTCAGCCCCGACGGCAAGACGATTGCTTCTGCAAGTTGGGACAACACCATCAAACTTTGGGATATCACAGGCAGAGAACTCAAAACCCTCAAAGAGCATTCTGCCTATATTTCGAGCATCAGCTTCAGCCCCGACGGCAAGACAATTGCTTCTGCAAGTTGGGACAACACCGTCAAACTCTGGGATACCACAGGTAGAGAACTCAAAACCCTCAAAGGGCATTCCGCTCCAGTTTATAGCGTCAGCTTCAGCCCCGATGGCAAGACGATTGCTTCTACAAGTAGGGACAATACCGTCAAACTCTGGGATACCGCAGGCAGAGAACTCAAAACCCTCAAAGGGCATTCCGCTCCAGTTTATAGCGTCAGCTTCAGCCCCGATGGCAAGACGATTGCTTCTGCAAGTAGGGACAACACCGTCAAACTCTGGGATACCACAGGTAGAGAACTCAAGACCCTCAAAGGGCATTCCGCTCCAATTGTGAGCGTCAGCTTCAGCCCCGATGGCAAGACCATCGCTTCTGCAAGTGAGGACAACACCATCAAACTCTGGGATACCACAGGCAAAGAACTCAAAACCCTCAAAGGGCATTCCGCTCCAGTTTATAGCGTCAGTTTCAGCCCCGATGGCAAGACGATTGCTTCTGCAAGTTTGGACAAGACGGTGAAATTGTGGGATACCACAGGCAAAGAACTCAAAACCCTCAAAGGGCATTCCGCTCCAGTTTATAGCGTCAGTTTCAGCCCCGACGGCAAGACGATTGCTTCTGCAAGTTGGGACAACACCATCAAACTTTGGGATATCACAGGTAGAGAACTCAAAACCCTCAAAGGACATTCAGGTTGGATTTCAAGCGTTAACTTCAGCCCGGACGGCAAGACGATTGCTTCTGCAAGCAAGGACAACACCGTTAAACTCTGGGAGACCACAGGCAGAGAACTCACAACCTTCAAAGGGCATTCCGCTCCAGTTGTGAGCGTCAGCTTCAGCCCCGACGGCAAGACGATTGCTTCTGCAAGTTGGGACAAGACGGTGAAATTGTGGAACTTGGATCTGGAAAATTTACTTGTGTTGGGGTGCGATTGGCTCAAATATTATTTACCTCGGTATCCTGAGACATTGGCAGAACTCCATGTATGTCAAACAAAGCCTCTCCGGATTGCCGCCGCATCGACTTTAGTAGAACAAGGTGAGGCATTAGCAACTGAGGGAAATTTTGAGGATGCAGTGGCTAAGTTTAATAAAGCTAAAGCGTGGAATTCCAAATTAACGTTTGATTCAGAGGAAAAAGCGGTACCAATTATTATGGTTTCTCAGGGCAGAGAACTTGCCCAAGAAGGTGACATTGAGGCAGCATTAGTTCAGTTAACAAAAGCACAGAAACTGTCTCCTAATCTCGATCTGAATCCAAAAACAAAAGCTATAGAAAAGAATCCAAAAGCAGTGATTTTTCTTATACGAGGAGAAGCGCTGGTAAAGCAGGATAAATTCAAAGAAGCGCTCGCTTTTTACAAAGATGCTCAAACACTCGATCCTGCTTTAACTATTTCTGCCAAGGAATGGAATTCTCTTTGTTGGGATGGTAGCTTGCGGGGGTTTGCTAAAGATGTCATGTTTGCTTGTGAAAAAGCAGTTGCCCTTTCACCAAAAGATGGAGGTATTCTTGATAGCCGAGGGCTAGCTAGAGCGCTCACTGGTAATAGCAAAGGATCTGTTGCAGATTTCCAAGCCTTTATCAAGTGGACTGATAATTCCAAGTACAAATCACAGCGTCAACGTTGGATTAATACCTTAATTGCAGGTAAAAATCCCTTTACAACAGAAGAGTTGAAAAAGTTGAGAGAGTAATAGATCTCGCTAGCGAATAGAATTCGCGGCTGTACAGGCGAAACCCACCTACGTGGGTTTGAGAAACTGGCGTTGCGTCAATCTTTAGAGAAAGCGATCGCGATTCAAAAAAAGCAGGCTCCAGGTTCTTTTTCTCTTGGTTTGGCAATTTTCAACAGTTGTTTATGGTTCTTTATCTTCTGCCATTGTACGTTGTTCGTACTCAGTAATGATATTTCTAATTTCATCTGCTGCGATATTTCTTAGCGAGAGAACGTAGATTTCGGTTGAAGATTGGCGCAGCTTCAACTTGAATAAAGGATTGCTCAGACATCCTCGAGTCCTTCCCAAAGTTGAGCAACAGGAATTATTTGTCCAGTCATTGCCTCATGCCAAGCTTGACGGAAATCTTCTAAAATCTCTTCCTTAGATTTATCATTTTCCTCGATTTCTACTTCTTCTGGAATCAGGACAATAACTTCAACGCGACTGTTTTTATCACTTACTAAGGGGCGATCTAAAGTAAGTTGTCCGTGTTCATCAATAGTTGCCATTATTTTAATTGCTTTCATTGGTTATTTTTAAGTAATGTTGTGCCTAAATATAAGCTTGAACTAAGTAGGTCGTTACAATTAAAGTTAACTAGTTAGGGTTGTCATTTGTCATTGGTTAAAGTTTCAAGTGTCTTTACATTTTGTAATATAACGTGTTTATTTCTGCCTATCTACTTTGTAGCAAAGAGACATTCAGCAATGCGATCGCTATCATAATTGACAGCAGAAACAGAATAGCCCGCGCAGGCGGGCTTCGTTTGTGTAGCCCCAGAATTCCATTCTGAGGGCAATTGGAGCAAAGTCTGTATTAAATAATACTTGAACTGAGTTGCCATCCAACTCAAAGTATAGAATAATGTCGGTACAAGTTGACCGGAATTCACCAACTACAGGTTAAGCTGGAGAGAGTAGCTTTTTGTTACGTTTTGTATATTAAGTCCTCTTTTGCTGTTAACTTTTAATTTTTGCTGCTTGAGAAAACAGGAATGCTAGACCAAATATTTGACTATCTCAACTTTCATCCTAGCTTAGAAGCATCTATAGTGTTGCTGCTCCTCATCTTTTTAGAGGCAGTACTCTCTGCAGACAACGCGATCGCTCTTGCAGCGATCGCTCAAGGACTGGGGAACCAGAAACTCGAACGTCAGGCGCTGAACATTGGCTTAGTTGTTGCTTATGTTTTGCGAATTACGTTATTGCTAACTGCTACCTGGGTACAACAGTTCTGGCAGTTTGAATTGTTGGGAGCAGCCTATCTACTGTGGCTGGTATTCCAACATTTTACTTCTGAAGAAGGCGAAGATAACCAACACCACGGTCCTCGGTTCAATTCCTTATGGCAAGCGATCCCCGTTATTGCCCTGACAGATTTGGCATTTTCTCTTGATAGCGTAACCACCGCGATCGCTGTATCTAATGAAACTTGGTTGGTGCTCACAGGAACTACCATCGGTGTTGTGACTCTACGCTTTATGGCAGGTCTGTTTATTCGTTGGTTGAATGAATACGTCTACTTGGAAGATGCTGGTTACATCACAGTAGCCTTGGTGGGCTTGCGCTTGTTTTTGAAAGTTGTGAACGACTCCTTTGTACCCCCACAATGGGTGATGATTACTTCTATTGCCCTGATTTTGGCTTGGGGATTTTCCAAACGTAAAGTTTTAGATGCTGAAACTGAAACTACAGTCAAGGAACCAGAAAAGACTGAAGTGCAACAATAACCATAGAGAATGGTAAATTCTGCACGAGTAGAAAACTTTACGTTATCTATGAAACTCAAGGATTGGCTGACAGTTTATTGAGTTGTACAAACAAGAGATTTCCAAAAAATCAATTATCTGTCTTGTAAGCTCAACAAGCCCCCTATCCCTATAGGAGTTGGGGGTGATGGCTTACGTGAGGCGGAGCCTCGTAGAATGCATTCCCAGGCGGAGCCTGGGAACGAGGGTTACTCGTGCAACCAAGGTGTCAAATGAGGTTGCCAAGCAACCAATTCTTCTTCCTTAAACCACAGGGAAATTTCCCGTTGTGCTGTTTCAATAGCATCGGAACCGTGGATGAGGTTGCGACCAATATTAATGCCGAAGTCACCTCGGATTGTTCCTGGTTCTGCTGTTAAGGGATTTGTTGCACCAATCACCTTTCTAGCTGCGGCGACAACGCCCTCTCCTTCCCAAACCATCGCCACAACCGGGCCTGAAGTGATAAACTCCACCAGGCTGCCAAAGAAAGGTCTTTCTTTGTGAACGTCGTAATGTTGTTCGGCTAATTCTCGGGAAGGTTTTACAAACTTTAAACCAACGAGGGTAAAGCCTTTAGTCTCAAAGCGACGGATGATTTCACCAATGAGTCCGCGCTGCACGCCATCGGGCTTAATTGCTAAGAATGTGCGTTCCAAAGCTATCTCCTCAAATTAAGTAAATTGGTTATGGGTCATGAGTCAAGTGTCATTTGACCTTCTTACTGAGTCAAGAATAAATGACACTCGACCAATGACAAAGGACAATCTGAAATTATCGCAGAAAGTATCTCCAAATGCATGTGCGCTTCGAGATGAATGCGATACATTGTATTCTCGTGGGTGAAACAAAAAGGTCAGGAAAGAAATGCGTGGTGATTTAACGACTACATCAGACGAGGTGGTGAAACCTCCCTCTAATGCAACCAAAGCCGAAATAAAAGCACAAAAACAACAAAAACTGCTACCTACGGCTACCAATCCCGATGGAACCCGCATCTGGAAAATAGAGGATAGCGAAGCACTTTATCGGATAGAAGGTTGGGGTGAACCCTACTTTTCCATCAATGCTGCAGGTCACATCACTGTTTCCCCCAAGGGCGATCGCGGTGGTTCTCTGGACTTATACGAACTGGTTAATGCTCTCAAGCAGCGTAATTTAGGGCTTCCCCTGTTGATCCGGTTTTCCGATATTTTGGAAGACAGGATCGAACGGTTAAACGCTTGTTTCGCCAAAGCTATTGCTCGTTATAACTATCCTGGAGTTTACCGTGGTGTATTTCCTGTCAAGTGCAACCAGCAACGGCATTTAATTGAAGATTTAGTGCGGTTTGGTAAACCCCATCAGTTTGGTTTAGAAGCCGGTTCCAAGCCAGAGTTAATGATTGCTTTGGCTCTATTGGATACCCCAGGCGCACTGTTGGTTTGCAATGGCTACAAAGACCGAGAATACATCGAAACGGCAATGCTGGCTCAAAGGCTCGGACAAACGCCGATCATCGTTTTAGAACAAGTTGAAGAGGTGGATCTCGTTATTGAGGTCAGCCAGCAGTTGGGGATCGAACCTATTGTTGGTGTGAGAGCTAAACTGAGCACCCAAGGAATGGGACGGTGGGGAACTTCCACTGGAGATCGCGCTAAATTTGGTCTGACCATTCCAGAAATCATGCAAGCTGTTGATAAGTTACGCGATGCTAACTTGTTGCAATCCTTGCAGTTACTTCATTTCCATATTGGTTCGCAAATTTCTGCTATTCATGTGATTAAAGATGCCATCCAAGAAGCCAGCCGTATCTACGTAGAGTTGGCTACTCAAGGGGCAAACATGAAATACCTGGATGTCGGTGGTGGTTTGGGCGTAGATTATGACGGTTCTCAAACCAACTTCTACGCCTCAAAAAACTATAACATGCAGAATTATGCAAATGACATAGTTGCTGAATTAAAAGATACCTGTGCGGAGAAAAATCTTTCCGTACCAACACTGATTAGTGAAAGCGGACGTGCGATCGCATCTCATCAATCTGTTTTGATTTTTGACGTTCTCAGTACCAGCGAAGTCCCCGGTGACCTACCAGAGCCTCCCCAAGAAGGAGAGTCGCCTATCATCAGCTACATGTGGGAAACCTATCAATCGTTAAACGAAGAGAACTATCAAGAGTTTTACCACGATGCCACCCAATTTAAAGAAGAAGCAATCAGCCGCTTTAAATTAGGTATTTTAAGTCTTAGAGAACGTGCCAAAGCAGAACGTCTCTACTGGGCTTGCTGTCAAAAAATTCTGGGGATCACCCGCAAGCAGGAATACGTACCCGACGAGTTGGAAGACCTCGAAAAAATTATGGCTTCCATTTACTACGTCAATCTTTCCGTGTTTCAATCCGCACCAGATTGCTGGGCAATCGACCAATTATTCCCAATTATGCCCATACATCGCTTGGGTGAAGAACCAACGCAAAGGGGTATCCTCGCAGACCTTACCTGCGATAGCGATGGCAAAATAGATCGTTTTATTGACTTGCGAGATGTCAAATCGGTTTTGGAGTTGCACAAGTTCAAGGCTGGAGACTCATACTACTTGGGTATGTTCCTGAATGGAGCCTACCAAGAAATTATGGGGAATTTACACAACCTCTTTGGTGATACCAACGCAGTTCACATTCAATTGACACCCAAGGGATACCAAATCCAACATGTTGTAAAAGGCGACACCATGAGCGAGGTTGTAAGTTACGTACAGTATGACTCTGAGGATATGCTGGAAAATATCCGTCAGAGATGCGAGCACGCTTTGATAGAAAATCGGATTACTCTCGCAGAGTCTCAAAAATTGTTACAAACTTACGAACAGAGTTTACGAAGATATACTTACTTGGCGAATTAGTGGTTAGTGGTTAGTGGTTTACACATAACTAACCACTGACCACTAACCACTAACAATTCAAGTTACAGGAGCGTTCGTTCCTAACAATTCAGCGATCGCTTGTCGTTCTGCTGGAGTATGGGATGGTGGCTCTTGACGCGCATCAGTAATCAGCCAATCTAAAGCTGCTGCTTGCACGTCTATCGTAGCTCCAGTCTTGTCCACACAGTAACGACCGTATACCAATTTATCAACGAGTCTGACTCCCGGACCCAATCGAGACCAGTCAAAGATGACGCTATTTTCCACTGTTGCGCCACTGCACACCCAGCAATTAGGACCTATCATTGTAGGACCAACGATTTTTGCACCATCTTCAATTCGAGTCATACCGCCAATATAGACTGGACCCGTGATATCCACTTTATCCCAGTTGACAGCAACATTCATGCCAGTGTAAATGCCAGGAGCGACTTGATGCCCCGGAATTTGGACATTTTTGATTTCTCCAGACAGTACACCGCGAACGGCTCGCCAGTAATCTGGAACTTTACCAATATCTACCCATTCAAAGTTCATTGGAATAGCGTAGAAAGGAGCTCCCACTTCAACTAATTTTGGGAAGAGCTGGCTACCAATGTCATATTCTACTCCCGAGGGAATATAATTAAAGATCTCTGGCTCAAAAATGTAGATACCCGTGTTAATATTCGTGCTTAGAGCTTCTTCTACCTTAGGTTTTTCTTGGAAAGCCTTGACCCGACCTTCTTCATCTGTAACTACGACACCATAGCTAGAAACTTCTTCTTGTGGAACCGATTTCATAATGATGGTGGCGATAGATCCCTTTTCTCTGTGCCACTTTACGGCTGCTGTTAAGTCTAGGTCAATCAAAGCATCACCGCATAATACGACAAAGGTATCGTCGAAAAATGGGTAGAAATCCTGAATTTTCCGCATTCCTCCAGCAGATCCAACGGCTTCTCCTACAAGAGTACCGTCAACAATGCGACCTTCAAAAGAATAGGCAATTTGTACGCCAAACCGTTGACCATCGCGGAAATAACTTTCTATTTCATCTGCTAAATGGCTGACATTAACCATAATTTGGTCAAACCCATGCTGGCGTAAAAGTTCCAGCAAGAATTCCATCACTGGCTTTTGCAAGATAGGAATCATTGGTTTGGGAATTGTGTAGGTAATCGGACGGACACGAGTACCTTTACCTGCTGCGAGAATCATCGCTTTCATATATCTTATTCCTCAACCACAAGCCGATTTACTGTTATCATTTGATACTTCATCATCAGTGTATTTCCGCTTTTTTGTCATTCCTAAAAGCACTGAGTGCAACTGCAGTACCTCAGAGCATTATAGACATGGGAAACAAATATGAAGTGTAAAGTATGAAGTATAAAAAAAGCATAAAATCCAAGGTGCCAAGTATGAAAATTTTATACCTCGGCTAAGACCTTCGATACTTTATACATTTTTTCATCTTTCAGACCTTATCCTTCATCCTTTATAATTTGCATTGGTCACTTTTCCAATTTAATTGGATTTTAAGGTTTGCTGAAGACATCATAGCGAACCCTCATATGACAATGTTGTATGTCCTTAATTTAAAGGTATATCCATAGTGCTTGATGAATCAGTGAGCAACCTGATTTTCAGGTCTTGGTAAAATTCTTCCTGAACAAGCTCCACTTTAGACTGAGCACAAAGCAGTAGTAATGCCCAAAAAACACTAACCATATGGTTTTCGTGGGAATGCTCTGTGATATTCTTCTGTTGCGGTTGCTTTGCTAGGGTCCATAACTCCACAAGTTGTTCTAAATTCAACCAATTTTTCTCTAAATTTAATTCTGGAGTCCTCAGGCGTAAAACTTGCTCGAGTTCCGAAGCCACTTCTGTCAGATTTTCCTGGTGAGCCAATTCTAAAGCAGCTTTCATGGATTGAAGGCTGGGTTGGCGTCGAGTACGAGCAGGCTTGTTCGCTTTTTCCACTAGCTGCAACTGTTTTGCCATAACTTGCAACTGTTCTATAAGTTCTTGCAAGGTCACACGGCGTTTCGGTGGAGGCATAGCTGCAGGGCGACGGCGTAAATGACGTTCCAATGGCAAGCGTTGGTGGTGAGAAGTGGCTCCATCTTCGCTTTCCAAGAGAGCTTCTTCAGTCGCTTCTTGTTCCTCTACTGCTGCTTGCAACTGCATCAAAGTATTTGCCTTGAACAAGACCAGTTTTGATGCCGACAAAAAAGCTTGACCCGATTGTGATAAATCAGTTTCATACCCTCTTGTTGCAGTTTCCGGTGCCATGAGCTCTAAGTAACTATCGATCACTTCAATCACCTTGACATCCCAAGGGTCTATTTCCCCTTGTTCAGCTTGGTAAATGAGCAACGTAATTGTTTCTAATAGCTCAGCAGCGTCCATTGAATGATTGGTGGTTGGTGGTTGGGGGTTAGCGGTTAGTGGTTACAACTACTAACGACTAACCACTAAATTATTAACAAATTTTACCTTTGCGATCGCTTGATGCTTCCCTGAAAATTATTACACATACCATTTTGGCAGTTGAGTTACCGTATAAATTATCATCTAAACGATGTCAAAAAGGTTAGTGCCGTACATAGAGAGTAAAACGCTGTGAGAATACTTCGTTTAGATTTGAGTTTAATAGTTAGAACATTTTGGGAATCCAGTATACTACTATTTTTTTATACCCCTTACGAGCCCAAAATAAACGACTTGTTGTCACTGGTTATCGGTCACTGGTGTACTGTTGACAATGGCATCAAAAGTTCCTTTGATAGTTCCGGCAATGGGGACTGCAACAAGTGTTCCTAACAAACCAGCAATTTCAAAACCCATTAAAATAGCAACAAAAATCCATATAGGATTGACTCCGATAAAATCACCAAGTAGCTTGGGACTGAGTAAATTATCTTTGATTTGCTGTACAACGATCGCAGCAACAGCCACTTGCACTGCCAACCACCAGTTTTGTAACAAAACTAAAAACGTGACCAAACCAATACCCAATGTTGCCCCAATAAAAGGTATGAGTTGCGATATGCCAATCACTATAGCGAATAACAGCGCAAAAGGAACCTTGAGAATGAGG
This sequence comes from Tolypothrix bouteillei VB521301, assembly GCF_000760695.4. Classification (GTDB taxonomy): domain Bacteria; phylum Cyanobacteriota; class Cyanobacteriia; order Cyanobacteriales; family Nostocaceae; genus Scytonema; species Scytonema bouteillei_A. The sequence continues at coordinate 4,304,724 of NZ_JHEG04000001.1, read as the reverse complement.
AAAATTGGAGTCATAATGACCCCCATAAAAACTGCCAGTAAAAGTTGGCTGAGGAAAAAGTAGTGAAAGTTACGCTGTAAAGAGGTTCTTAATGGAACTCGAACATTAGCCGGTAAAAGGTTAAATAAGCCAAACCACACGCGTTCCCCATACAGAAGCATATAGAACGCCAAGACAACCACCAATATCACATCGAGCAATCCTGACAAGACTGTCCCGGCGAATCCCACAGCAGCAGAAGCAAGCTGTTGAACCATACTTTGAATATTGGCATTGATTTGATTGCTAACAACTCTCAGATCTAAAGGTAAACGTCGCTTTTTGGCTATAGCTTCAAAAGACTCTAAATTGGCTTGACTCGTCGCCAACCAATTTGGAATTCTATCTAAAAGTTGAATAGTTTGATCTATCACTATTGGCACGAGCGTAACACCTAAAACAATCAAAAGCGTGAGTGTCAGCAGCAACACAATCGTCACCGCTTGAGGACGGTTGACAGCACGTTCAAAGAACTTGACTGCATAGTTCAGGAGAAAAGCCAAAATTGCTGCAACGCTCACAATAGTGATGGGATGCTGAAATAAACGAAAAATTAAATACAACAACCAGAGATTGAGAGCGATAATTGGACCGCTCAGACCATATATTAAAAGACGTTGAAGTGAGGCTGAACGGCGCATCTTATTTTTACTTTGGTTAACGGATCGCTTCTCACTGTTAACTCCCATTCCCGACCGTTTAATACAGGAAGATGACAATGGATAGAAATATTGCTGACCTTAGGAAGGATTATACCTTGCAAGGTTTGAGCGAGACTGAAGTTGACCCCAATCCTTTTATACAATTTAAACGATGGTTCGACCAGACATTAGCAGCCCAACTTGTAGAACCAAATGCCGTCACTCTTGCAACTACGACACAAGAGGGGAAGCCATCTGCAAGAATGGTATTGCTCAAAGGTTTTGACGATCGGGGTTTTGTATTCTTTACAAACTACAACAGCCAAAAAGGGCAGGAACTAGCAGAAAATCCCCAAGCGTCTCTTGTTTTTTGGTGGGCAGAACTAGAACGCCAAGTCCGCATATCTGGAAGTGTGGAAAAAATTTCAGACAAAGAGTCAGATGAATATTTTTACAGCCGTCCTCTCAACAGTCGCTTGGGTGCATGGGCTTCCAATCAAAGTGAGGTGATAGAAAATCGAGCAGTCCTCGAACAACGAATAGAGGAACTTCAAACCAAATATCAAAACCAAGAAGTTCCCCGCCCCCAACATTGGGGTGGCTTTCGAGCAATCCCCGTAGAAATTGAATTTTGGCAGGGACGCCCCAATCGACTGCACGATCGCCTGCGCTATACCCGTTTAGATGATAGCAGTTGGAAGATCGAACGGTTGTCGCCATAGAGTGCTATCAGCTAATAGCTAATAGCTAATAGCTATTAGCTGATAGCCCTATCTCAGGAGCACAGACGCTAAGCGCAAAGCGCATGCTCCGCGTTGCCGCAGGCTATGCCCGTAAGGGCTATACGCCAGTCCCGGTGGTCGCGGGAAACCCCTCCGGGTATCTCCTTACGGAGACGCTACGCGATGCCGAAGGCTATGCCCGCAAGGGCTATACGCCAGTTGCCAGGGCGCGGCGGGAAACCCGCCTACAGCAATGGTCTCACCGCCTACAGGACTAAACTCACCATTAGCAATTAGCAATTAGCCATTAGCCATTAGCCATTAACCTTTTGAAGCAAACTGAACTCTAGGGTCGGGCATAAAACTGTATCTCAGGTAAACCCCTGCCAGTACGAATACAATAATGAATAGTGTCCCAAAACCAAGAGGGCTTGGAAGCCAAAACACGACTTCTATATGGTTTAATTCTCCAGGCTTAAGTCTCCACACAAGTTGATTGCCGTTCTTTTCTGGAACGATCGCATTCTCTGTCTTTTCTACAGTCCTTGCACCCCAAGGAGTGTTTAAGCCAAATTCTAAGTCGAGAATGGAACCGGGATTAGATAGCACAGCTCCTTTGCTGGAAATTAAACCTAGCGATCGCAAATCCAAATCGTAAATCAACCGATTCCTTACTAAGAGTAAGAAATTGTTTTGAAACAGAAGTATATTTGATTCAATTTTTGGCAGTTCTGCGTTAGCCTCATTGGTTCCTGTTTCGGGTTTTTGAGTTCCATTAGGGTGGAAAAATTCGTTAAATTTGGTTTGTAATTCTTGACCGTTACTGAAAGGGATGGAAACAAAAATTTCCTCTTTGGAAAGCCGTCGTATTTTACCTTCTAATTTCCGAGCGCGACGTTCTATGCTATTTAACCATTCGTAGACAGAATCGCCACTGAAACTGAGCAGCCGTTCTTCTAATTTTATGTGCTGCACCAATTCGCCATGATTTGAATTGTCAAAGTTAACACCTAGATCGTACTTCACACACCCTGAGAGAAATAAGGATATCAACAGCACAGCCCATACAATGAATGATTTTGAACCGACGGTAAACGTTGATGAACGCCGATAATTGTCTCCTTTTCCTGCGTGCTTTGCCGTGCATCTGCGGTTATAATTTTGAAATATAGACCATCTCATAATATAAAGCTCTCCAAAAATCAATAAGTTAGGTTAGGCAACGAAATCCTTTATCTCCTCGCAATTTTCGATCGAAAGTTACCGTTTCAGTACAACTCATATGTTGAGCGATCGCTCCAATTAGATAGTCCGAAAAATCAGCTCGTCCCTGTTTGGTTCGTTGTAATGCTTGATACACTATGGAACGGTTTTCAAATTCAAAGCCCGAGCTTTGCAATATCATCTCTAACGTAGTAATGATTTCATCTTTACCAAATTGATAAGGTCGTCCTCTTAAAACCCACACGAGTTCGCTTAAGACAACATTGCCAATAAAACAAGGTTGATTTTCCTGAATGATTTGAGACGCTTGTTCCCATTGGTTAACGTCATCTTTGGTAAGATAGCGAACTAGAACATTCGTATCAAGTCCAATCACGCGCACCCTCCGCGATCGCTGCTTCCATGTCCTCTATTGTTGCAGCCGTCATACCAGGACGATGCAAAAATCCAGACAACGCTTCAATTGGGACATTCAGTGGCACAATCTTGACATCACCATTTTCATCGACTACAAATTCAATTTTGCTGCCAGTATCTAGTTTCAGGTAATCTCGGATTTCCTTGGGAATAGTAACTTGTCCTTTAATTGTGACTGTCGCAATGGACATAGGAATAAGCCTTACAAATGCGCCTTACTTAATTGTAAGGCATAAGACCATTTTAAAATCTTTCTCTTTTCTACTCTCAAATCTCGAGCAAACTTTAAGATTGATAGTATATACATCGCTCCTTAGCTATATATGGGGGCATAGCTGAAGCGGTGATATAAGCCACTAGAATCTGCATATTACCCAGAGATGAAGCGTTCAATTGCCTGCGAGTTAACCTGACAAACCCATCCAAAGCAGCCCACCTAAGATTAAACCGATCGCAATTAAAGCTACCCAAATAAATCGATTGTCTTTAGTATTTACCTGACTGAGATCTACAAATTCTGGCTCGGGACGCATCTGTCTTTGGGAAGAACTAGGCTTGACAGCGAATCGAGTGTTGGTTTCATTATCAGCGATTGCACCCAGATCGGGAATTTCAGTCATCCATTCTTTCGGACGTTGTAACCTAGGCGCTTTGAGAATGTAGTGTAATTCTTTCGCTTGCTTGCTGGTTTCCAGGTGGGGATGGCGCTTGAGTTGTTCGCAAAGGTCAAGTGCTTCTTCGGAGCGCCCAGCTGCTTCATAAGCCGTGACAAGCCAAAGTTTCACCTCCCCAGCAAGACGAGAATTGGGGGCTAGAAGGTCGCTTGCTTTTGAGAGTTGTTCGACAGCTTCCCGATATTGCCCTTTTTCAAAAGCAATTCTCCCAGCTTGATACCTAATTTTAGCTATTTCTAAACTTTCAGAACTCACTTTGCACACAAAAAATCGGCACTGTCTTTATTTTGCCAACAGTGGCGACCATTGGGAGTCATATTTTTTTACTGACTGGGATGCTCTTCAGCCAATAGCTATATCAGCTATATCAATGTAGGTTTTGCTAGCATCTTAAATAGTGACCAGCGATCGGTGAGTTGAAATATGCCTAACCCATTTCCTGGGATGAACCCTTATCTCGAACAATCAGATTACTGGTCAGATTTCCACAACCACTTGATAGCGGCGCTAGCTAAAGACTTGATTCCCAAATTGTTACCAAAATATCGGGTAGTCACGGACAAATGGGTATACAAGGTGAGCGGCGATATGGCGATCGCTATTGGCAGACCAGACTTGAGTGTTCAGCAGAACCTTCATTGATGAAATACGAGAAGAACGCATTCAGGACTGACAAACTACGTATCATTATCAATATTGTCAAAAAATGATATACTTAATTAAATATTCTTATTTAAGAAAAAACACTTAAGAATTATGTATTGGCAACGAAGTTTACTTGGGTTGGGCTCGATCGCAGCCGTAGTAGCACTCACAACGGCTCCTGCTTCAGCAAATTGGGTAGACATCAATGGTGGTAACACTTACGTAGTTCCTCAAGCCCCCACTGTTGGTAATTATATTTACGGTAGCCCTATTTCAACTCCTATACCTGTAAATCCCGCCACAGGTTTACCACCGAAATACAACAGTAACGTATACCCACAGGGTTATTACCCATACTCTTATGGAGGACACAAGATTATTGACTCCACGATTGTTAACCCTGTTTTAGTCAATCCTCAAATTAGAAACTCAACGGTGATTAATCCTGTAATTGTTAACGATCGCCCATCATATCCACACTATTACAGATGGCGATCGCCTTACCGTCGTTTCTAATCTTACTCACCAACATTAGAATAATGGGCTACGTTTAAAGTGAGATGGTAGGCTTTAGCCCTACCTAGTACAGCACGGCGTAAATAAAGCAACCATTAGTGACACAGAAAAAGCTTACAGTTAAAGCTTTTGCGCCTTCTGCCCTCTGCCATCGTACTTCTGCCTTCGTGTACTAGCTCTGTCAAGGTGGCTCAAAAATTAGGAAAATTCTGCCCGAGCTTCGACATCTAACCTTTGCTTTCTTCGCGTCTTTGCGGTTCAAAAACATTTTTTAACCAAGAAGACGCAAAGAGCACGAAGAGAAGAGTAGAGGTTGTATTATCGGAACTTAAATGACTAAATTCCTGCTTTGGATCTTGGAAATAGGTTGACTTTCGTAGCTAATCCCAAATTTTGCAGAACTTTAATTGCCCACCAAGTCATATCTATTTCCCACCAATGCAAGCCAGCTTTTGCAACATTTGGGTGAGCGTGATGATTGTTATGCCAACCTTCTCCATAAGTTAAAATTGCTGCCCACCAAAGATTTCGAGAATTGTCATCTAATTGGAAATTGCGGTAACCTCTGATGTGGGTTGCAGAATTAATGAGCCAGGTGGTGTGCCAAAGCACAACAGCTCTGAGAAAAACTCCGAAAATAATAAAACTCCAACCTCCTAAAGCGTACAGTAAGATACCAAGAGGTATTTGCAGCAGTAAGAAGTAACGATCTAACCAACGATAATATGGATCGCGCTGTATTTCTGGGGCGAATCTTTTGTAATGTTCGGGGTCAAAAAACTCGGATCGCGGATACAATATCCAGAGCATGTGGCTCCACCAAAAACCACGTCGGGAAGAGTAAGGATCTTTGTCTGTGTTCTCTGTATGGGCGTGGTGCAGCCGATGTCCTGCTATCCAAAAGGTTGGTCCTCCTTGCATGGCAAGAGCTCCCAATGTGGCGATCGCATATTCCAACCATTTTGGTACAGAAAAACTGCGGTGGCTCAAAAGTCGGTGATAGCCCAGGCAAATTCCAATACTGCCAAATAACCAGTGCAAGAATATTGTGATTGCTAAAGCAGACCAAGAAAAATACCAGGGAGCGAGCATTGCCAGGGCATGAATCGTACCGAAAAATGCCACGTTAGTCCAGCTCAGAGCCAGTGACTGCTTATCGACAGCCACATCTGAGTTTGTAGTCATGAATTGTTCCTTTGATATAAGTACAGTAAAAACTAGGGGAGAGAGCTAAAGTAGGAGTAGAGGATGCAAGTGCCACTTACATCTCCAAGCTTAGCAAAGAAAAAATTTAAATGCAAGTAGCACTTGCATTCTTCATCTATGAGTGGTCAAATTATTTCAACCCGACAGCGACTGATCGATGCAGCTAGATTCTTGTTTGCAACTCAAGGAATCACAGAAACGACAACAAAAGCAGTTGCAGAATTAGCGGAAGTCAACGAAGTGACACTATTTCGGCATTTTGGTAACAAATATGGGTTGCTTTTAGCAGTCCTAACCGAATCGCCAGTGTTTCAACAGCTAGGTGAATCGTTAAAAATACAAGCCAACCAAACGACGAGTGTTTATCAAGCTCTGAGAGATTATTGTGAAGAGCGGTTGCAGACTCTGGACAAAGTCCCACAATTAGTGCGTTCTGTAGTTGGTGAGGCTGGACATTACTCAGTTGAAAACCGTGAGGCGATTGGAAAAGGCTTAACTCAAGCCAACCACCACGTTGCTGAATACTTAGCTACAGTAATGGAACGGGAAAAGTTGTCCACTCACCTACCTGCTGAAAAGCTAGCCAGTTTACTGAACAGTATGTTAATAGGATATGCCGTAGTTGAATTTACAAGTGAATCTCACCAACTTTGGCATAATAGAGATGAATTTTTAGAAAATTTAGTAACGCTGTTTTTAAACCAAATTACAAATTCTACAAGTTCAACCAATTGTGATTCTTTACCAACAGAGAAGGTTGTAGATTTACCGACTCATTTAGTTCACAGTATTTTGCAAAAGGCAAAGAAATCCGGTCTTCGAGATTATGCTCTCATGTACGTTTTATTTGGGGCTGGTTTATCTCCAGTCGAAATTGTCAACTTAGAGCGTTCCCACCAAATCACGGATGTCAAGCAGCACTTTTTACAAATAACTCAAGGCTCCATTCGACAAGTGCCAATTAATCAATGGATTTTAGGCAAGCGATATGGTTCTTACACGCGCAATCCATTAACTTTATGGCTTAAGAGCCGCAAAGACGATTGCTTGGCATTATTTCTTAGCGATCGCAATGCACCGATCTCCGAGAGAGAAATACACGATCGCTGGGAAATTTTAACCGCAGGTTTATTGACCCCTGAAGGGCAACAACCCGTTATTGAGCAAGCTCAACAAACGTGGTGTGTGGATATGTTGATGAAGGGAATGAATTTAGAAGATATGAGTTTAATTACAGGCTGGAACTTGACTAAACTACAACCATTAGCTCGTCGAGCTAGAGAAAAATTGGCTCTGAAGCAGGCTATTGTTTTAGATAGGAAATCCTAGCAAGAAAGAGAGTAGGGGCGCGATAGTCTTGCGCCTTTACAGAGGGTATGGTTCATTTATATGAAAACTGTTGTAATTCATTATTAACTCGTAATTAAGAATTTCTTAATTACGAATTAGGAATTTTTTAATTACGAATTATTTGTGTTACTCCTTGTTCGGTAGAACGCCTTGCTGCATCTGCAACTTTGAGAGTGTATAAACTTTCTTCTGGCGTGAGATACAAGGGAGTACCGTTGATTAAACGATCCAAAACCATTGTTGTATCTTTAGCAAACAAACCCCGTCGAGTTCCAACCTCTATAGGTTTTCTTTCCCCTACTTGTACCAGAACGCCCGTATCTTCATTAAACAAAAGTCCTCCATTTTCGCCATGAACTTCAAACTTGCGTTCCGGTTGCCATAGCGTTTCACCCTTACCATAAATAACGTGAGCCAACAATCCACTTGTAAAGGAAAGTTGAGCTTCACAGAAACAGCTTTGATAATAATCTGTTTCCACTGCCCAAAATCGGTTGTGGCAATTGACTGACACCACTTCACCAAATAAATCTATAAGACGGTGCAATCGGGACAAAGCACCTATCAACGGAAACCCAAAAAGGTTGTGATTGTACGTCCATTTCCGAGGTGCGGGATGTTCGGGTTTGATAGTGTTGTAACGGACAAAAAATACTTGACCAATTTTTGGTAAGTATTGCTTTACTGCTTGATGTATCCCACCTAACATTTCAATGTGTTCGACGTGTAAAAGCCTGTTTTGTGTTTTTGAGAGTGCAATTAATTCTTCAGCTTCTACCACATCAAAAGACAGTGGATATTCTACTACCACGTGTTTGCCATTCTTTAACGCTTCTCGTACAACTGCTCCGTGATCCCGATTAACACTACAAATAACCACCAAGTCTATATCTTCTTGCTGCACGAGATGTTGCCAAGAATTGACCATTTGTGCTTGATAGTTTCTGGCAAAGGCTTCTGTCTTTTCTGGTGTATTGCCAGCTACGGCAACTAAATGGGAACGCTCATCTTGTAAAAATGCCTCAGCCCTGAGCTTTGCCGCAGCCCCAGTCCCAACTAAACCTACTCGTACAGGACTGTCTTGTAAAAATGCTGAGTTACTGTACATTGGAGTCACCAATCTATCTACCCTATCGTACTTACACCTATATTTTTCCCCAAAGTACGTTTTTCTACTCCCAGTTTTGTCTAAAAATTATAACTTTACTTAATTGATACTTACCGAGCTTTAGTCACAAGCTTTTGAGCCATTTTTCTTATAAATTGGCTGTGAAGAATTCCAGTTTATTTCCAAAATATACTTAGGTATGGCTAGAGGCTACCTAAAGTATCCTGAGGTTTGCTCTAATTTTACTTACATGACTAACTCATCTTCCTTCTCAGTATAATTAAGGAAATAATTGATTTGTCATTGTAGATTTTTTCCTTAACTAGGTAATTGTATAATACAATGCGATCGCAAATCTGAAATTTACTTGGATTTACAATTTTTTTTGCAGTCATAAAATTATCTAATTATCTAGCAATTTGCTGCTCCTTAATATAAGTAAAACTAATCACGATCGGGTAACTAAATTTCATTACTAATCGGGCTAAAATTCCAGTTGCATCCTCTTAGTTTTCTCGTAGTATCAAAAGTGAAGCAAATTTGTAACAGCGGCTGCTCTGTAAAGATAAGCCGTTCTATTTGCTTTAAGATAACTTATACTGCCGTTACAAAAGAGAGGATTACCAAATGCCTACCTACAAAGTCACACTTGTCAACGAAGGCGAAGGTATAAACACAACTATTGATGTAAAAGATGACGAGTACATTCTCGACGCTGCTGAAGAGCAAGGTATTGAACTGCCTTACTCCTGTCGTGCTGGTGCTTGCTCTACTTGTGCAGGTAAACTTGTTACCGGTACTGTTGACCAGTCTGACCAATCATTCTTAGATGATGACCAGATTGAAGCAGGATACGTACTCACCTGCGTTGCTTACCCAACCTCGGATGTCACCATCCAAACTCATCAAGAAGAAGAACTTTACTAGAAGTCACTCCTCTTCATACAGTTTTGGAGGAGTGGATTTTATATGAGTGTCGTCAAGACAGCATAATAAAAAAGCAGCACAGACAAAAGATTTTTGTCTTTGCTGTGTCTGCTTCATACACCTACTTTGGCAATCAATCTGAATTTAGGTCGCACAGCAGGAACGCAGCGCTAACTGTCTTCCTGCTTTATTGACCTAATACTAGTGTGACATATAACAATTAGGGCGTGGGCATTGGGCATTGGCTCTCCCCACATCCAATTAGCTAGTAAGCTACTGCCATTAAATATAAGTAAAACTAATCGCAATCGGGTAACTAAATTTCATTACTAATCGGGCTGAAATTCCAGTTGTATCCTCTTAGTTTTCTCTTAGTATCAAAAGTGAAGCAAATTTGTAATAGTGGGTAACTGTAAAGATTAGCCGTGCTGTTTGCTTTAGGATAACTTATACTGCCATTGACAAAAGAGAGGATTACCAAATGCCTACTTACAAAGTGACACTTATCAACGAAGCCGAAGGTTTAAACACAACTATTGATGTACCAGATGACGAGTACATTCTCGACGCGGCTGAAGAGAAAGGTCTTGATTTGCCCTACTCTTGTCGTGCTGGTGCTTGCTCTACTTGTGCAGGTAAAGTTGTTTCCGGTACTGTTGACCAGTCTGACCAATCATTCTTGGATGATGACCAAATTGAAGCAGGATACGTACTGACTTGTGTTGCTTACCCAACCTCTGATGTCACAATCCTAACTCACCAAGAAGAAGAAATTTATTAGAGATGACTCCTCTTCATACCATTTTGAATGAGTGAATTTTAGATGAGTGTTATAAAGGCAGCATAAGAAAAAAGCAGCAAAGACAAAATTTTTTGTCTTTGCTGTGTCTGCTTTATACACCTACTTTGGCAATCAGTCTAAATTTACGTTGCATAGCAGGAACGCAGCGCTAACTGTCTTCCTGCTTTATTGACCTAATACTAGTGTGACACATAGTACTTGAGGCGTGGAGATTGGGATTGGGAATAAGTTCTCCTTCCTGGTACAATCATCCTGGTGGTTTGTTGTTTTGTGCGATCGCATTGCTGAAAACTTCCATTTTGGTTCCAGGATAATAAAACTGGAGAATTTTTGGGCTTGACCAGCCGAGGCGGGCTAAATTTTGAGCCCCCGTTTGGCTTAACCCTACTCCGTGTCCCAACCCACCACCAATAAAAGCATATCCCCAAAGACCCGGTTGTCCTTTGTTAAGAGGTTTGAGATAGAAAAACGTACTGACTGGCGCAGCAAAAGCACTTCGCACTTCGTCTTTATGTAGTGTAAAAGCGCCTATATTTGTATCAACTTCTAATTTAAGAATGCGCCCACTCTTGCTTCTTTCTGTGACTTGCATCTCTTTAATAGTTTTAAATTTTGCATAGGGGCTTTTCTTTACTTTTAAAAATTTCTGCAAATCTTTGGCAATATCTTCTAGTTTAGTTTCCCTTTGCCATCGGAATAAGTCCCTCTGACTCTCGTTAAATCCTTGCTTGAGATTGATAAACTGTTGGAAATTATTTTCATTAGCTAAACTCTGCCCCGATAAATTCCATAGGTTGCTCTTAGGAGCATCTACCACGGGTTGCAGGTAAGGACGGTCATCACCATTCCAAACATCACTAAAAGATGCTGTTACGCCACCAGTTGTGGAAGAATAGAGGGCATCGACCAGCTGATTTTGATAGGTAAGTACCATACCTCGTGTTGTTGCGATCGCTCGATCTGTATTTGCTGTGACTCCATCCAAACCATAATAAACTTGACAGTGAGTATCCGCGCACAATTGATATCCATCTATTGCAAATCTGTGTACGTTTCTTAAGGCATAAGTCCGCGCAATAACTGCTTGTGCTTCTAAAGCGGCGGTTGGTGATGAAGCACCGATTTCGTAGGGTACCACTCCCCGCAAGTAAGTTTCTAAAGGCACTTCGTTAACCAACGTATAACTTCCGTATGCATTAGACTGAACTTCCATCCTGCCAGCATACAGCCTTGCATTCTCCGGTTTTTGGCTTTCACGAACTCGAATTAAATTCTGGTTGCTGGTAATCTGTATATTCTTCTGAGTGTAGCTTTTGCCATTTGCTTGCAAGCTTAACAGAGGCATTTGCCGCAAAATTTGGGTATCGACAAATGCCGTCTTATAACCATCAGCCAGTATATTTTGTAGGAGCAAGCGTCTGAGTAAAGGCGTGTTGTATACAGACCGTTTTGCCCAAACTTGCCAGCGATCCGGCTGGGCAATTTCCACTTCTATGCCTCGTTCTCGCCACTTTCTAGCACTATCTTCAGCAGTCTCATAAGTACGGTATACTCCCAACACAACTCTTTCCTCTACTGCTGCTTCCGGTAAGAGTTGCATTTTGACTTCTAGGTTTACCGGTTTGTTAGTGACAACGATTTGCTGTTTGTTGCCGTCCTGAAATTTTAGCTTCAGACTATCGCCTTTGGTAGGTTCGAGTAGCAGCTTTTCTGTGGGTTCATCACCAAAGCGCTGCACTATACCTATCCTGAGTTCTACATCCTTTGTTTTGCCCGCAGGTCCTGATGCACCTGTTAAACCCAGCAAACAAAACAAGGGAAGTACGGTATAAGAAATACGCAAGATAATTTTCATGAATTTTAGTATTGCCGCCAGATCTATCTAGAGGTATTTGTGTTTGAGTATGAATGATGGATTGTTGCTGGTCAGCTTACGTCGTTTAAAATTGGGAAGTTTTATTTTGTTCGGTCACTACCCTATTTTTTCAGGTAGGGGGTAGGTTTGTTAAAGAACCTACTATGTAGTTAAACAACAGATAAGGGCGATTGCTTGGCAACTATTATTAGTTGGGAAAAAGGTTATTACCACTTGGGTATTCCGGTTGCCACATTTATCACCTCCTTTGCACATCTTACAATAACGTGCAAGATTATTCCGGATAAACAAAGAATACACTTCATTGGTACCAAACTGTGGCAATACCATAGATTTTGTTACCCAAACGATTGGCTTATTTGCTGCATTTATTATAAGAATAAATACTTAATTCTGTACCTACAAAATCCGTAGGTCAAGATGAAAAATTAGTATTTTCTACATGGAGACTGCTATTTCACCACCAGTGTTCCTCATGTCACTTCTGCAATACCATAAGATTTCTTCAACAAAGTCGTGTTTGTACCACAAATTTTTTGATGATACTACTACCGCTCTCATCGAAACAATTCATTGCAAATTAAAGTCATAACGACTATGATTTATTTAAAAGCAAGAAAATTTACTAACAAAACTTATTATGGTCAGAGTTCAAGAAATTCCGTTAAATCAAATACAGCGACCCCTACCCAGAAAGAACGATCCAGAGAAAGTTTTAGCTTTGATGGAATCGATCGCAGAGATTGGACAGCAAGAACCGATAGACGTTTTAGAAGTTGAGGGAAAATATTACGGATTTTCTGGATGCCATCGCTATGAAGCATGCCAGCGTTTGGGTAAAGAAACTATCATCGCCAGAGTTCGCAAAGCCCCAAAAAGCGTTCTCAAGATGCATTTGGCTTAGCTAATGGCTAATGGCTAATGGCTAATGGCTAATTGCTAATTGCTAATAGCTAATGGCTAATGGCTAATTGCTAATAGCTAATGGCTAATGGCTAATGGCTAATTGCTAATGGCTAATGGAAGACTGGTGAATCCACTGAACCGCGTGCGTGGTAAGCTCATTGTTATAGGAGGGTTAGCCCGAACTTATAGCAATTAGCGTATAGTCCAAAGGGTACAAGCCTGCGGCAATGCGTAGTATCTCCCTAGGAGAGTAGGATCGACCCATTGGCAAAGCATAAAAGACACAGAGCTAATGGTGATATTAACTATTAGCAATTAGCCATTAGCCATTAGCCAAAATGCCTGATAACGATCGCACTAAAAAGTTGCAAGACTTAATGCAACGGGTGGACATTTCTAGCTTTAAAGCTCTGAGTCGCACTGCTGGTGTCTCAGAGCGGCAAATTTTGCGCTTGCGACAGTTGGGAGTTGAGCAGATGCGGGTGGATGTGTTGCTCAAGTTGTCACAAGCGCTAAAAGTTTCTTTAAATGAGTTTATTAGAATTTTTTCTCAAGTGGATTTGGTGAAAGATGCAGATCCACCAAGTCAAGAATTATTAAAACAAATCACAGAGATAAGAAAAGAGTACGAGCGCCTACAAGAGCAACTTCAACAGCAACGGCAAGTTTTGATACAAGAATTCCAGCAGTCGAGTTTGCAACTGCTCGAATCTTTATTAGTGCAATTTCCTACGGCTGCACACAAAGCTAGAGAAAATACTCAATTACCTGCGGTTAATATATTGCCACTGATACAGAAGCCTTTGGAAAGACTTTTACAGCAATGGGGTGTGGAGGCGATCGCGCCTGTGGGAGTAGAATTACCTTACGATCCGCAATTGCATCAGTTAATGGAAGGCAGCGCACAACCAGGTGAAATAGTCAAAGTACGATATACAGGTTATCGTCAAGGTGAGAAGCTGTTTTACAGAGCAAAGGTTAGCCCGCTTAATAGCGATCGATGATCGATCGAGTACGGGAAAATGATTTCCCTCTCAATTCCTCATTTTCAATGCTCAATACCCAAAATTCGTATTTTTACTGAACTTTTTCAGGAAAATTATGTAAAAATTTTGATTATTGATAATAACTCGGTAATTTCAAAAGACATACAACAGCGACTTTTCGATGCTTTGTTTACAGCTAAGGGAATTGGCAAAGTTACTGCTATGGAGCTTTCTATGAGCTACCAGATTTTTACGCACAAACAGGGTGTTGTTATGGAGTATTTTTCCTTACTAAGGGGTACTACTCCTGCGTACCCTTATGCTTCGGCTTGGTCAATAATAGAGTCATTAGGAATTTTCAAGAAATATAAATTATCCATCGTGTGGGATAGATGGGATTGTATTGCGGGGATCTCGCTAATACCTAGAGAGGGCTCCAACGCCCTCCATTGAAGCAAATCGGGAGCATCTTCGCCCGCTATTGATAGAACGGGCTGCGAGCAACATCCGATAAGAAAAAGTTAGATATTTTTTAATTTGAAAATTCCTTTGTATGGTAAAACAAGAGTTTACCCGGATATGAATAAAAAATTAAAACGAACAATTCATGATTAATTTACATTTATAACTTATATCTTACATTTTCTCTATGGCAGTCATTTTTCAAATGAATTACTATTGAAATGTGCTGACCAACTCAAAACATCATTAGTATAACTACAAAATCCAAGATATTATGGCAAATCCAGTTGTGAAAGTGATTCGACCCAATGGAATTTTAGATTCTACTCAAGGGCAAGAGTTTAGACAAGTAATTAACGAAGTTTTGGAACAAGACAATAACACAAGAATCGTATTGCTTGATTTCCAAAATGTAACATTTATGGATAGCTCTGGTTTGGGTGCTTTGGTGTTAGCCTTTAAAGCGCTGCGTGCAGCCGATAAAAAATTGATTATCTGTGCCATTAACGAACAAGTTAGAATCTTATTTGAATTGACTGGTATGGATAAGGTGTTTGAAATATTCCCCAATGAAGAGGAATTTAATAAAGCTGTTATGTCTAGAAGTTAATCAAACTGAATTTGGATTATAGATAAGTCATCATCAATAGCGTCTTTGGAGTTTAAAGTATTGATGTAATTGAGTATAGAATCAAGGTTATTATCAAAGCGGTGCTCTAAGTCGATAAGAAATTGAATAAAAGCATCTAAAGTCCAAACAGTACCATCAGATTGAGTAATTTCATAAGCACCATCACTAAAAATGTAAAGGCAACTAGATTCTTCTATCTGACAGATGCCATCAACGTACTTTACGTGAGGAAACATGCCAACGGGCATACCGGGAGTTCTCAATCTTTTAACTGCATTAGTTTTTGAAGAGTCTTTGGATATCAAAACAGCAGGTGGATGACCGGCACTAGCATAGGTTAACTGTCGCTTAACGCGGTTGTAAACTCCATACCAAATGGTAAAGTACTTGTCATTTTGATAGTTCATTTGAAAGGTGTCATTCAATGCCCTCAATACATCGCTAGGTTGGTAATAATTCAGTCCTTTTAGGGCGTGCGATCGCAATAAATTGAGTACGGAAATTGAGGGAAGAGCTGCTCGCAATCCATGTCCTGCAGTGTCTAATAGATAAATTGCCAGATAATCAGGGTCCAACCAATAATAATCGAGGCAATCCCCTCCAAGTTGTCGTGAGGGAATAAACCGAAAATTTATTTTTAAGGGTTGCATCATTGGAGGCGGCAGAAGAGATTTTACGTATTCTGCCGCCTCTGACAATTCTGACTCCAGAATTTGCTTTTGAATTTGTAAATCCCGGCTGACTTGATGCAAGCGCAACCCTGCTCTAACTCGGGCTTGTAATTCATTTTGTTCTATAGGTTTTGTGATAAAGTCATCCGCACCTGCATCTAACCCCTTAACACGGTCAGCCACTGAATCTAAAGAAGTTAGTAAGATAAAAAAGGTGGTGGATAATTTGGGATTTGCCTTAACTTGTTTGCAAACCTCAATTCCATTTAAACCGGGCATTATCCAATCACAAATAATAAGCGCAGGACAGCAAGAAACTGCCTTGACAATTCCTTCCTCTCCGTCGTTGGCTACTATCACCCTGTAACCCTGTCTTTCTAGCATTCTTTTCAGAAGTATTTGTACTGCAGGGTCATCATCAACTACTAAGATTTGAAACACATTAGTCATTGGTCATTGGTCGCTGGTTACGGATCGCCATTTGCTGTTTATGGAGGTGATAGGGGATTTAGCCACAAAAGGACAGTACGTTGCAACGCTTGAAGGTCACGGTATACTTCTTGCCTAAACCACTGTCCCAATGCATCAAAAGGCGAAAATGATTCACCTGTTTGCCATTTAATATCTTGCCCTAATGGGGTCGTGTGAGTTCCTGTAAGTGTTTGTACTGTCACCATATCTGAAAAGCGCTGTTTTAGGAGTTCAGTTAAAGCCGCCGATTGGTCGAGGGTATCGTTGCTAAATTTTACCAGCAGGTTTCGACGGACTGCATATCGCTCTTGTACGAGTTGATTTGTTTCTAAAGGCGAAGGAGTAAACTCGACAGCAGCAGCTAAGTTGAACTGTTCGACTAGGGGAATGGCGTTGAACTGTTCGACTAGGGGAATGGCATCTCTAGCGGCATAGTTGTTATAGGATATTAGGATATTACCAGCACGTTCTACAGCAAAGAGGCTGCCAATTAGCAAGTGGAGTTTACACCCCATGCTATGTCCTATCCCATAAATGGGAAGGTAGCGCTTGCGAATCGCTGACGAATCTTGTAAGCGTTCTAAGGCGCGTTCAAAATTTAGCAGTACAGACTTTGCGATCGCATAATGATCCAAAGTGTTAACAAACGGCGTAGCAATAACAGCATAGCCTTTAGTGGCCAGTTGTTCTAGTAACCAGCGATAGGTAATGTGAGGTGCTGTCGCGACAAATGCACCGCCAAGGAAGTGAACGATGCCAATAGGATTTCGCGGAATGAGAACCCAGTTACCAGATATTTCTTTCCAGTCCATGTACGGCTATATCAGCAGTAGAAGTTAAGAAGTTAATACTTCTTCTTCATGGTATAGCTTGTTTCCTCTGCTTGTGGAATAACGGCGTTTGAACAAAAAGGTTTCGCGCAGTCCCCACCTACAAATACTGTGAAGAAGGCAGCCTTGTAGATGGCAAAAGTTCCCACGACAGGCTGAGGACGCCAGCTTTTCTGGTAAAGTTATGTAATTCGAGAATTGCACAGCGCAAGATTCCTCAACCATAATCGTAAAATTTGGTTGGGGTGCGTTCAATCAGAAGGGAACAACTTATTGTGAAGTTGTTCCCCGGTTTTTCATTTTACTAATTCCCCTATGCCCTGTGCCTTTCTTCAGGGAATTTAAGCTGCAACAACTTCTTCATAGGGAACGAAGGTTTTCTTTGTAGCGCCACAAATTGGACAAACCCAATCTTCAGCAATTGCCTCAAAAGGTGTACCGGGTGCAATTCCTGAATCAGGATCGCCGACTACAGGATCGTAAATCATTGAACACTGACGGCAAATCCATTTCTGGGTAGCTGGCTCGCCACTGGTTGCTTTCTGTGCGGGTGCAACTCCATCTAAAGATTGCAATGCTTCTGTATACTGACGGGCATGATGCTGTTCAATGGGTGTCAGCAATCCAAAGTTGTGTGCTGCTTTACGGAATATTTGAGCGTGTTCGCGAGACTCTACCTGCTGCGCTTCAAATTCGACTGCAGCTTTCGTGTCTCGATCTGCACGTGCTGCTTCTGTGAAGCCCGGATACATAATTGTATATTCGTAGGTTTCACCTTCGATCGCTAGTTCCAAACAACGGGCGGCGATTGCTTTTTTCTCCTCTTCAGTTAAGGAAGCGATATCATTCACCACTAGTTCTGGATGCATTAACCTGAAATGAGCAAAAGCGTGTTCTGTCTCTTGATTTGCTGTTTCTCGAAACAGTTTTGACAATTCCGTCATTCCTAACTGACGGGTCACTTCTGCAAAAAAGAGATATTTCCGATTCGCCATTGATTCTCCAGCAAAAGCGTCGGCTAAATTCTTTGCGGTGTTAGAGTTGGATAAGTCCATTGTTTCTCTTCTCTTAATTATTAACTTACGGACTGCCGCAGTCGGGGCAATTTTGATAACTCGTACTCATAACGAATACGTTTAATCTAATTGTAGTCATTACGAGTATGAATAAGCAAGTTTTTCAAGATGTTTTTATGCTTGGGGAGTGACTTAAAAATTTAGAGGGTAGACAGACAAGGGGGATAAGGGAGAATAACTCTCGCCCAATGCTCGAGAAATAGAAAATAGGTGGTGCTTTGCACTTTATGCTTCTGTGGAAGGTCAAAATAAAACCCCCAGGCTTGGGGGTATAACGGTATTATATGGTTGTGGCCCGAGGGCTTAGTTATATATAGGAGCAAGTTTGTTCTGTTTATGCACTTTGAACAAGCAGTACGCTCTCGATCGCATTTCTAAAAAGAAAGAACCGTTCGCAACGTCCCCGTGACGATCGTACCGTTTGACTCTTGGTTTGAAGGATTGGTAATCACTTGAATCAAAGGCGTCACTTGGATGTTGTAACTGATGGGAAAGTTATAAAACGCTTCAAAGTTGGTTTGAGTGGAATCGCCAATCTCATTAGCAATGAACGGTTGTCCTGCAGCGATACCAGCTAAAGCACCCCTAGTAAATAAGTCTGGAAAAGCAACTCCAGCCATCCAGTAGTTGGGTTTGATATCGCCAACGAAGGTGTCGTCGTAGTTTCCATAGCCATAACGACCAAATATGGCAAATTTTGATGAAAGTGCTAACTCAAAATTAGCTCCGAACACGTCGTAGCGGTTATCTAAGACTTCACCACCACTGTACTGAAGGCGTAAAGCAAATTTTCTGGAAGGAGCATATTCTAGTTCAACTGTACCTTGATATGTGTCACCAAATATGCCAGCATCCCCAAAGTTACGATTGGGATTAACCGGATACAGTAGGGGAATAAAGGATGCTGTCCCTCTGAGAACATCACCAACGTTCTGTATGTTCAAATTGCCTGGTTGGGATGCACCAGCAGCTGCGTACAATGCTCTGACTGAGATTGCTCCGCCACCGGGTTTCCAATCAATTGCTGCACCCGATGAGGGACCGCTAATAGGGAAGAGAAGATAATTATTTGTGAATGCTTGAGTGCTAAAGTCGCGGAAACTCAGGTAAGCGTAGCTGTTGCGATCGACATAGTCAGTTGTGCGAATATCGGGTCCGATAGAAACTCTAAGGTCTTTGAACGGTTGAAAAGTGTAAGATACTCTTGCGATTCCAATGTCAGCGTCAGTGGGTGGTTCAACAGAAAAGTCAAGGACGCTACCAAAGGTTGGCTCTAAAAACCCTGCAGCATCGTCAATGCCTCTAACTGGACCGCTACCCGTGTTGATAGTTGTGCCACTACCCGTGTCAATACGAACAAGTAACAAGTCATTACCAAAAAAACTTGTACTGAAATCTATACCGGCTCGATATGATATTGTGGGGTTTGGATTTTCAGTAGCAAGGACTTGGCCTGTGGCATCGATAATGCGGTCTCCATCAAATCCACCTGCGTTCACTCCTACGACGATTTGACCGGTTAATTTTGTGGTTGTGGAGAATTGATTAGCCTCTATTTCCGCCGTCTTTGCTTCCAACGCATCGACTCGTCCCCGCAATGTTGCTAATTCCGCAGAAAACTCTTGTTGGAGTCTTTGCAAAGTTGCTAGGTCATCACGGGAAACTAAATCTGCTGTACTTGCTGCAATTAGTTCGTCAATCCTTGCCAAGGCAGCATTTAACCCAGCTGCAAATTCATAGCGTGTCATGGCACGGTTTCCCCGAAATGTACCATTGGGGTAGCCTGCTATGACTCCATAACGCTCCACTAAAGATTGGAGTGCTTGAAAAGCCCAATCAGTGGGTTGTACGTCCCTGAGTTGGCTAACTGAGTTCACTCGGTCGGCTGGATTAGAAGCGCCAGAACGTGGGGGTTCTCCCCGTTGAGGTAATTGGCTGACAACTGGCTTTATCTGAGTAATGGGTTTTGCTGTCGGTTTGGTCGTGTTGCGAACTCGTTTTGATTCAAAACCGTTTTGGGTTGGAATTGTTTCGGCTAGTCCGGCATTCTGGGAAAGTATGAGGTAAGAGCAAGCGAGCGCTCCCGTAACATTTTTGACAAGCTTTCTCATATTATGAACCGTTTTATAGTAGCTAGCAGTCTTTTTCATCAATTGTGAGGAGCTGCTAGAGCCCCAACTTAAAGAAGTCAGAGATCTGAAAATTTACCGAAAAAAACAATTACAAGAAAATTAACGCTTAAGCTTGTACCATGTAAAGCTTTTTTGAGAACATGCTCAAACAAACACACCTTTTCAGACTTTTTCTGTCTTTTTTTATTTTTCCTTAAAATAAAAACGCAGTTTGTAATGTAGGAAAATGATAAATTAGTGACATTCTGGCCCCACCATTAGCAACAATTACGTAGTCTGGTCATCCACCGGGACGCTTCATTCACCAAGAAGGCTGCTACATCACCCATATCATCTTCCACTCACTCGCCGTAAAAATGTGGTTTCTCACAGCACGGGCAATACACAGGACAGTACTTTAATCTGCAACTCTTGTCTGTTATCGCTCAAAATCTTCTTATTTTGCAAACTTTTGTGCGGTTTTCAACACCAACCATAACTTGCAATTCTAAAGCAAAAAACTTTAAATTTTACTTAGCTGGCTAAATTTACTCTTTGCTATGGCTGAAAAACCAACGCAGGAAACCCTTTGCTACCTGATAGTACAAGTTTGCAAAGCTCACCGCAACGAAGCTTGTAAAGTTTTGAGTGACATGGGGCTGCATATTGGGCAAGAAATTTTGCTGATCCATTTGTGGGAAAACGACGGATTAATTCAATCCGATTTGGCTTTTAAGATGCAAGTAGAAGCTCCAACTCTCACGAAAATGCTCAATCGTATGGAAATAGTTGGTTTATTACAACGACGTAGGGATGAAGAAGATGCACGAATTTGCCGGATTTACTTGACGGACGCAGGAAGAGCGCTCCAAAAACCAGTCCAAACTGCTTGGAATCTTTTAGAAGAGCGCATTTTGGCTAATTTAACGCTAGAGGAGCAACTGCTGCTGCGACGGTTGCTTTTACAGGTTCACAACAACCTCAGCTAAAAGTTCTTTTTTTTGAAACTTTATTTAGCTGGCTAAATATTTTTTGACAGAGCGTTTTACTTATTAAATAACGAATTGCAAATAATAGAGGAGTTTGTATGGATCTGTTGAAATTGAAGAGTTTGCCAGAAGATTTACGCAATGCTGTAATGCATTATGACTTATCAAAAGGAGAAACCCTATTCCGACAAGGAGAGCCAGCATCGTTTTTCTTTACTGTAGAAACAGGGCGTATCCAACTTGTTCGCTATACAAGCGACGATAAAGTTGTGACTTTCCAAGTTGCGGAACCTGGTAATAGTTTGGGTGAAATTGCTTTGTTTTCTCAGACCTACCCCTGTAGTGCAGTTGCAGAAGTGGCTTCTCGAGCGATCGCATATCCCAAAGAGCTTATATTATCAGCAATCCGCGCCAATCCTGAGTTAGCTGAAGATTTCATAGCAATGCTAGTACAGAAAATCCAAGATTTGAAATTGCGTATAGAATTGCGAGACATTCGAGCCGCTCACAAGAGATTGTTACGTTATCTTCGTTATTTAGCAGCGTCCGAGGAGCAAAGCATTGTCAGCTTTGACCGCCCCCTTAAAGAAATTGCTGCTGATTTGGGTCTAACACCCGAAACTCTATCACGAGCATTGGCTCGATTGGAACGGGAAGGTAAAATCGCACGTACCCGCCTGCAAATTACACTTCAGCAATCGTCAGCGGCTTGATTTAAATCATTGCACTTGTTATACCAAACCCTTTAATATGCCCATTGGTTTGAAAGAAGGATGAAGTATGAAAGATAAAGGATGAAGAGATATATTGTTCTCTTTAACATCAATGGATACACGCAACAAAATTTATTTGTGCAAAAAATCATAGAGAAGTCTCTATAGCTTACAATCCATAAATGTATAACAAGATTTATTTGTACAAATCAATAAAACAAAAGCATCCTGAATTTCCAACCTTTCAATTTACTTATGGTATTACTACATATTTCATACTTTAGTAGGCTTTTTCTAGCACATAATAGTACTGTAGGGTTGGTAATGCTTACCCTAGAAGGATTTTGATGGGCATTACCGCTCTAGGTATATTTCAAAATCAGATAGAAGCCCTACACTTCATAACTTTAGACTTTAGTTAGCTTCTTCTACCACATCGCTGTCCTCTATCTCTCGCATTTCAGACGATCGTTTTGATTAGCTTAACCATGAGCAACAGCCAGCAATTACAACAAGAAAAGCCTTTGCTTGTTGACTTTAAACAGGAAAGAGCTACCGAACAAATCTTTTCTAACCCGCCTCTAATTGCCAGTTACCATTCAGGTTGGGATGGGATATATTTTGAGCATCATCAACAACCTAATAACGATACCTGCGAGCATTGTCTGACAATGCATACTATCAGTGTTGCTTTAGATAATATATCATCAGAAAGATGGCTCGATGGAAAGAGAAAAAGCGAAAAACAAACGCAAGGAACTATTGCCATTATTCCAGTTGATATAATTCACCGCTGTTTGTGGGAAGAAAACATTGAATTTATGTTTGTGTCAGTTGACCCCTTGCTTGTTAAAAGATTGGGGATGGAAATCTCTAGCTTGGAAAATATTGAATTAATTCCTCACTTTGCTACTCAGCAAGATCCACTTATTCTCGGTATACTATTTTCTCTGAAAGACGAGCTAGAGTCAAAAATAACTGGAGATAGTTTGTATGTGGAGCAATTAAAAACAATGCTAGTTATTCATCTTCTCAAAAAGTATTGTGTTAAAAATACTCAAATAGTTAAATATTCGGATGGATTGCCAAAATATAAGTTGCGTCAAGTTCTTGAGCACATTCACAGCCATTTGAATTCAGAGATCAAATTAGCTGAATTAGCAAGCTTAGCAGGTATCAGCCAGTATTACTTTTGTCAGCTGTTTAAAAATTCTTTGGGTATAACTCCTTACCAATATGTACTTCAGCAAAGAGTGGAACAAGCAAAGCAGTTGTTACGGAACGGACAAATAGCAATCTGTGATATTGCTCTCATGTGTGGTTTCGCCAATCAAAGCCACTTGACCAAACACTTTCGCAAAATAACAGGGATGACTCCTAAAGATTATCAGAAGCATTGAGAGGAGTTTTCACTAGGACAATAAATATCCAGACATACTAGAGATCTTTAGCCCAGAATGAGAGATGGTTGAGGATATCCTTGCCATCGTCCAAGTCTTCAGTTGTAGATTGTATGGATTGGGAAAATACAAAAAACAAATTACTGAAGACAGTGAGTTACCGGGTATATCCAAATAAAGAACTTGCGGGAAGTTGGAAGAAGTTGGTCGCATCTGTCCGCAAAGTTTATAACATTTTAATTGCTTATCTAAATCAACACCAAGGTTATGAAAAGATTGGGAATAAAGGTGGTCAGCAAGGTTTCAGGACTATGCTTAAAGCTTCTGGATTAATACCGCAATGGTGTTTGGGTTTGAACGTGTCCAAGATATTGGACAACGCATCAATGGAAGCATATAAAGCGTGGTCTGAAACGGCAAAGAATCCTAAAACAATAGGCAAAGGGAAAAATAAGAAACCACATCCACAAGCTGGGTTAAAGATAGCTAAGTTTCGTAGTGTTCGGGACCAAAAGATAACGATTCAATTTGACCCAACGGCTTACAAAAATGGACGTTGGATGGTGTCAACAACTAAACATCTTCCTAAACCTGAATTGAAAGGACAAAAGTTTTGTGTTCTTACTGACGGGGCTACAGAACTTACCGACAACAAAGGTAGATGGTTTGCTCACTTTCCTGTTAAGTATGATGTCTCTAATGTCCAAAAATGTCAGGGTTAAAAGTATCAGATTATTCACGACTTTTTACTAACAATCCCCGACCACTGCACTTTTTTCTGGTGTTCTCGCCGATATGAAAAGAAATACTCTGGAGTTTGGTAAGTGCAATAAGGTGCGATCGCTATTTGTTCCAAACTAATGCCTAACGTTTCCATCTGTAAAGTATTGACTCGCCGTACATCCAATCGCACTCGCCCTGGTTCTAAATCTGGAAGTACGGGAGATAGCGGTATCTCTTGCAGTGCATCTAGAATTGCTTTTTCGTCATTATATGGTATAATACTAGCTCCTACTTCTGCTGCCACTTGTTCGGAAACTTGGTAAACCTCTCCCGCGATCGCAGGTCCCATGGCAATTCGTAAATTTTCTAATTTACTACCTTGTGCTTGCAACCGACTAATGGCTTGGGGTACTATCTTGAGCGCAGTCCCACGCCAACCAGCATGAACCGCAGCAACCTGTCCTGTTTTCTCATCAGCAATCAGTACAGGCGTACAGTCCGCCGTAGCTACCCATACAGCTTGTGAAGGCTCGGTACTAATTAAACCGTCTCCCGATGCAAAAGTAGAATCGTCTTCACCGTCATTTATTATGGATTTTGCCAACCAATCTTCGATTTCTGGCGGCGAAAAAATAACGTTACCGTGTACCTGTTTTAAGCGGTAAACTGATGCTTCTGGATGCAATGCCTTTGTGATTTCAAAAGGAGAACTAGGTGAAAACTGCTTGGTAAAAAAGCCGTGATACCAAGGTTCTAATAAACTACAGGTTAGGTATGGTAGCCCTTCCCATGTGTGCCAGTTCCAAGCGTGCATTGTTAACTATACCTAGAAACAAATTAGAAATCACTCAATCCATACTAACGCAAACTCGGAACTGGGGATTGGGGATAACGGAGACAAGGGAGACCAATGATAAATGACAAAAATATATGAAACTAGATAAACATAAGCTAGAAATTGCTCTACAAGCAGGGCGAAAAGGCACAAACCTACCGTTTTCGCTACACCTTGTTGAAACAGTGTCTTCAACCAATCAAATCTTGTGGAATTTGCTGAATCAAGGGGCTAAACCGGGATGCACGGTCATTGCTACCCAACAGACAGCAGGTAGGGGTCAATGGGGTCGCCAGTGGATCTCTGATGATGGAGGATTGTATCTTTCAATTGCGCTCGCACCCAAGCTGAATGTTACAAATGGTTACCAACTTACTCTGGCTACGGCTTGGGGAATTGCCAAACAATTGCAACAGAGCGGTATTCCCACCCAAATCAAATGGCCTAACGATTTAGTTTTAAACAGTCGCAAACTAGGTGGTATTTTAACGGAAACGAAAGTACAGCAAGGACAAATCGAGCAAGCTGTCATTGGAGTTGGCATAAATTGGGCAAACCCAGTCCCGGAAACTGGAATTAATTTAAAAACTTGGCAGAGGTTGAATGATTCCCAATCAATTCCAACTCTTGAAATTCTCGCTGCTACTGTTCTCATTGGAATAGAATCTGGGATACATTGTTTGTTGGCAGAAGGAGCCAATATATTAATATCTCGCTATCTAGAGTTACTGACCAATATGGGCGATCGGGTACATCATAATGATATTGCAGGCACTATAGTAGGCGTGACACATGAGGGTGCTCTTCGGGTATGCATGGAAGAAAGTGAATTTGTAACAGTAAAATCACGAGAAATTTACTTCCAGCCCGGTACAATCAGTTTGGGTTATGACAATTTTAAGGGCTAATGGCTAATGGCTGATGGCTAATGGCTGATGGCTAATGGCTGATGACTAATGGCTAATGGTGAGTCCAGCCCTGATAGCGTATAGCCCTTACGGGCATAGCTTCGCAACGCGGAGCGTGCGCTTTGCGCTTAGCATCTCCGCTCCTGAGATAGGGCTAATGACTAATGGCACTATTAACAATTAGCTAATAGCTATTAGCATTTAGCAATTGACATAATTTTCCTTAAGCTCAACCACACAATTCCAAAGAACACATGACGCAGCGCAATAACTCTGCCCTTGACCGTTGGGATAAATCGGAACAACGACCCTTGTCGAAAAAACGTTTTGCGTCCACACTCCCCGCACAAAGTATTAGTTTGCTGGGTAGCCTGAGTTTGCTAAGCAGTGGCGGTTTGGTTTTTGCCCAAACTGAATCTGCAGTGGATAATCTTGTTCCCACTATTGAAACACCGCAAGCAGCACCAAATCCAGTCCGAAGAAGTAGATCTGGAGAAAATTCAAGTGCGCCCGCACCAGAAGCATCTCGAGAGCAACCGGAATTTTCTCAACGCAGAGCTAGACTCAGACAAAGATTATCTCGGTCAAAATCTTCTAACCCCGCAGTTGTTATCAGACAATCCAAACCTCAAAATGTTTCCGAACCTGTAGTCTCTGTAAGAAGGTCAAGACCTGAGGTCGAGATTTCTGTACCTTCAGAAACAGCCAGACAACTCAGAACAAGGTTAAAAACTCCACGGATTGCTCCTGCTATTACCAGAGAAGAAAAGCCTCAAGTAGAAACTTCCCGATCGCGGGTATCTGTTGCAGGAGACGCAAAATCCCAACCAGAGGTTTCCCGGCAAAGTTATTCTTCTGCGGCTAGAGTTCAATCTACTGATAAAGATTACAACAATACTTATATTGACCCTACCGATTACAGTGCTGGTGCTACAGAAAGATATGAAGCACCAGATTCTGTGGTGATAACCGAACGTTCTGCTGATAAAGCCTCTGTTGCCAATGCTTTACACGGGCGCACTGGGACACCAAGTTGGCTCAGTAGAAGTCAAAGAGCCACTTTAGCAACCGTACCTTCTCTTGAGCGGAGTACAACTAGGGCAAACCGCTCTTTTGTACGTAACGCTCCAAGAGTAACCTCTGGCGTGGTAAGCAACCACTTCTTACGTAATTCTTCTAGAATGGCTTCGGCTAGTGTGCCGCAAAGCACCGTTAGGCGCAATCGTTTTATCCCTAATGATTTCACTCCTAGCACGACGGTTAGTTCTACGCCTGTTACTCCAAATGGTGGTACCTTGCTTCCACCCGTGACTGCAGAAAATGTTTCCCCTCGGGAAAGCACTGTGGTTTATGACATTCCACTAGCAACAACGTTGCCACAAATTGCTTACAGTGGCGTGTATGCTGCAGGTCGGGTTCCCTATAACGGTTCGGGTTTGATGTTCCCTCTTTCTATCCCCGCCCCAATTACTTCTCTGTTTGGTTGGCGAACTCACCCAATTACAGGAGATCGTCGTTTTCATGCGGGTACAGACTTGGGTGCAGCGATGGGAACACCTGTTGTAGCAGCACAATCTGGCTTGGTGGAGATTGCTGACTACATGGGTGGTTATGGTTTAACAGTTGTACTCAATCACGACAACGCCCAACAAACTTTGTACGGTCACATGTCACAAATTCTTGTTCGACCCGGTCAACAGGTGGAACAGGGAACTGTGATTGGACGAGTTGGTAGTACTGGTAACTCTACGGGTCCTCACTTGCATTTTGAGGTGCGTCAGCTAACACCACAAGGATGGGTTGCGACTAACCCAGGTGCCCAATTAGAGTACGCCCTGGGTCTATTGGTTCAATCTTTACAAACGGCTCAAGCTACACAGCAACCAGGGAGCTAAAAATTATGAATTATGAATGCTGAATTATGAATGTTTGAATTTTCAATTCATAATTCATAATTCATAATTCATAATTACATATACCCGTGTTCTGCTAAGAAGGAGGGCGTAATGCCATCAAGTTTATTGTCGGTGGTTGGTTGCGCGTCTTGATTGCCAAGAGAAAGAAATTTTTCGACGTATTTACCTAAAATATCCCCTTCTAAATTTACCCAACTGCCTGGGTTTAAGTATCGGAGATTGGTTTCGGCATAAGTTACGGGAATGACGGCGACTGTGAATTGCGTTGTGTCTGGCTGATAATCGGCAACGGTGAGGCTAATGCCATTGACTGCTATACTACCTTTGGGAACGATATAGCGGGCGATCGCTTGTGGTGCTGTTAACGTCATTTCCCAAGAGGTGCCTGTTTGTTCGGCAGCTAACAATTGACCCATTCCGTCCACGTGTCCCATCACAAAATGACCGCCTACCTTACTTCCCACGCGTAATGACGCTTCTAAGTTAACGTACCTCTGTTGTGTTTGCTCTTGTCCTAAGGTAGTGCGGCGCAGGGTTTCTGGTGAAGCAGTAGCAATAAATCCATCTTTCAGAATTTCTTCTACCGTTAGGCAGATGCCGTCTACTGCAATACTGTCACCAAGCGCTAAATCTTGCATAATGGCATTAGATAACTGCTTGACAGAAGTAATCTGCCAAGAATGCCCCCCCTGAGGTTTTATTGTTCCTAACGACTGGATTAATCCTGTAAACACGGCTGTTTTGCTAAATTAACTCTATTTAAGCGAAGTTTTTGCATGAAATCATCTGGTAATTCTCACACAAATTGAGAACATATGTGTATAAATTCAAACAAAAAAATGTATCAAGTTATTAATACATTCATATTCATCACAAGGCATACTTGGGAAAGTAGATTATAGTCGATCTAGATCCAGTCGTCTTACTCTGGTATTCACACTCATTTAGGAGTTTAATAGAAGCAATTATAGAGAATAAACTGTTATGTTTAAATTTGTCCCATTATTGCCCAAAGAAAAGTACGATTTGTTACATACCTCTCTCACACGCAAAGGATTTTAGAGGCTTAGCCAATGATTGAGATGAAAGTCGCTGGCATAGCATTAGATGCCATAACCCGCAGCCCAATTGTACTTCTGAAGGATTCTTCAGATCGCCGCGCACTACCAATTTATATCGGTCAGGAGCAGGCAAGAGCAATTATGGGCGCACTGGAGAATCAAAAGCCTCCAAGACCCTTAACCCATGACCTAATTGTGAACATTTTAGAGACATGGAATATGACTTTAGATCGCGTTATTATTCATTCGTTGCAGAAAGACACATTCTATGCAGCTCTCATCATCAAACAAGGTGAGGTGAAAAAAGAAATTGACGCACGCCCAAGTGATGCGATCGCGATCGCTTTACGTACAAATACTCCGATTTGGGTTATGGAAGAAGTCATAGCTGATGCTTCCATCCCTGTAGATAGAGATGCTGATGAAGCCGAGCAACAAGCATTTCGAGAATTTGTCTCCAATCTTAGACCGGAGGATTTGATTAAACGTTTTGGTAGTAGCGAAACCTAGCGATTTGAGATTTTCGATTTTGGATTTTGGATTAGGTGTTAGCCTATTGAGCACAATTACTTACTAGTCCTGAGTATCCTATCTGAAATCTAAAATCCAAATGATTAACATGAAGTACCGACGCTTTGGAAAAACAAATCTGTGCTTGTCTGTCTTTTCTTTGGGGACAATGCGCTATCTGTCTGCGCCTGAAAATGCATGGCAAACTATCCAAAAAGCTATAACCTTGGGGATAAATCATTTAGAGACGGCTAGAGGTTACGGTAAGAGTGAGGAATATCTTGGTGGTGCAATCGCTCTTGGTTTGCCAGTTCCTCGTTCTCAGGTGTATATTACTACAAAAATACCACCTACACCAGATGCTGAGACAATGCGTCGGTATATTGATGAATCCCTCAAAAAGTTGAATCTCGACTATCTTGATTGCCTTGGAATTCACGGCTTGAACACTTGGGAACATCTCGACTGGATAAAAACCAAGGGGGGCTGCATGGAGGCAATACGGGAAGCCAAGGATGATGGTAGAGTACGGCATATTGGCTTTTCTACTCACGCACCCGTAGAAATTATTTTAAACACAATAGATACAGATTTTTTTGAATTTGTCAATCTGCATTACTACTATTTTTTCCAACGCAATGCTTTAGCCATTGAGAAGGCTTATAAAAAAGACATGGGGATATTTATTATTTCCCCTACAGATAAGGGAGGACGCCTGTATACGCCACCTCAACTGTTGAAAGATTTGTGTCATCCCTTTTCACCGATGGAGTTAAACTACAGATTTTTGCTAAGCGACACCCGAATTACCACCCTCACCGTGGGACCTTCAAACTCAAAGGAGTTAGAGGAACCGTTGCTCGTTAGCGATCGCGATGAACCGCTAACACTAGAAGAAATAGAGACTTTTCAACGCTTAGAAGAGTACCAAAAATCTGCTTTAGGAACAGATAGATGCAGCCAATGCTATAAATGTTTGCCTTGTCCTGAGAACATTAACATACCAGAAGTGCTTCGGTTACGCAATCTCGCCGTAGCATATGATATGAAAGATTTCGGGCAATACCGCTATCGAATGTTTGAAAATGCCGGTCATTGGTTTCCTGGGATGAAAGCTAGTCGCTGTACGGAATGTGGTGAGTGTTTGCCTAGGTGTCCGGAAAATTTAGATATTCCTGCTTTGTTAAAAGATACTCATAGTAAATTAAATGGAGCTTCCGGTCGGCGATTGTGGGAGTAGAAATTTTACCGAAGCATAACCCTAATTTTCTGCACGGGTATGACCTACTCCTGGAAAAGGCAAATGTGCAGTTCTGCAATAGTTCAAATCGAGCAAGAATTTCCCATTTCTATCTCACTTATGCATAAGTCGATCTTGCTTGCACCTAATTAAAGAAAGAAGGGCAGTTGATAAGTCCGACCACATAATCAGATTTTGTCAATGCATAAGTCCTATGTACTTTGCACGGGGAGTATTCCAAAATTGGAAAAAACTTTTCCTAAAACAACGTAGGCTGGAGGGGCGATCGCAAAAGTATTATGGTTCCATCAGTCCAAAGCCGTGAAGCGAAGAACTTACCACACACAAAATTGTTGAACCTGTAACTTAAAAGGGGAAAAGTCATGGCTGCAGTCACATTGTTTGAGGATGTCAATTTTGGTGGCGCTTCAATATCTATTGAAAGTGATACACCTCGACTGTCACAGATAGACGATGGCTGGCATAACAGAGTTTCGTCAATTCAAGTCCATAGTGGTATATGGGAATTTTGTACGGATCGAGATTTTGGTGGTTTAGGCATTTTATTGCAAGCCGGAAATTATTCTGATGTTAAAAAGCTAAATCTTGTCTTAAATGATACTGTCTCTTCTGCAAGAGTTATGGTTGGATAACTTTACTGACTTAATATTTATGTTAAATTTTAAAAAAATTTTTAAATTTATGGTACATGGCGGCGTGGTGAAGTGCAGAAATACCCTACCTGCGCTATTGCGTACCCTCATACCACTTACTTCAAAGAGGGGAACCACCGGGACACACTGCTCTTTGCAACGCGCTGCTCTCCGTAACACAGTCGCTCCCCTTGGTAAGGTAAGGGTTAGTTCGGGGTGTACCTCATTCAGACGCAAAGCATATCAAACGATCGCTGGCTGTATTGTAATTGTAATTATTATATTTCTTGAGGCTTGCAGTGTAACTCAAGTCAATAAACCTACCCCCCCGTCAAATGAACCAGTCGCTACACAGAGTCAATTTTCTCAACAATCGAGCAGTAAGATTGACAATTTAGATTGGCTGTTTGTTATCGACGCTTTTCAGGGAGGAACAGCAGAAATAGAACTTGGGAAACAGGCTTTACAGAAGTCTACAAATCCCAAAGTAAAAGAGTTCGCGCAACAGATGATTGAAGAGCATACAAAGACGCATGAGAAACTCTTGCAATTATTAAATAGCAGGGCAATTGCACCTCCCACAACACTGGGTTTCAAGTATGAAACAATCGCCGCCCATTTACAGCAGCTTTCTGGGACTAGTTTCGACGAACCATACATCAACGAGATGGGAGTAAACCGTCACCTTGATGCTATAGCTACATTCCAGCGAGAAAGAACAGTTGGAAAAGACCCCGATTTCAAAGCTTTTGCTAGTAAGGGTCTGCAAACAGCACGCAATCATTTTCAGATGGCTGTGACGGTAACAGGTTATGGTTTACTGGGTGACAATAAATAAAGGATGAGGTTTGAAATTTGTCAAACTTCATCCTTAAAAACTGGTAAATCTTCTAATTGTAATGGTGAAGACAGATTTTTCTTAACTAGCGGAACATACTACTGACAGAACTATCTTCATGAATGCGCCAGATAGTTTCTCCCAGCAGGTTAGCTACTGACAGCATGACTAACTGAGGAAATCGATTGCTCTCTGGTACGGGAATGGTGTTCGTGATAATCACTTCCTCAAACAAACCACTTGACAAGCGCTCAACTGCAGGTGGAGAGAAGACGGCGTGAGTTGCACATGCATAAACTTGACGAGCTCCTTCCTGACGCAGGAGTTTTGCTCCTTCAGAGATAGTCCCACCAGTATCAATCATGTCATCCACTAAAACTGCTGTTTTACCTTTAACGTCGCCGATCACGTTTAAAACTTCGGCTACGTTATGAGCCTGACGGCGTTTGTCTATAATTGCCAATGGAGCATCATTTAGCTTTTTAGCGAATGCCCTGGCTCGTGCTACACCACCAACGTCTGGGGAAACAACAACAAGGTCTGGCAGTTGCTTGCTTGCTAAATAATCCAGCAGTACTGGTGAACCGTAAACGTGATCCAGTGGAATATCGAAGTAGCCTTGAATCTGAGCGGAGTGCAAATCCATTGCTAAAATTCGGTTAGCACCTGCCTCTGTTATGAGATTGGCAACTAGCTTGGCAGTAATTGACTCTCTTCCTGCAGTTTTCCTGTCAGCACGGGCATAGCCATAGTAGGGAATAACCGCAGTCACTTGTCTGGCGGATGCGCGACGACAAGCATCGATCATAATTAACAGTTCCATCAAATTGTCATTGACGGGATGACAACTGGGCTGGATGAGATAAACATCACAGCCTCGAATGGATTCTTGAATTTGGATATAAATTTCTCCATCCGCAAATCGTTTGCGAATCATTGGTCCCAAATCCATTCCCAGGTAACGGGCAACTTCTTGAGACAGTGCTACATTGGCAGAGCCAGAGAACAGCCGCAAGCGATTATTTTCAGTCACGCCTGTAGCAGTCGGCTGTACTTTTAAGGCAGTAGAACTCAGCACAGCAGATCCTCGATGTGCATTCATGGCAATCCTATCATCAGAGATTTGAAAAATTTAACCGCAAATAGCCGGAAAAAATCATATGCGTGCTTTTTGGAAGCTTTCATAAAAATTTTCAACATACCTCAGTAAAACTACATATCTCTATTTCTCCAGCTTTTTTATAGACAAACAATTGATAGCTTAACTGACATCAAGCATGTAAACCATACCTAGAGTTTAGTTTTGTATATTGACTAGCAAGACCCAAAACACGAAAGCCCAATACACACACAATTCTTGCCTCTAACATCCTTATTTTTGGTTGTAACCCAATGTTTACAGTTCAACTTTTTACTCAATTCTACATTAACAAGCAAAAATACTTAACATTAGTCATTTGTGGTCTGACTAGATATACAATGATACTACCTTTAGCCATTATTAGTGAAACTGTTAAAAAAAAGTGCCTGGGGCAGAGGGCAAAAGGAAAACGGACTCATCTTGCTTGTCAAGAATAGATACAATCTATACAGCTTTGTAAAACGATAGCACTAACTCATTCAATCCTTTGCTTTTTCACGCTGATGTACACAGAGCAGGTGTGAAAATAGAGTTTAGCGAGTCTGTTTTACTGGCTGCTCCTCCTTGGATTGCTATTACACACAATTTAGACGATGCAACCACCGATTACATCTGGCACTATCCTGCAAAACCGTTACCGGATAATAAAAACTCTAGGTCAAGGGGGATTCGGTAGAACTTATCTAGCAGAAGACCAAAGACGTTTTAACGAACTTTGTGCAATTAAGGAATTGATTCCGGTCGTAACGGGGGGATATGCATGGGAGAAAGCCAAAGAACTGTTTCAGCGAGAAGCAGCAATCTTGTATCAAATTCAGCACCCTCAAGTACCACAATTTCGGGAGAGATTTGAACAAGACCAGCGCCTGTTCTTAGTGCAAGACTATGTTGCAGGAAAAACGTATAGCACTTTGCTTGATGAACGCAAAAAAACTGGTAAAGTCTTTACAGAGCAAGAAGCGTTGCAACTTATACAATCTTTACTGCCTGTTTTAGATCACATTCACAGACAGGGCATTATTCACAGGGATATTGCTCCAGATAATATTATTTTAAGGGATAGCGATCGCTTACCTGTTTTAATTGATTTTGGAGTCGTCAAAGAACTAGCCACTCGATTAAATTCTCCAGATAACACAATAAGAGCAACGAGCGTAGGTAAATTTGGTTACGCCCCTAGCGAACAAATGCAAACGGGTAGAGCGTACCCTAGCAGCGATCTCTATGCGCTCGCCGTGACAGCACTTGTTTTGCTGACAGGAAAAGAACCTCAAGAACTTTTTGATGATAACCAACTCAGTTGGACTTGGGAACGCTGGGTGAAGGTGAATCCTCAGTTGGCGCAAGTGCTGAATCGGATGTTGAGCCGAAAACCCAGCGATCGCTATCAAAGTGCTGCGGATGTGATGCAAGCGTTGCGAGTTGTTGGCAATCCAAGTCCTCCTACGCCAGACCTATCTAATGTTCAAACAGTAGCCGTTGTCCAACGTCCCGCTCCATCTTCCCCAGCACCAGACAAACCCGATCCCGTTATTCCGCCACCACCTGCTCACAATTCACTTCTAGATAATCCTGTAGCAATAGCAGGAATGACTATTATCGTTATTGTTTTGGCAGGATTTGGTTCTTGGGCATTTGTGCGGTCTCTCCGCGATCGACCCGAACCATCACCAGAGCAAACCACAGCCCCACAAACTTTTCCCTCACCAGTCATTCCTGGGGGAACACCAACACCAACACCAACACCAACACCAACACCAACAACAATACCAACACTAACACCAACACTAACACCAACACCAATCCAAACCGAAGCACCCGGTGTTTACAGGAGACAGTTAAGTTTTGATGCATCCAATACCGCAAACGTGGAGGGGATTCTTGCAGCCCAGGAAACAGCCTTTTATGCTTTTCGGGCTAAAGAAGGTCAACAGTTGAGTGTAACCCTTGCGAAAGAAGGTGGTGTGTTACTGACAATCTTAGGTCCCAATCGCCAACCAATTGATAATTCTGCTAAGGATGTCTCATTTTATCAAGGAAAAGTACCTATTAGTGGTAGATATACTATACGTGTTATCCCTGTTCCAGGGCTTGACCAAAGTGATTACAATTTAAATGTAACATTAGAAAGTTCCGTACAACCAACCCCAACTCCTTTGCCTGTAGATCCATCATCCACTCCAGCACCATTACCCACAGAAAACCCACCCAATCCCGTACCTACAGAAAACCCACCCAATCCCGTACCTACAGAAAATCCACCCACTCCCATACCCCCGGAAATTACACCCAATCCCGTACCTACAGAAAATCCGCCCACTTTACCCGAGCGGTGATAGAGATTAAGGATGAAGGATAGCAAAATAAGTCAAAATCGGTTAAGTCGGTGGGCGAGATAAATTAATTTATAAGTGGCTTCATCCTTCATACTCAATCCTTATAGTAGACCAATGACTAATCAGCCGTTAAAAGCACTACTGATTGCAGGAACTGACACAAACGCCGGTAAAACTATTGTGACAACAGCTTTAGCAGCTTACTGGCAAAAATATTGCTCGCACCGCAGTTTGGGAATTATGAAACTGATGCAGTCGGGAGAGGGAGATCGCGAGTGGTATGAAAAAATATTTTCTTTGGAGCAATCTCTTGAAGTGATTACACCTTTGTACTTTAAAGCACCTCTTGCTCCTCCCATTGCTGCAGTTAAAGAAAATCGAACAGTAGATTTAGCAACTGTATGGCAAGCTTTTACAGCTTTGCAACAGCGTCGTGAGTTCCTTTTGGTTGAGGGTGTTGGAGGATTGGGTACACCCGTTACTGATGAACTGACGGTAGCGGATATAGCAGGTGACTGGCGACTACCTACAGTATTGGTAGTACCAGTGAGATTGGGTGCGATCGCGCAAGCTGTTGCAAACGTGGCATTGGCAAAACTTTCACACATCAATCTTAAAGGAATTATTCTCAACTGCATTCAACCCCAAACAGAAACAGAAATTACTGACCTAACGCCTGTAGAATTGATTCAAGCGCTGACAAACATACCTGTTTTAGGTTGTTTGCCATATGTAGAGAACTTAGCGGATCTGGACAAGCTTGCACAGCTAGCATCAGATTTAGATTTAGAAAGAATGATGAATTATGAAGTATGAAGTATGAATGGAAGGTTTCAGCATTCATCATTCATTTCAACTCAGAAAATGTAAACAATGATTTCTACACTCCCAAACTCCACCTCTGTTGATTTATCCCGCGTTCGCTTGTCAATTCGTTCCCTGCAACCCCAACTGGTTGAGTGGCGGCGGTATTTACACCAAAAACCAGAACTAGGTTTTCAAGAAAAACTGACGAATGAGTTTATCTCCCAAAAGTTGCAGGAATGGGGTATCGAGCATCAAACTGGTATTGCTCAAACTGGCATTGTTGCGATTATAGAGGGACAAGGAACTGAGGATAAGGGACTGGTTGTTGGGAACGAATCTTCCCAATCCTCAAGCCCTAAAGTTCTGGCTATTCGAGCGGATATGGATGCCTTACCCATTCAAGAACTGAATGAAGTGCCGTACCGTTCCCAGCACGATGGAGTTATGCATGCCTGCGGACATGATGGACATACAACCATTGCCTTGGGTACAGCTTATTATCTCCACAAAAACCGAGACTCTTTTGCTGGTACTGTCAAAATGATATTCCAGCCTGCAGAAGAATCACCCGGAGGTGCAAAGCCGATGATAGACGCAGGGGTTTTGAAAAACCCCGATGTGGATGCGATTATCGGTCTACACTTATGGAATAACTTGCCTTTGGGAACTGTAGGTGTCCGGGCTGGTGCGTTGATGGCAGCAACAGAAATTTTTCAATGTACCATTTTGGGTAAGGGCGGACATGGTGCTATGCCCCATCAAACTGTGGATTCAGTTGTCGTTGCTGCCCAGATTGTCAATGCCTTACAAACTATAGTGGCTCGCAATGTCAATCCTATTGATTCTGCAGTGGTGACTGTGGGTGAGCTTCATGCCGGTACCAGGTGGAATGTGATAGCTGATACGGCAAAAATGAGCGGTACTGTTAGGTATTTTAATCCTGCATTTGAGGGTTTCTTTAAACAACGTATCGAGCAGATTATTGCAGGTATTTGTCAAAGTCATGGGGCAAGTTATGATTTGGAATACTACTC
This sequence comes from Tolypothrix bouteillei VB521301, assembly GCF_000760695.4. Lineage (GTDB taxonomy): Bacteria > Cyanobacteriota > Cyanobacteriia > Cyanobacteriales > Nostocaceae > Scytonema > Scytonema bouteillei_A. Next base: position 4,267,329 of record NZ_JHEG04000001.1, on the reverse strand, counting down.
GCACTATCCCCCAACTATTAATGATGCTGGGATGGCAGAATTTGTGCGATCGGTTGCGGAACAAGTCATAGAAACTCCTGCAGGTATCGTTCCAGAATGCCAAACCATGGGCGGAGAAGATATGTCTTTCTTCTTGAGGGAGGTTCCTGGGTGCTATTTCTTCTTGGGTTCTGCAAATCCTGATAAGGGTTTGGCATATCCCCATCACCATCCTCGGTTTGATTTTGATGAAACTGCATTAGCAATGGGAGTGGAAATTTTTGTCCGTTGTGTGGAAAAATTCTTTAGTTCGCCATAAGCAATGGTAAATTGACAGCGTCCATTTGTGTGGCAGCGGACGAGGACGTCTACCCCACAAAATATAGTTGATTACTCCCGAACCCCAGCTATATTACCTAAATATATAGGGTGGGCACTGCCCACCCTACTGGAAATGCATTACCAGTCAAAACTTTTGGGACAGACCACTAGCTTCGTCTACCTCGCATCACTGGTAAATCAATGTAGGAAGCACTGACAGCATTTCGTTGTAAGCTGATTTCTGGGGTCCCAACTGCGGGATAGCGGGCGAATAAGTCTTTATCGTGTCCGGCGATCGCCACCCGAATTTGATGTCCTTGTTTGAATAGCACCGAGGTTGGTAAGAGATGAAACTGAAGTTCAGTTAACTGTCCTGCTTCAAAAGGCAAGCTATCTTGACGTTTGAAAGAATGGTAAGGACCAAAGACGGCATAGGGAGGATGTTCTGTGGACACCTTGCGGTGGATGGGTCGCAATTGCCCTTCTGTAATATACGTAACATTGCCGTTTTCGTCTACGTCTTCCAGGTAAACGAAGAAAGCTCCATCGCTAGCAGTAGAAGTCGCGTAAAGGGTTACGACTGGATGACCGGTGATTTCCACATCATTTTTGAGTGGTTCGCTGGTGTAAGTCAGCAGTTTTTTGTCTTCTTCTGTACGGTTGGGAAAAACCATTTTCTCAAAACTCTGGTTCCAGCGGCTATCCGGACCAGTGGTTGCTTCAAAGCTGACGGTATACTTATCTTCGCCACTCTTACTTGCTGGCGGTTTGTTGGTTAAACCGTTGTTTTCTGCAAAGAACAAGCGTTGGCGAGTGACACCTCTGGGAGGCCAAACGGTCGTAGTTTTCCATTTTTCCTCGCCCATTGTGTAGTACTTAATTTCTCGTTTCAACTTCGGTTTATTGTTATCGTCCTTAAGATAGGCGTCGAAGAAGTTAACCATATCCGCAAGTTGTTCTTCACGTGATGGGTTGACAGGCGTATCGGAGGGGACGAAAGGATTGGCGTTACCATAGGCTCCGTGAGTCCAGGGACCAAGAATTGCTTTTTGGGGATTTTTGTACGCCATGAAATGGTTTAACACACCTTCTGCTGTTCCCCCATCGAACCAACTGGCCCCATGATAAATTGCTACGTCAGAGCGTTCAATGTCTTCCTTAAATTTGTAGATGCTGAAGTCTTCTACAGTTCCGTCTAATCCGTCAATTTTGTCATCACGATAGGTGATTTTTTGAAATGCTTGGAAAAAGTCAATACTATTAGCTCGTTCTTGCAGTGCAGATCTGAGCAATTGTTTGTCTTTGTCTTCGTCTACAGGTTTTGGTCCCTTGAAGCCTAGCTTGAAAAATTCTTGGCAAGTTGGTTCTTGCTCGTTTTCTGGCAAACTGCAAACACCGATTCTAGGTTTGCCTGCATCAGCGACTTCCTTTGCTTTTTTTTCCACCAAAACGCCTCCAGGAAAGTATTGCTGGGCATAGAAATCGAAGTCCATCGACCGGGGAGCGATCGCTTTCACAGCTGGGTTGTTAGTGACCGTCAAAAATTCAGCAGTGCTACCCTCAGCTGAGGTACCAAAAGCACCAACTTTTTGATTTGACCAAGGTTGTGCTACTATCCAGTTAACAACTGCGTTGTAATCTTGAATTTCATTCTTCGATGTGGATGGATTGGGGACAAACTTACCAAAGGAGGCACCCGTCCCCCGGACATCAACTAGCACGACTGCGTAACCAGCATTGTTGAAGTAGTCTGTATATCCTGGGTTAAGATAATACGGGTCTATTTCAGTGGCGTTTGGGTCGTTTTGTTTACTTTTATCCACTAATTCCATCGCACGGTAGTAAGGCGTGCTTCGTATGAGGGTGGGAATTGTGGAGCCGACAGATAAATCTTGTGGCAGCCATACATCAAGCGCGATTTTTGTTCCGTCAGAGGCGGTGACATACAGTGCCTGGTTCCTGGGGTAACTGGTTGGGTTTTGTGCTAAAGTCTGCTGGTAAGTGTAAGTACTGAAAGAAAATGCAATTGTCAGTACTAAAGCCAGGGTAAAGATGGCAGCAAAAGACCAGCGTTTGCGCCATGGAGAGCGATCGTTCATGGTGAAAAATTCCTAACATGCAATATTGCATTAGTTACAACAAGGTGTTGCTGTATAAAAATAAGCTCGCTTTGAAGAACATTTGACTGTTCGTATGCTTCATCGCCGCTGCCGCACGAACAACAGTCCCACAGCACCTAGCGCTATTAATCCCCCTGTAGCACTAGACTCTGGTACCGACTGTGAATTGTTTCCCTGTGAGTTCGCAAGCAAAGTATTGACGTGAGTGTATAAGATGTCGCTTATAGACACTCCTTTGATATTTGTTCCGTTTATTAAAGCTACAGCAGCAATACCCCTATCGGCGAAGTACCTCATCTCAGCTTCATTCCCAACATTAGTGCCACCTTTACCTAGCGTTGCTCCCCAAGGACTGGGAAAGTTATCTACACCCAATCCAAATTGATATCTAAATTCTTCTCCATAAGGATTAAAGGTAAGACCAGTATCAACAAAGGTGAGCATCTCACTGAGGGATTCGCCTTTGAGCAATTCGCCGCCAAACAATCCTTGAGTAAACCGCATGAGGTCCTGTGCATTGGTGGTGACAACCCCACCAAGGGCTTTGGAAAACGCTAAATCATAATCGGTGACATCAGTGAGATTGCCATCCCCGTTAAGATCCGTGTAACCTCGAACCAATTGAGCGGGAATTTCGTCTACTCCACCTAAAAAAGTATGGTTCAATCCCAAGGGTTCAACAACCCGGTCGCGAAAAACGCTGCTAAATGTTGAACCCGTCGCTTTTTCCACAATCTGCTGGGCAATGGTAACGCCAGTGGTCGGGTAGCACCATACGGACGTGCATTTTTGACCTGTGAAGCGCGGTTTGCCATAAACGTAAGTTAGCGTATCTTCTGGTTGCCAATCTTTGGTTAAAAGTATCGACGGGTCTTTGATGATATCTTGCTCGAAGTCTTCTTCCACAGGTTTAATGCCAGAAGTCCCATTGAGAAGTTGGCGAATCGTGATGGTGTTGCCATCAGGAATTTCTTTTGCAATCTCAGGCACCCATTTGTCAAGAGTATCGTCTAGGCTGAGCTTGCCCTGTTCTTGTACTTTGAGTACAGTTGCTGCTATGAATGCCTTTCTAATGCTGCCAGTGTGGAAAAGGTTATTTAGCTGCATTGCCTTTCCAGTTTCCCGGTTAGAGACACCACTCGCGCCATACCATGTCCCTTGAGGACTGACTATTCCTACAACTGCGCCAGGGATACCAGTTTCTCGTACAGTCTTGTCTAGTATCGCTTGCAATTGAGTGGCTAAGTCGGATGAAACAGTGTTTGTATATGCACTACTTACCATTGCACTTGGGGATAGCGTAGAACTACTGTTTCCAGCTAGTGTTGCTCCATCTACCCTCCCTACTATCCCAATAATAAAAGCGGTTGCCAAAGCGACTGATGTAGTCGTTGTTTGCAGAAGTTTCATATTTTCTATAAGTTGTTGAAATTTAAGTCAGACGAATGTCACTTACACAACTTGCAAACTGTAAGAAGTTTTTAGCACACCAATTCACTCATGCCAAAAACCCGAAATAGCCCTTAGAAAGGCTAATGTTTTGTTGGCTAAACTAGAAGAAATTGGGTTTTATTGTCAAAGTTCTGAATATTGAATTGGTGTTTTAGGACTGGCATTAATGTACAACTCAGCCGTGACACTACACATCGGTTGGTCAGTTCAACCAAGAGGACAAAATAAATTGACCGTTCAAACGATAGCGATCGCTGTCCATCAATGCTTGTTTGAACTTTGAGGCTACCATCCTTCATGTGATTTAGCGATCGTCGTAGTGGCGATAACGCCGATAACGCCGATAACGCCAATGACGTCGATGATATCGGTGACGCCGATTGTCCCAGTAGTCATTGTCGCTGCGACGGTAGCCATCGGCTGAATCCCAACAACCACTAACATTGCAACCCCCACCTTTTTCCCAACAGCCACTAACATTGCAACCCCCACCTTTTTCCCAACAACCACTAACGTTGCAACCCCCACCTTTTTCCCAACAACCACTAACATTGCAACCCCCACCTTTTTCCCAACAACCAAAAACATTACAGCCCGGATTTCTGGCTGCAGATGGTTGAGGAAGCCAAACTAAACCCGCACTAACCGTACTAATAAACAGGAATTTGCCAATCTGAAATAATGTATGAGATTTATCGCCAAAAAAAGAGCGGGGTTCAGGCGTTTGCATAATTAGGTACATGTCACATTCGCGGCTAATAGACTGGCTTCAATGTAAAACTGGGCCATGACACTACACATCGGTCGGTTGGTTAAACCTAGGGGACAACATAAAATGACCGTTCGGACGATAGTGTCAGATTTCAATAGATGGTAATTTTGAGGCTATTACTAACTCATCTTTTAAGATTCATATCTACAGTGGTGTGTGAATAATAAACTGAAGAAAAATTACCATCGATTGTCGTTTATGGCATCTCAAGCCAACAAATTACTATTAACAGGCAAAGCAACTCTGAATTCGCTAATTCACTTAATTAGGAAGAGATTGAAGCTTTTGTTGACTCCCAAAGAGTCGGCTGAATACAAAGTCTGGCGAAACCAGTTTCTGTGGCGGCGTGTTGGCTTGTTGTTATGGGTGGCAATCCCCATCTGGTGCTGTAGTGTGCTTTTAGAGCTTTATTTTAAGTTCTACTTTCAAGCACCAGCAAATTTTTCCAAGGAACTCATCTCTTTAATCGCGAAGCAGCTTGATTCCTCAATAATGCATGATTTGGCTGTAGCACCGTTATTACTCACCTTGTTTGCACTCCATAGAACTAAGTGGGGACATCGCTATCCCGGCATGATTTTTCTGTGCCTCTCCTGGTTCGCTACAGTTTTACAAGAAGTCATTGCAACCCTGAACGGTTTTGCTTTGGGAAATGATGATATGTGGCGTCTGGTGTTTATGGCTCAGGCAGTTATTATACCAGTACGTCCTCAGCTGCATTTGGTGTCACAGTTAGGGGTGCTGGCTTACTATGTGGGTGTCAACTCAGCACTTGGCTTGACTCCTTACACCGAAAACCCTCGGCTTGTCACCGGGCTTGTAAGTGCGGGATGGCTATTGATGATATTTTGGTTCTGTTTCATCTGTAACCTAGGTGTATATATGTATGAACGTTTGCAACAAGCTGAATTTGAATCACGCCGGGAATTGCAAGTTTTTTTATATGCTATTTCTCATGATTTACGCACGCCACTCATGGGCAATGCGATCGTCTTGCAAAACTTGTTGAAGAAGTCGGACGCACAGGTAAATATCAGTGTGGCAAGAGCACTAGAGTGTCTGTTGGAAGGAAACTCGCGTCAAATTAATCTACTTAACTCATTACAAGAAGCCTACACTTTGGAAGTGCGTGGAGTGACACTTCATACCATGCCAGTGCAACTCTCTACTGTAGTGGCGTCGGTTCTAGATGATATAGAACCTTTATTGCAGGAAAATCGTGTGATTGTGAACAATCTGGTACAAGCTGATTTACCATTAGTGAATGCTGATGCTACACAACTAGAGCGGGTATTTTGCAACCTGATTTCCAATGCACTTAAACACAATCCCCACTCGATTACTCTGACTGTAAACGCAAGCATTCAAGGTAAGAAAATACTGTGTTGCGTACAGGATAACGGTGTGGGAATGAGCCAAAAGCAGTGTACTAGAGTGTTTGAACTGTATACACGCGGTGAGAGAGCCCGTTTCATGCCCGGTCTGGGTATTGGGCTGTACGTGTGTCAGCAAATTATTACAGCTCATGGCGGACAGATTGGCGTTACCAGCAAATTGGGGGCTGGGTCAACTTTTTGGTTCACGCTACCTTGCAAAGAAGAATAGACAATAGGGAGGCGTAAATATTGTTTTTTTATACCAGTCCATTTCGTAATGCTACTACAGCTGCCTGAACTCGGTCATTCACAGCAAGTTTGTTCATGATACTTCGGATATGAGTTTTGACGGTACTCATGCTCATATAAAGTTCAGCGGCAATTTCCGGGTTACTTCGACCATCAACTATGAGTTGTAAGACTTCTAATTCCCGCGATGAAAGTTGACCAATCTTACTGACAGCAGCTGGGGGTTTGAGATGTTCAATGACTCTGCGAGCAATCAAAGGGTCTAGATAAGTAGCCCCTGTTTGAGCAGCACTTATGGCTACCGAAAGTTGCTCTAAGCTCGTACCCTTGATACAGCATGCATCAGCACCACTGGCTAAAGCAGCAATCATTTCTGTTTCATCACTATGGGAAGTCAGGATAACTACCCGTACATTCGGTAGATTAGCTTTGATTTGCTTTGTCGCGGCAATTCCATCTAACTGAGGAAGACCAATATCCACGATTGCCAAATGAGGTTGGAGTTTGATTGCAACTTCAACTCCTGTGTAACCATCAGCTGCTATTCCTACAATTTGAAATTGAGGATATTCTTCAAAAAACTGTGTCAAGCCCAATTGCATCACTGGATCGTCTTCCACTATTAAGATGCGCTGTATTGGAATTTGAGCGGGTTTGTTGCCATTAAGGGGTGTTAAATATGACATAATTAATCTGTCTGAGACTCTCGTCGCACTTCTTCCACCTGACCAACTTCAAATATTAAGGTAAAAGGTTGTCCCATTTCGCGCTCAATAAATTCTTCTAACAACTGTACTTGTCGAGGCGTAACCGGGTTCTTAGCTCGCACGCTCAGACGTACTTGGGGGGGATTGGTTAGCCAGTTAGTATTACTGCCAAGCAACTGCAAGCGCTGAAATGTAACAGTTTTATTCAACAGCGCTCGCCGAACGCTATTTTCTAATTGCCCTTGTCGCACAAGACGGGCAAAGCTCACACCTAGGGGAACCAGTAGGATTGCAGTCAAAGCTAAAGTCCACATAAGGGGTTTTCTTGCCTGTACTAATGAGGTATAACCTGCTACTAGAAAGGTCACCATGCAAGATAAAGCTATGCCCAAGAGGTTGGTAAGGTAAAGCAAAGTAGCTCCCCAACTGAGGGACCAGTCAGCCTGTGCTATTCCCAAGCCAATGACGCACACTGGTGGCATCAGTGCAACGGCAATAGCTGTTCCCGCCAAACTCCCAGAAATTTTTGGTTGAATCTTTGCGTAGCCACTAATACTGCCAGCTGCCACAGCTACACCTAAATCTAGCAGTGTTGGTTCAGAACGTGCTAGTATCTCGCTACCGTAACTAGGCATCCGCACAATCAAACCCAAACAACAGGCAATCACCATTGCTATGAGTGTTCCTACCACAACAGCGATCGTTCCTTTGCGGAAGAGGATAACGTTACCTTGCAAAGCACCAAAGGCTAGCCCCCGGATTGGTAGCATTAGAGGTGCAATAATCATAGCTCCAATGATGACAGCGACACTGTTAGAGAGTAGACCAAAGGTGGCAATGGCACAGGAACTCACTATCAAAGTCAGGAAAGACAAATCTAAAGTTGATTCGTCTAACAATGACTTTTGTAGCTCTTCGAGTTGGACAGCCTTAACTTCTTTCTGTTTCCAATCTCTGAAACGATCCCGAATGTTATTTGCCAAGGCGTTTTTCTCCAGAATGCAGAATTTGCTGTCAGGTCATTCTTGTGACTTGCTGTAAAAGTTTGTTTTTAAAGTGTAAAACTACCAGGAAACATAGATAAATTCAGATAATTCACCTCTAGAACATATAATTTGGTTGATTGCAGCCTGACCTGTAGTTAATATTATCGAAATTTAAGTATCGCGATCGCAAACAGTAGTTTTTCCTCAAATGTTCCTATGATAGCTGAGTCTGCAATGAGCGAAGAAGTGTTAAGAGCAAATCTGACACAGTTTCTTTTAGTGCTTGCGGTTTCTTTAAGCGTAGCAACGTTACCGCAAATCTTTAGTTGGTTTCGTCAAATACCTTACACCTTACTGCTAGTGATTGTAGGGTTGGGATTGGCTTTTGCCGATATCCGGTTGGTGAATCTTTCTCCTGAATTGATTTTGTTGATTTTTCTACCGCCTTTATTGTTTGAAGCAGCATGGAATTTAAAATGGTCAGACTTAAAGCGGGATTTGCTACCAATTTGTCTGTACGCAGTCGTTGGGGTAGTCATTGCGATTGCAGGCGTGGCAATAGGTTTAAATCAATTTGCTGGGTTATCATTAAGTACTGCTCTACTCATCGGTGCTAGTCTCTCTGCGACCGATCCAGTCTCAGTGACTGCTTTATTTCGAGAATTGGGTGTTCCCAACCGTCTGACAACACTCATGGAAGGTGAAAGCTTGTTCAATGATGGGATGGCGGTTGTAGCTTTTACTTTTTTGGTAGGGCTCTCTCTGGGAAATGCGGAATTGGGACTCCAACCTATTTTGGTACAGATGTTTGCAGTTGTGGGTATTGGTGTGGCAGTGGGAGGATTAATTGGTTTTGGTATTTCCTATGCAACTCAACGCTTTGATTTACCACTCGTGGAACAGTCCTTAACTTTAGTTGCTGCCTACGGTACTTACCTAATGACTGAAGATTTGGGTGGATCTGGGGTGATTGGAGTTGTGACCGCAGGCTTAATTTTGGGTAACTTTGGCTCTCGCATTGGCATGAATCCACGTACACGGTTGATTGTTTCAGAGTTTTGGGAGTTTATAGCGTTTTTTGTCAACTCGATTGTCTTTCTCTTAATTGGGGATCAGGTGCGGTTTGCAAGTCTGAAGGAGAACATAACTATTATTGCCGTGACATTGGGAGCAATGATTTTGATGCGGGCAATTGCAATCTTGTTGCTTAGCAAGTTAAGTAATCTTTTACAAGCACCAAAAATTCCCTTACCAGACCAGACTGTTCTTTGGTGGGGTGGCTTGCGCGGTTCTGTATCCATCGCTTTGGCATTGAGCGTACCCACAATCATTCAAGAGCGGGAAAAAATTATTGCTACGGTCTTTGGGGTTGTGTTGTTTACTCTGCTATTCCAAGGGTTAACGACTAAACCTTTGTTGCAAAAATTACATCTTTTGGGAGATTTACCTTTGCGTCAGCATTATATAGAGTTAATATCCCGTCAGACTGCTCTAAATCGCGTACTCCAGTATCTAGCTCAAGTTAATAACCGACCGGGAATTGAACCGGAGTTTTACCGCTATCAAGAAACTTTAGTTAAAGAAGAAATCAAGCGATTGGAAGCAGAAATTGACTCTTTACACAATGAATACCCCAATTTGCAAAGCTTCACTAACGAGCAATTAAAAACGGAAATTCTGGCAGTTGAAGCAAACACTTATGCTGAATTTGTCCGTTCGGGTTGGTTAAATCGAGAACTTTCACCGTTTCTCTATGAGGTTGATAACAACCAATAACCGCCATCAAGGCAAACGAGCAAGCAGGAGCAAAACAAGTTTTATTGGGTGAGAACTGTGAGGTAGACCTAATTGTAAGGGCGGCCGTATGCCTCCTCCGTCGGCACACCTAGAATACGCGGGATGCCTGGTAGCCCCGAAGTATAAGCATCGCATTAACGCCCCTACTAACATATTGCTATCTTAATGGAGCAATTCATCTCCCGTTAAGTCTGCGACTGTAACGGGAGATGAATTGCGACCAATATAAAATGTTCGCCGTGCGAATCATTGTTTTGGAAGTTCAAAGGTTCTCAACGTAATTCTTTAATTGCTCAACCGTGACACCTCCACAACTAGCTACAAAATACGCACCAGTCCAGAAGTAAGGCTTGTTGTCAAAGTATTTTTTAGCCAACCAAGGAAACTCTTTGGGAATTAATCTACTGCTCACTGTTTTGATGTTGCCAATCAGGGTTGAGAGTGGTTTGTCAGGTTTGTAATCAATTAATAAGTGTACATGATCTGCCTCGCCATTAAACTCCAGCAAAGTACAGTCCCACTTTTGGAGGGTATCCGTAATTATTTCTTTCAACCTGTTTAGGATTTCTGCGTTAATAGCTTTTCTGCGGTACTTCACAACTAAAACGATATGAGCGTTAAGTCTGTAAACAGACCTAAAACCATGATTGTACATCTATTGACAGGAGATAGCGCTAAGTAGTATATTCCCAGAAGTTTCTCAAAAATCTATTGATGTTAGACGTACTGAAGGTCAGAATTTACCCAAACAAAGAGCAAGAAATATCTTTGGCTAAAAGCTTTGGATGTTCCCGCTTTGTTTGGAATTTCTACCTCAATAAAACTAATACTCAATATGAAGAAACGGGTAAGGGCATGACTTACTGTCAGATGGCTAAAGATCTTACCCAGTTGAAGAAACTGGCTAATCATGAATGGTTGCAAGAACCAACTGCTGCCGTCCTACAACAGTCACTCAAGAATTTAGAATCTGCGTTTAAAAACTTTTTTGCAAAACGCACTGGATTTCCAAGATTCAAGAGCAAACATTCTAAACAGTCAATTCGATTTCCTGAAAGTTGCTCAATTAAAAGTGGTAATTTAAAGCTCCCCAAACTTGGATTAGTAAAAGCCAGTTTCTCTAAAAGCGTCAATGGCAAAATCAAATCCGTAACTGTTTCTAAGACAAGTACAGATAAATATTTTGCGGCGATACTGTTCGAGACTGATAGGTTAGCTACTGCAAAGCAGGGGAAGATATCAGGAATCGACCTTGGGCTAAATAGTCTAGTAACTGTCTTTGATGGTGAAACCTGTTACAAAGTTGACCCAATCAAACCCACGAGAAAATACTCCAAGCGACTGCGAATTAGGCAGAAAGCTTTATCTCGTAAGGTAAAGGGGTCTAACAATAGGCGTAAGGCAATCAAAGTAGTCGCTAAAGTTCACGAAAAAATATCAAACACAAGACAAGATTTTCTCCATAAACTCTCACGAAAGTTAGTTGACGACAACCAAGTCATAGTAGCTGAGAACCTTTGTATTAAAGGATTAGCGCGTACCAAATTAGCCAAGTCAATACATGATGCTGGTTTTGGAATGCTGCTTAATTTCATAAGCTACAAACTAGAGAGAGCAGAAGGTAACTTCATCCAAGTTGACAGATTCTTTCCCAGTACAAAGCTTTGTTCATGTTGTGGTCACAAAAATGATTTGCTCCCTTTAAGTATCCGTGAGTGGATTTGTCCAAGTTGCCAAACAACCCATGATAGGGATGAAAATGCCTCACGGAACTTGAGAACAGAGGGGATAAGAATATTGTCAACAAATACGGTAGGACATACCGAAATTCAAGCTTGTGGAGAAGCAGTAAGACTCTTTGGTACTTGTGCCAAAAAGAGGCAGTGCGGTCTTGGGGTTTCCCCAAGTGGAGCAACTGCCGTGCGTGTTTCCGAGAAACAAGAATCTCCCGCTACATTGCGTTAGCAATTAGCGGGGGAGTGTCAAGCTGACTGTATACCAGGACGACCGTTTTCAACTACAAAGGTTGCACGGTTGCTGAGTGTGCCAAATGGGGTTGTCACGTTTGACAAGACTTTATAATCTGATGTCCAAAGTTCAGGAGTGATTGTAAAACGAACATAACCCCTTTGGTTGTTGAAGAACTTAATGTGGGGATTGTCGGGTAAGTAAGCTTCAACTGTTGGGTTTGAGTCTGCGCCATCGCCACCAGAGGTAATCGAGGTACCAACGAATTCGCTTCCGACTGTTGCTGATTCTGGGTTATCAAAGTCAGCTTTTAGATCGATCGCCCAGTTGTTATGCACATCTCCTGTCAACACGATGGGATTGGAGGGTTTGCGCTGTTCCAAGAAATTCATCAGTCGTCTTTGAGAAGCGTAGTACCCATCCCACTTATCCATGCTGAACGTTTGACCGGGTCCGGGTGTCAAGTCTCTCTGAGCTACCATAACCTGCTGAGCAATTACGTTCCATTGAGCCTGGGAGCGGTCTAAACCACGGTAGAGCCAATTTTCTTGACGCTGACCGGTAATTGTGGCGTTGGAGTCAAAAACCTCTGGACAACGTTCTTTGGTACCATCTCCACAAGGCTGATCTGTGCGGTACTGACGGGTATCTAGCACGTGGAAGGTTGCTAGCTTACCAAACTCAAGCCGACGGTAAAGTTGCATATCTGGTCCCGATGGTCTTGAGAAGGGTCGTAGCGGCATATGCTCGTAGTATGCTTGATAAGCAAACGCTCGTCGTTGTAGGAAGACAGCCGGATCTTGGTCTGGTTCGTTGTCGATTTCGGAGATATCGTTGGCGTAGTTATTTTCTACTTCGTGGTCATCCCAAGTGACAATCCAAGGAAACGCGGCATGAGCTGCTTGCAAATTTTCATCAGTCTTATACAGAGCATGACGATTGCGATAATCTTCTAGAGTGAAAATCTCAGTACTAGTATAATTTCTGATTGCATTTGGTGCGATCGCTCCTTCATAAATGTAGTCACCTACATGCACTACCAAGTCCAAGTCTTCTTGCGCCATGTATTTATATGCCGTGTAGTATCCTGTTTGATACTGCTGACAATTGGCAAGAGCAAAGGCTAATTTACTGACATTGCTTTCTCTTCTTGGGGCTGTGCGAGTACGACCGATAGGGCTTTCCTCAGTGCCAGATGTGAACCGATACCAGTACCAGGTTTCTGGTTTGAGTTGATTAACCTCAACTCGCACTGAGTGAGCCAGTTCTGGAATAGCAATTTCGGTACCTTTTGCTACTATATTTCTCATATTGGAGTCGGTTGCCACTTCCCAGTGAATTGGGACGTTAACTTGTGGCATTCCACCCCCATTTAAGGGTTCGGGCGCTAGACGCGTCCACAGAATCACGCTGGTTGGATAGGGTTCTCCAGACGCTACGCCAAGTGTAAAAGGGTAACTCGAAAATTTGACTTGGGCAAGTACTCTTTGTTGGAATTGATTGGCGATCGCGAACCCAGTTAATGCTCCCGCCCCTAGGATTAAATTACGTCTGTTGACTTTACTATTAAGAAACCGCTCAAAAGTTCTGTGATTTAACACTCTCATGCTCCTAACAACTATAACGTGAAAGCAGGGAAACAGTGTGGTATTAGGGCGGGCAATGCCCACCGCCTTAAAACTTGGTGGACACTCTTCAGATTTCTAACTTCTTCAAAAAGCCGAGGATCGTATATAACTTAGCGATTCAATACCAGAATTGAGACGTTATTAGGATTAGGTAACATCTAAGATTCAGCTATGATTCAGAGCCAAGCACGAAAACCTCCGGACTTTCCTACCGCTTCAAGGTGTTCCCTATCACTTTGCCGAATTCAGCTTACTATTTAAATATTAATTTCTTGCAAAGGTAAAGTTAATGTCAGCTTAATTCTCTTAATTTCTAACTGAATTGTTAATGCAATTCAATCCACACCTAGTGGAGGAAAAGTTATTGTTTTTTTGGAAGAAAATGAGTTTTACGCCCTTATCAAAGTTCAAGATACAGGAGTTGGTATTGCACTAGAAAATCAACAGCAAATTTTCGCTCGCTTTTATCGAGTCGATCGCTCCCGTAAGAAGGGTGGTTCGGGTTTAGGTTTAGCGATCGCTCCGGCGATTGTGGATGTCAATGCTTCGTTGGGGTCAGGATAAGATTCGGCTGACTCATCTTGAGTTGCTAGGGTAAAAGCGATCGTTCCCCAACACGGAGGGTGATGTGACAGGTCAGTATATGAGTTAGAGTATCGATCTGCCACTCCACCGGACCTGTAAATGAACCAAAGCTTACCTTGGTTCCCATTGGAACAAACTGATGCATGGTTCATGCACGATCGGGACGGAGAGCACAAATATTTACAATTTCAACGAGGCAGACACAGCCAATCAATAGAGCCGCGACTACTAACCAGTGTTGCTGTGTGGCAATTCCTAATGATGCCATCAGCAGCTTGAATAGCAACTTCTGTCCAAAGGGTTAGAAAAATTTCATGTTATTTTCATAATTGTATGAAATCTTAAAAACATGAAGCTAGCAGCACTTGTTTTCCAAATAAAAAATCGATCTCACGATCGCTGTTCCATTGATGAATTTTTATAAAATCCAATAATTATGTAATGCAAGCAACAAAAAATAAATTTTAATTTTTCTTCTAAATCAACCTTAAGATAGTGTTTTTGTTCTATTAGTTAGGCAATCTTTCTAAATGAGAGAGTTTTTTGGAGAGCACTTTTAAAAGCAAATATATAAGAAAAATCTCATAATTAATTTTGTTTTTTTAGCAAAATTAAGCGATCGCAGAATCTGGATATCTTAAGGAGAAAGCGATGCCCGCTCTACCACTTAATAGCCAAAATCTCCCGTACCCCGATCCCCTACACCCCATCATTGTCCATTTCGTAATTGCAATGGTGTTGTTTTCCTTCTTGTGCGATGTGGCAGGTTATTTTAGCCACAACGTGCGTTTGTTTGAGGTAGGGTTCTGGAATATGTTTGTCGCGGCGATCGCGATTTTTGTAGCAATAATTTTTGGACAGTTTGAAGCGGGTCTGGCACAAGTCTATGAAGCAGTTCAGCCAACACTCAATTTTCACACGCTTATGGGTTGGGCGCTTGGGGCGATTGTTGCCGCTATTGCAGCTTGGCGTTTTGTGATTCGCAATCGCAATCCCTTGAAGGTACCGCCTGCTTACCTTGGTGTTGCAACCTTTTTAATTTGCCTTGTTTTCTTGCAAGTCTATTTGGGGAGCAAGCTATTTTGGGTGTATGGGTTGCACGTAGAGCCTGTCGTTGAAGCCATGAAGCGGGGAATTTCGACATGAACTCACAACTTATAGATACTTTGGGGTTGAAGTTGGGTGCTAACGGGTTGCCTTACGAAATTCCCATGCATCCAAAACTAGTGCATCTGACCTTAGGTTTATTTATTATTGCGATATTATTTGATATAGCAGGAGCGCTTTTTGCCATAGAACGACCAATCTTCAAATTTTTAGGTCTGGCTGCCATCCGTTCTGGTTTCTTTGATGTTGGCTGGTACAATCTTGCAGGAGCAGCCACTATCACATTTTTCACTGTTGCTGCAGGTTTTTTTGAGTTGCTGCTAGCCAACCCAACTATCGATCGAGAGAGTGCTTGGGGATTAAGTGCTTCTTGGACGATGCTTTTGCATGGTTTGGGTGGTGTCTTACTGTTGGGAATCATCGTGGGAATGGCTGTATGGAGAGGTTTGCAACGCTACTACTGGCGGAAGGAAACTTCGAGGCAAGTGCAGTGGAGTTACTTGGTGGTAGGTATCGCGATACTGGGTATTTTATATGTCCATGGAACTTTAGGGGCACAATTGGGAGAGGAATTTGGCATTCACGTGACCGCTGCTAAGTTACTTCAACAGGGTATCAACCCAAACTTGGTGCTTAAATAGTTAAACGAGAAACACTGTAAGTATTATGGTTAGGTTTCTGGAATATCTATTAATAGTTGTTTATATTGCAGTGTTGCTCGGCGTCAGCCATTGGATTGGGCAGCAAGCATATTCGTGGATGCCACTTGAGGCAACAGTAGAAGCCCAAAAGGTCGATAGTCTATTTAGCTTCTTAGTCTCAATTGGCGCATTTATTATTCTTGGGCTTGTGGGGATGATGGTGTACTCGGTACTTTTCTTCCGAGCATCCAAGCATGACTACAGCGAAGGACACCCATCTAGAGGTGATATCAGGCTGGAGATTCTGTGGACGGCAACTCCAACTGTGCTGGTGTTGTGGATCGCTTTTCAAGGGTTCAATATTTATCAGCAATTAAATATTCTGGGTTTAGAGCAAATTGTACATTTGCATGTGCCTCTAGAATCTGAACCAGCTTATGCCATCTCTAGCGATGATAAACCCAAACCCAATGTGGAAACTATTGATGTTTTCGCAAAGCAGTGGGATTGGTCTTTCCGCTACCCTAACAATGTGACCAGTCATGAATTGCACCTCCCGGTTAATCGCCGCACCCGTCTAAACTTGCATGCCCGAGAAGTGCTCCACAGTTTTTACGTCCCTGAGTTCCGCTTGCAGCAGTATATTGTCCCCGGACGCAACATTGAGATCGTGCTAACACCTACTCGCACGGGCACGTACCATTTAAAAGATTCTCTATTCAGCGGTACTTATTTTGCTTTGATGAAGACTAACGTACACGTTGAATCCCTCGAGCAATATAACCGATGGCTTGCCCGAGCAGAACACGAACCAACAACCATCAACGAGCAGGCGATCGCCGAGCATACCCAACCACCAAAAACATTCTTTAGGAGCGGCTGGTACACTGTTGCACCGACTCAACCTCCTATTGCAACTGAAAGGAAAGTAATGAATGACACATAATTCTACTGGAAATATGACTGAGGATAGAGAGTCTGAAATATCTCAAGATGAGTCACTTAATAACTGGCGACGATACTTCAGTTTCAGCACCGATCATAAGGTAATCGGAATTCAGTATGTAGTAACCAGTTTCATTTTTTTCTTAGTGGGCGGACTGTTGGCGATGGTTATCCGTGCCGAACTGATTACGCCTGAATCAAATGTAGTCGATCGCCCCCTGTTCAACGGCTTGTTCACCTTGCACGGGACAATCATGATTTTTTTATGGATTATCCCATTTAATGCGGGTATTTCTAACTACTTGGTACCTCTCATGATTGGAGCGCGGGATATGGCATTTCCGTTGCTCAATGCCATCTCTTTTTGGATGATTCCACCAGGGGGTATTTTATTACTATCTAGTTTCTTACTGCCTAATGGCACCGCACAATCCGGCTGGTGGTCCTATCCACCAGTGAGTCTGCAAATTCCTCCCGGTCAGCCAATCAACGGTGAATTTATTTGGATTGTGAGCTTAGTACTTATTGGCATCTCTTCGATTATGGGAGCTGTTAACTTTGTGACAACCATTTTTTGGATGCGTGCGCCAGGGATGACCTTTTTCCGGATGCCTGTCTTTGTTTGGTCAGCTCTGAGTGCCCAGTTGTTGCAGCTGGTTAATTTGCCTGCCCTGACGGGTGCATTAATACTACTATTATTTGACCTATCTTTCGGAACGCTTTTTTTCAAGCCTTTAGAAAACGGCGATCCTATTATTTACCAACATTTATTCTGGTTCTACTCCCACCCAGCAGTTTATATCATGGCACTACCAGCCTTCGGTATTTTTGCAGAGGTTTTGCCTGCCTTTTCCCGCAACCCTTTATTTGGCTACCGCTCGTTGGCGATCGCCACGCTGGGAATTGCTGGAGTCAGTATTTTTGTTTGGGTGCATCATATGTTTACAAGTGCGACCCCTAGCTGGATGAGAATGTTCTTCATGGTCACTTCAATGTTGGTTGCTGTGCCCACTGGTGTAAAGGCATTTGGCTGGACGGCTACAGTTTGGAAGAGTAAGCTGCACTTAGAGACACCCATGCTATTTGCGATGGGAGGTGCAGCTATGTTTCTTCTTGGCGGTGTCACTGGTGTTATGCTTGCAGCTGCGCCATTTGATATTCACGTCCACAATACCTACTTTGTCGTGGGGCACTTCCACTACATTGTCTTTAACACCATCACGATGGCAATATTTGCTGCCATTTACTTTTGGTTTCCTAAGATGACTGGACGGATGTATGCTGAAGGCTGGGGTAAGCTGCACTTTTTGTTGACGTTCATTGGTGCTAACCTGACTTTCTTCCCCATGCTTCCACTGGGTTTACAGGGAATGCGGCGGCGCATTTCTTCTTATGACCCCCAGTATCAAGGATGGAACGAGATTGCCAGTCTTGGAGGATTCTTGCTGGGAGTCTCCATACTGCCCTTTATTGCCAATATGGTTGGTTCCTGGCTCTACGGACAGAAGGCAACGAATAATCCCTGGCACGCTACGGGCTTGGAATGGACAACAACCTCGCCACCACCACCAGATAATTTTGAAGAGATTCCTGTTGTGAAAAGACCTCCTTACGACTATGGCGATCCAAAATATTCTGTCGTGGAACCCACTGATGTTCTTGAGTCAGAACCTTAAAGATTGGGCAGTTGGAATTGAGTGGAAAAAAAGAACAATGAACCGTCGCGTTATTCATATAGATGAAAGTCCTATCCGTTTTGAGCGGTGGCGACAATATCTACCAAATTGGCTGAAGCGTTTTTTACCAAGTGGTGGTGGAAATGCTGAAGACCATCACGGCAAAGGAATGTTTGGGTTTACCGTGTTCTTGTTGTCAGAAAGCATCGTTTTTTTGAGTTTGATTTTCACATACGTTACCCTGCGATTGACACACTCAAACAGTTGGCTCCCATCTGGGGTTTCTGGTCCGGAATTGTCTACCTTTGCCATCGCTAATACGGTAGTGTTACTTTCTAGCAGTTTCGTTATCCAACCAGCAGAAAATGCTCTCAAGCGTCGGAAACTAAACAAATTTCGCTGGCTGTGGCTAATAACAATCGCCATGGGAACCTATTTCTTAATTGCTCAAGGAATTGAATGGAGCAACCTTGACTTTGGTTTAAGTACGGGGCTGGTAGGTTCAACATTTTACTTGCTGACAGGTTTCCACAGTCTGCACGTTCTTACTGGTGTTCTTCTACAGATAACTATGCTTGTTCGCTCCTTTAGACGCGGTAATTACAATAAAGGTCACTTTGGTGTAAGCGCCACCACTTTATTTTGGCACTTTGTTGATATTATTTGGGTCTTTTTATTTTCACTTCTCTACCTGTGGCAGGCATAAAATATTCAGAGCTTCAAATTATTTACCAAGGTGAATTTATGTACGTATTAGCACAAAAATTAGAATCTCAAAAAGCAATTCAAGAAACTCCACCGCCCGATGTTAACAAAGATCCACTCATTGCACACGGGTTACAAAAAACGCAGTACGTTGCTATTATCGGGTTGGTCATTACTGTTGTTGCTGCTGTCGGATTTTTTAGCCGCAGAGTTGAATACGCTATTGGATTTGCTTTTTTTCTCAGCATCATTTTAATTGCTTTCTTTTTGTTGCTGTAGAGTTTCTATAAAGTCTTTCTCTGCTTCTTTGGGAGAGAAAGACAAATATGAATTTCAATAAAAGAGAATTGATCTCTTGGAGATGATTTTATGAACAGCCCAGTGTATCAAACTGTGATAGTCGGCGGTGGTTTTACAGGGTTATTTACAGCTTTACACCTCGCTCGCGAACATTATCCTCGCTCTGTTATTCTGATCGATAAAAACGAACGCTTTTGTTTTAAACCATTACTTTATGAGTATTTCGATGGTGAAATGGATACTTTTCAAGTGGTACCGCGTTTTTCAGAATTACTGAAAGGGAGTGGCATCATTTTTGTACAAGATACAGTTCAATCAATAGATTTGCATCAACAGGAAGTCAAATTAGCTTCAGGAAACACCTACAACTACAGCAACTTGGTGTTAGCTTTAGGTAGCGTGACTGGATACCACGGAGTTGAAGGTGCGAAAGAGTACGCATTTCCTTTCTGGACACAAGCTGATGCGATCGCTCTCGAGCGTCATTTACGCGATTGTTTGCAAACAGCAGTTCAAACTGACGATCCCGAACAACGTCGGACATTGTTAACAACAGTCGTGGTTGGTGGTGGTGCTTCCGGCGTGGAAATGGCAGCTACCTTAGCTGATTTTCTCCCGCACTGGTATAGCGCTTTAGGAGGAAATCCTGATGAAATCCGGGTGCTCTTACTCAATCACGGTGAAAAAATCCTTGGAGGCGATATTAACGATCCCCTGCGCGTAATTGCCGAGAAAGAATTACAAAACCGTAGCTTATCAATTGAAATCCTTACCGGAGCAGAAGCTACTGCTGTTCAACCTAACGCAATTGAATATAAAAGCAACAATCAAGTTAAGACACTGCCAGCAAGCACTACAATCTGGACAGCCGGCACTTCCATTCATCCCTTGATTCAAAACTTACCAATTCCTAAAGAACATCAGGATCGTCACGGACGTCCCCTAGTGACTTCCACTATGCAACTGCTAGACTTTCCAGAAGTTTTTGCAGGTGGTGATTGTGTAGGAGTTGGGGATAATTCATTACCGCCTACAGCGCAAGTCGCTTATCAACAAGGAGCTAATATTGCTAGTAATTTGAAAGCTTTAGCATTAGGAGAAGAACTTAAACCTGCTAAGGTTAATATTCGCGGAACTCTCTTAAAATTAGGAATAAATGATGCAGCAGCTAACTTGTTTAATGTTTTTGAAGTGGCAGGTGAACCCGCGCACTTAATCCGTCAAGGCACTTATTTAACATTACTACCAACGCCAATCCATGATTTCAAAGCCACGACTGAATGGCTCGATGAAGAGATTTTTCACCGTCACCTTGACCCTCATGATGTAGGGAAAAAAGTGGTACAAGCAGTAGAATTCATTGGTGCTGGAGTTGTGGGCGTTTTAGCTGCTCGAAAATTATTAAAAATGTTGGGCGACGAAGATCGAAGAGGACAAGAAGACGAGGAGATTAAGATTTAATATAGCAATCCTATTTGAGAGCCGAACAGGGGGGATAAGGGGGATAAGGGGGACAAGGGAGATAAGGATACCGTTGGCGAATTCCCCAAACAGCTAAACTGAACCGATTAGTTTAGTCATGAAATGATTGAGAACCTTCTGAGCAGTTTTATACCCAGATGCAAGATAACCTAATTTCAGTTGGGACAAAACGCGAGCGCGTAAAATTTCAAGTTCTGAAGTCGGTGGCAAACCAACAGGCTGTTTTGCGCTTGTGGTATTAAATATCTGAGAGTAGATTGCTTGCCTCACTCATACAATGGAAAGCTTTCTGCTCAACACTTAGTATGACTGAGCAAACTGGCGATCGCCCTGACTAACACCTCTGGTTCCACTGGTTTTGACACATGCTGTTGAAACCCAGCAGAGAGTGCCTGTTGTTGGTTAAAATCCCCAGCGTAGGCAGTAAGGGCGATCGCTGTTACTTGTCCGCCCTGCTCTTTTGGCAACGCTCTCACTTGTTGTATCAGCATATAGCCATCGGTGTCTGGCATCCCAATGTCACTGAGCAGTACATCCGGCTGCGATTGCATTAACATTTTCAATGCTTCATCGGCAGTCGTTGCTGTTATCACGTCTGCTCCAGCTTGCTCTAACACAAAGGCAACAAATTCCCGTGAATCCGATTCATCGTCCACAACCAAAACTTGAATACCGTTCAAATCAAAAGATGACTCTGACGAGCGACTGTTCTGATTGGCGGTTGCCTGTGTCGGCATGAGTGGAAGCCTGACGGTAAAGGTTGCACCCATTCCCACCCCTAAACTTTCAACCCCAACTGTGCCCCCGTGCAATTCAACTAAGTGCCGCACGATAGCCAGCCCTAACCCCAGTCCACCGAACTGACGCGTGGTTGCAGCATTCGCTTGACGGAAGTGGTCAAACACATAGGGCAGAAAGTCAGGCTCAATTCCCTGCCCGTTATCACTCACTGTAATCTGGGCATAGGAGTCAAGACTTTCTAATCGAATGTTTACCCGACCCCCGTTGGGCGTGAACTTCACCGCATTTGAGAGGAGATTCCAAATCACTTGTTGCAACCGAGTGGAATCACCCAAAACCAGACCCACATCCGGTGCAAAGCTTGCTTCTACTTGAATTAATTTGGCTTGGGCTGCTAGCCGTACTGTTTCCATTGCCGCCTCAATAATGGAAACAAGATTAACTACAGCCACATTCAGGCTAAGTTTACCGCGCAGAATCCGGGATACATCCAAAAGGTCTTCAATCAGTTCAGATTGCAGCTTGGCGTTGCGTTGAATCGTTGCTAGCGCTTGGGCAGTCTTGGCTTCATCTAGTTTTTTACCCAGGAGTAAAGTAGACCAACCCAGAATCGGATTGAGGGGCGATCGCAATTCATGGGACAACACCGCCAGAAATTCATCTTTGATCCGGTTGACGCGATCGGCTTCTGCGCGTGCGGCTTGCTCGCGGGCAAGGAGTTGTTCTCGTTCTGCCTCAATACGTTTTTGCTCAGTGATATTGAGGACTGTGCCGACGAAGCGCTGTGGTTTACCAGTCACATCAAAGTAAGCCTGCCCTCTTGCCGCAATCCACCGTTCAACTCCATCCTGAATCCCGAGCGTGCGATACTCTACGTCATATTTACCGCTGCTGGCTGGGTTCAAAGTCCATTGCACCACTTGTTCTAGTCGATCGCGATCGTCAGGATGCAGCCCAGCAAAAAAGACCTCAATGCTGCTTTTAGCTTCGGGGGGTAAACCAAACATAGCTTTGCACCCTTCATCCCAAATTAGTTGATTGGTGACGAGATTCCAGTCCCAGGTACCTAATTGGGCAGATTCAATCGCCATCCGGAAGCGGTTTTCGCTATCGCGCAAGGCGGCTTCGGCATGAGCACGTTCAACGGCTGCCCAGGTTCGCTCTGCGGTTTCTTCAACTAGTTTGACCTCGGTTTCGGTCCACTGACGCGGCGTGGATTGATGAACTGCAAGCAGAGCGACGAATCGATCGTTTTTAATCAGTGGCACATCAATGTGCGCGGCAATATCAAGTTCGCGGTATCTCGCCTTCTGGGCATCCGTATATCTCGGATTATTGGGGATGTCGGTTACAACCAGGGGGTGTCCAGCCTGATGATCGACGGTTAGGTTACGTCGGTAGTCTTCCAAACGGTATCGTCCACTCAACTGAGCTACACCATTGGTGTAGTTGCGATGAACGATGACCTCCTCACCATCTGACACTATCTCAGTGTAAATGACACGAGTTGCCTGCAAAGATTCACCCAAAATGCGAGCGGCGATCGCTTGAATTTCTGAAGCATCGGTGAGCGGGCGGAGGGCATCAGCCAGAGAGATACGGAAGGCATCCAATTCGGCAGTTCGTCGCAAAATTTCTTCTGTCCGTTTACGACCGCTTAGATCGACGGTGACTGCCAGTACACTGCGTGGACGACCCTGCTCGTTGTCGAGGCTCTTGAGGCTGCTGTTTGCCCAGACAATCGTTCCATCTGGACGCAGGTAGCGCTTGTCGAACGAGACTGGCTGGCCCGTTTCAATCAGTTGTTCAAGAGCCTGGAGGCTTTTGAGTACATCATCTGGGTGGGTAACATCAGGTACGCTTGCACTCAGCATCTCCTCACGCGAGCGCCCCAGCATCTTACAAAGCTCGTCGTTGACCCGCTGGAAATAACCCTCAAGTGAGATTTCACACAGTCCTACTGCGGCTTGTGAAAAAATTGCGGATAAGCGCTCCTGATTTTTGTGACCTTCCTCTTCAATTCGCCTGCGTTCAGTGATGTCCCGTGAGACGCACAACAACCGTTCAACTTGCCCCTCTGCCCCCCGAATCGGAGTCAGCTTGACATCCCACCACTTTGGTTCGCCAGCCAGAGTGGGGCAATAGCCCTGGAAATTGCCCACTCCACCTGCTTTTGCCATATCAAGAGCATCTAACGCTGCTTGTCTGTCGTCAGCCTTTTGCCAGAACTCAACCCAAGCAGTGTTCAGGAACGGGTCCATCTCCTGAATGCCGATCGACGCTTGCCCCCTTTGATTCATATATAAGAGCCGCCCTGACAAATCCAATATTTTGATGCAGTCATCGCTGCTGTTTAGGATCTGCTGATTGAATGCCTCACTTTGGCGCAACGACGTTTCTGCTTGTTCTTGCTGCGTGCGGATTTCCTGCTCTCGCCGCAATGCTTCCTGTGCCGTCTGCCGCAGATGAATACTCTGCAACGCAGCGGCAGTAAATCCCGTAAGACTGGTCATTAACCGTTGGTCTTCACGATCGAACTGTCGCTGCTCGTGATGAGAAACAATCCAGATGGTGCCGAGCGGTTGATTGTTCACGTACAGTGGAAACAGCAATCCCTCAACGATGGGTAATTGGGGATGATACAAATAGGTAAAATAGCGTTCGGGATACGCGTAGAGCTGCGGACAACCGCAACGGATCGTTGTGCCACAAGGACTAAAGTTGGCTGGTGTGGTCGTTTGCTCTAAGGATTTCAATGACCCAGCGATCGCCACCCAGCGAAAGACAGAAGTACCACCCGGTACAGTCTCTAGAAGACTAACTCCGGCTGTATCGGCTTGGCACAGATCCTTGGCAATCTGCACTAGCGTTCTGAGCAGGGACTGCGGCTCTTCCATCAGTTGTTGAGACAGCGTCCGCAAAGCTTGGTTTTCTGCCACTAAATCGGGTTGTCTTGTTGGACGCTCCATCAGCACCGCAGTCATCAGAACATCGGCTTCGGCGATCGCCCCACTGCTATTTTGAGATAGCTCCTCTTCGGAAAAAACAGAGTGATTTTGGAAACGGTCTGTCATACAGTCTCCGTCTTCACTCTGAAAAGTACTTGACTAAGAGATCCTTGCCAGAATCACCCATCTCATACAGCAAGTGCTCAATCTGCTTCAACGCGAGCGGTAAGGGCTTTGTCCGTCCGTTTTCCCAGCGGTTCACGCTTTGAAAAGAAACTCCTAACGTTGCAGCAAACTTGACCTGCGAGAGTCCCAGGCGTTTTCGGGTTTCACGCACAAGATCTGCTAGCTCTGATTGGTCGATTACAGGCATAACGCACGAACGGTCGAATGCAGCCTTATTAGATATACCATGTGATATAACCTTTTTCTTTCTATCGCTAGGTATAGAAGATAGATCTGTCATTTCCATGTATTACACGGAAAATCTGCCGTTTTTATGTTAAGCAATATTTCGCCAACGGTATCAGATAAGGGGGACAAGGGAGACAAGGAAGACAAAGAGGACTTCCCAATTATTGTTGCAGACGGGTAATGACACAATGCATAACCTTGATTTCATTAACAATTCGATCCAGTTCTATGGATAGAGGAGTTTGTTCTCGAACGGCTTGTAATGTAGGAGTTAAAGTGTTGGAATTTTTGGCGATTTCTGATAAACGAGCTGCATGTAGCTGTGCAATTTGGTCGTGAATTGCTTCAAGATAGATATCCAGTGCGGGTAACTCTTGGGGTCGTTGTCTCTGCACAAGGGCATCTGCTAAGTTTTCCAAAACTCGAACAATAGTATCAGCAAGTCGTTTGAGTTCGGTAAATTGGTATTCACCGCTAAATTCCCGCAGATGTTCTGCCAGAGTTGTCACTGAACTGAAAAAGCCACGAATGTATATCATCAGTGTCATGACAGGCTCAATTTCTCCCCGAACGTGACGGGGTTCGCTAAACAATCGTTCAGCAGCGGCGGTCGCGTTGATGTTCTCTAGTGCTGCTTGATAGCGTAGCGTATTGATAGAGTTAGCAGATCCATTCCGTTCCAGATGAAGATAGTTAGCAATGACCTGTTGAAAGTAGGCAAGATTGGCTCGAATTGTTTTCTCTAGTTGTACGGGAAGTTGCTGTCGTTCCCAACTTGGGAAAAGTAAATAGCTTCCAAGCAGTGCTAAGACACCTCCAACTAGGCTATCAAAGATTCGCAGTACTCCAACCTTCCAGCCACCTGCACTAATAACGTTAAGTAGCACTACGATCGCAGGAGTGAGCAGTGTGATAAATAAGCTGTAGCTCAATGCTCGCACAGACATAGCAGCAAATACGAGCACCAAGAAACAGACTGCGATTGCCAATGGATTCTTAATGAGTAAAACGAGAGCCATCCCAATAATGCCACCCAAAATAGTACCAATGACTCTTTGTACTGTTGTCTCAGACGTTCCACCAAAGTTAGGCTTAAGTGCAACTAACGCTGTGAGCGTTATCCAATAACCTCTAGGTAGTTGCAAGAGAGAGGCAAGTAATTCGGCAAATGTTGTTATCAATGCCAAGCGCAACGCATGACGAAACAGAACTGAATCAAAAGTAAAGTTATTTCGCAGGATGTCAATAATTGAAGTCCGTTCTGATTGGGCTGGGGGAGAAATATCCCCTTGAGCAATGCTGAGTGGTTTTCCCTGTCTTAAATCTGTCACAAGCTCTGCATCAGTGTGAATTTGCTGTGCTAGGTTTGTCAGACTGACGGTTATCTTCCTCAAATTGACGACCTCGGAATATTCTTCCGTTTGAACTTTTATGATTTGATTGCGGATTTGAGTGCGGAGAACTTGCCACTGGTATTCCAGCGCTTCAATCGTCCGATCCAAATCCCCCAAGTCAACGAAGTTTTTTCCTTTGGCGATCGCTTTTGATAGCATTTGCAGAGCAAGTGCCAACTGTTCTATTCCTTGCTGAATTTCCTTCTGTAATTGAGAAAATAATTGACCTTCAGATGCAATTGCTAACAGTTCGCTTAGTGCTGCAACAGAATTGACAATTTTATTGACATCCTCAATCAACAAGAGTAGGTGATTTTCCCGTAGGTTCGCTCCTTTTTGTACAGTCCACATCGTTGTCCAAATGCTACGAGCAGATGTCATATCTTGAATGACGGTATCTTGAGCTTGCAAAAATCGCTGTGCCCATTCCTGAAGATCCTTTGGGTTCAATGCTCTCTCGCTTGCCAAGCCTGCAAATTTACTTAACGAGAGATAGCAGTCAGCGACTTTCTGCATTGGAGATACATCAGGAAGCACCGCCCACAGTCCTAATGACAATACGGTTGTCCATGTTCCACCAGCCAGACACAGAGCACAGTGTTGAATGAGAGTAGACCAGTTGGAAAATGAAGCGAATCGAGCAAGCGAGACGACAAACGCGATCGAAACGATCGAACCTACGGATGCAGCTACGCTACCATACAAACCCGCTAAGCCCGTTACAAAGATTACAAGGAATGTCGTTGGGACAGCTAACCAAAGATGACTGCTTACCAGACTCGCTATGAGAAACACTACAGTGGTCCCAATCGTAGCTGCTATCATTGCAGTTGCTCTTTGGCGGTAGGTTCCATCAACATTTACCATACCAACGAACCAAGCTGCCATGGTGGCGATCGCACTTGCAGCAGCATGACTAGTTATGATTCCAACTGCAACAGGGACACTCAGTATAAAAAGACTACGCAATCCAGAAGAAATATTGGGCTTACCTGGCTTGAGTTGAAACTGCTGCAACAACCAATTGAGAGGATGTCGATCTGTAAATGACATTATTCATCTGGCGACTGGAAAATATTGAGATCGCCTCTTAGAGAATTTTAGCGGTAGCTCACTCTATGAAGGAATATGCCTTTTGAGGGGATTTAACTACAAGTTTTGAGATTGATTTTTAGATAATATTTCTATTTTTTTTCAAGAGTAAAAATATTACTGCTTTCGGTTGACGCTAGTTTCATTGTGCTATGGCACCTTTGAAATAATTAACAATGTCAAGGTCAATAATTGAGGGCAGTGAATTAGTATATCTCATGTTTCCACTTTGGTTGCAAGCAGGGTTTTGGGGTTTGGTTGGTGGTTCAGCGCTGCTTTTGGGTTCTGCGATAGGTTACTATGCCAAAATTCCTCAACGGGCGATCGCCGCAGTTATGGCTTTTGGTGCTGGCGTGCTTATTTCGGCACTGGCGTTTGAACTGATGGATGAAGCTTATAAGCGTGGTGGCTTTGACTCAACAGCGTTCGGATTTGTAAGTGGTGCAGTTGTGTATACGGCTGCCACATGGTTTCTATCCCATCAAGGTGCGAAGCATCGCAAGAGATCGGGCAAACAACAGCCATCGGAAGAGGAAAACAGTGGCAGCGGACTGGCGATCGCCGTAGGCGCATTACTAGATGGCATTCCTGAATCTATCGTAATTGGTGTGAGCATGATTGGCGGAGGAGTTGTCAGTTGGGTTACGGTGGCGGCTGTGTTTCTGTCTAATGTTCCTGAAGGACTTTCGAGTGCCGCCGGTATGAAAAAAGCAGGACGTTCAACGGCTTACATCTTTGGCGTGTGGGGAGGTATCGCCATGATCTCTGGTATAGCAGCGCTTCTGGGTTATGCTTTGTTCAGTCACTTTTCGGCAGAAGTTATTGCTGCAACGACTGCTATAGCTGCAGGTGCTATTTTGGCAATGATTACAGACACTATGATTCCAGAAGCTTTCGAGCAAGCACATGATTTTGCTGGACTCATCGTCGTCTTTGGATTTCTGGCTGCTTTTGTCCTGAGCAAACTCGCTTGAAAATTAGACCTTACACTTTGATTTGATTTTGTGGAATGACGACAGTAAATTGAGTTCCCACTCCCACCTCACTCTCAACAAAAATTTCTCCCTGGTGCAAATCCAGACATTTTTTCACCAGGGCTAACCCCAATCCCGTACCGAGAATTCCTTTCACATTACTGCCTCGCTTGAAAGGCTCGTATAATTCTTGTTGAATTTCTTTTGGAATACCAATGCCAAAGTCTCTCACTTGAAATGTCACTGCTTCAGGTTCGCATTTCAAAGTAAAATAAACATCTTTACTTTGAGGAGAATACTTAATAGCGTTGGAAAGTAGGTTACTCAGAATAGAGTAAAGTAACTTTTCATCGACTCTAGCGTGAGTGCAGTTTCCTTGTTTGTCAAACCTAATAACAGACTGAGAGGGACTCATAATTTGCATATCCTCAATTAAATTAAGACAAAAAGTTTGCATTTCCACGAGTTCGGGTTTGTACTCCACCTTTCCCGCTTCTGCTCTTGCTAAAGTTAGAATATCTGAGAGCAGTTGAGTCATTAATTTAGCTGAAGATTGAATGCGATAAAGATTTTTGAGTTTCTGCTTTTCAACGATTAACTGAAGGCTTTCTTCCAAAAGTTGTGCCGAACCTAAAATCACGCTTAAAGGAGTACGAAATTCATGAGAAGCCATGGAGAAAAACTGAAGCTTGAGTTCACCTAGTTCTTTTTCTTGAGCTAGCTTGTTTTTAAGATTTTCTGCTTGCTGGCGCTTATTCATTTGTCGATAGAGTTGGCTGTAAACCCCAAATAGAATAGCAAAAGTGAAAAAAGTTCCTAATATTTCAATTAGCATTCTAGACTGAATGATGAACTGAAATTCTTGCACCCACACTTCTAGTGCCTGTTTTTCCTCAAGCTGCATTTGGTCAATAATTTGTTGCAGTTCGGTTAAATTGCGCTTGCTAGAAGCGGCGAGAGTGGTCTGATCTGGTGTAAAATAATTACCTTTTTGGTAAAGTTCAATAGACTTTTGGGCAATAGCAATTCTTTGTTGTAGAAGGGCTTCTAGCTTTGTTATCTGTTCGTCACTTTTGATATTGTTTTCTAACAATTTTTGCAATTTTTTAAGTTTTAGTTCGATTGTTTGAGTTGCCTGATAGTAACGCTTTAACTCTGACTTATCTCCCAAAAGAATATAACCGCGTCGCCCTGAGTCAGCATCATTTAAGGTGGCAGTAATGCCAATTAGAGTTTCTAGCACTTCATGACTTTGTTTGACTTTGTCTGTGCTTTTTTCTAAACTAGTTGCATTTTGGTAAGAAATACCACTTATGACAGCCATAACTGCCATTGCGAGACCAAACCCACCTGCAATCCACTTTCCCTCAAAAGACCACTTCATCATGTTTTATGCCTGCTAAAATTTAAAATCCGAAATCCAAAATCTTAAATTCTCAATAATGCGTATTTTGGTAGTTGAAGATGATGCCCAAATTGCTGATATGCTAGCGGAGGCTCTAACCAACCGTCAGTATGTGGTGGACGTGGTACAGGATGGCGAAACAGCATTGAACTATGTTCAAACTCTAAATTATGACTTAATTCTGCTAGATATAACTTTACCGAAACTAGATGGAATTGGGTTCTGTCAACAAGTGCGTCATGGTGCTAGAGCGATCGCAGATGATGGGTGTAACTTTTCCATTCCCATCCTCATGCTTACCGCTCGCGATACCGTAGCAGATAAAATTGCAGGGCTGGATGCTGGAGCAGATGACTACATGGTCAAGCCCTTTGACCTCGGGGAACTTATGGCTCGCGTGCGGGCGCTCTTGCGTCGAGGAAGTTCTAGAGTCGGAGCCAAACTTTTTTGGGGGAATTTGTGCATCAGTCCGAGTACCTACGAAGTTACCTATGAAGATCGGTTTGTCAATTTGACTCCAAAGGAGTATGCGATTCTGGAGCTACTGGTTTCTAGCGGTCGTCGAGTCTTAAGTAGACCGGGAATTATTGAACGAGTCTGGTCGCTAGAAGATCCACCCAGTGAGGAAACGGTAAAGTCCCACATCAAAAGTTTGCGGCAAAAACTTAGGGAAGTTGGTGCGCCAGATGATTTTATTGAGACAGTTCACGGGCTGGGTTACCGTCTCAAGCAGCTTTGATTCTACCCGATTTTTACCCGATTTCTCCCTACATTTTCAACTTTTTTTGAATAACCTAACAACATAGAATTAACTCCTCTAACATCACACTCGATTCTTGTGTTAATGCAAGAATCTTTTTTTATTTTTGTTACCAGTTACTGGTTACTGTTAAAGAGGTGAGTATGGCAATATCTCTAGACAAATCAGTTATAAATACTTATCAATCTTCTCGCACTCAATGGCATCACGTTCATTTTAGAGAAGTTGCTTTTTTGCTTGATACAAATATAGAAACGGGTTTGGCGTCTGCTGAAGTTGAACGCCGACAAACTGAAGTTGGGCTGAATGAATTTACCAACAAACAAGGTAAAAGCATTTGGTTGCGCTTAAAAATGCAATTTTCTCAGCCTAATTTGTATATTTTAGTACTCTTGGGAGCCATCGAAGCTATACTTGGTTTCCGGACATATGCGATCGCATTTTGGGGTATGGCAATCCTCAATGCTGTGATTTTGGATCTACAGGAATCGAGTGCGGAAAGGTCAATTGCTGCTGTTGTAGAAGCAGTAGCAAAAAAAGCAAATGTAATACGTGATGGCAAAAAAGTTCGCATCCCCGCTCAAGAATTAATACCGGGTGACTTAGTACTCTTGAACGCAGGCGATCTGGTTCCGGCTGACCTGCGGCTTGCGAGTACGCACAACTTGCAAATAAATGAGTTTTCTCTCACTGGTGAATTAGAGCCCGTTCAAAAAAGCACTATTTCTCTCAATGAAAATACGCCTTTGGCTAAGTGCTGTAACATGGCTTATGCGGGAAGCTTTGTCATTTCCGGACAAGGAAAGGGGATTGTTGTAGCCACAGGGAACAGTACCGAATTGGGGAAAGTATCTCGTTGCGTAAAGCAACAAACTCGCTTGAGTACACCTTTCATGTGGAAGTTTAACTACTACAGCCAAATTTTGCTCTATATGGTGCTGGTACTGGCAAGCTTAACCTTTGTATTGGGGTTGGGACAAGGACGCTCTTGGAGTGAGATGTTTGAAGTGGTCGTGGCGCTGGTAGTGAGTGCTATTCCTCAAGGATTATCTGCAGTACTAACCATCACTCTAGCCATTGGGGTGGCGCGAATGGCGCGTCGTCATGTCCTTATTTGCAAACTTCCTGTGGTGGAAAAACTGAGCGGTACTACTGTCATCTGTTCTGACACGGAAACGCTGACAGAAAACCAGATGACTGTACAACTTATTTGGGCTGGTGAGCAAAGGTATGTAGTAGATGGTTTGGGTTACAGCTCAAATGGGACAATCTGGGAAACTGGAAATCGTCAACCCGTTCATTTTGGCGGACGATTTTTGAATTTTGGCTTGGGAAAAACAAGTGAGTCAGGGAACGACCTTAACTTCAAACAGCACAATCCTAAAATCAACATTGCCCTACGCGAATGCTTGATGGCTGGTTTGCTGTGCAATAACTCTCACCTAGAACCCAAACAAAATCAATGGGTTGTGGTCGGCGATCGCACTGAAGGCGCGTTAATTATTGTTGCCCGCAAAGCTGGTTTAAGTCAATCTAGCCTTACAGAAGTCATGCCCAAGCTGGATGTGATTCCTTTTGAATCTAACTTCCAATCTATGGCAACTTTACATGGAACAAAAATCAATGACAAGCGTAAAAACATATCATCCTTTATTTCCGATTCTTCAGAAAAAAGGATTTATGTAAAAGGTTCGGTGGAAGTCATTCTCAACAGATGTCGGCAAATGTTGGATTCTGACGGAAATCTCATTCCCTTCAACCGCGTATCTGTGGAGCTTGAAGTCGAAACGCTCGCAAAGCAGGGATTGCGGGTGCTGGGATTTGCCAAAAAGTTGATGGGAGATAACTGTAACTCCCTAGCTCGCGAACATCTAGAATCAGATCTCATTTTTATAGGATTGCAAGGCATATTTGACCCACTGCGAAAGGAAGTGTTTACCGCCGTCCGATCTTTCCATTCTGC
Source organism: Tolypothrix bouteillei VB521301 (assembly GCF_000760695.4). Taxonomy (GTDB): domain Bacteria; phylum Cyanobacteriota; class Cyanobacteriia; order Cyanobacteriales; family Nostocaceae; genus Scytonema; species Scytonema bouteillei_A. Next base: position 4,234,842 of record NZ_JHEG04000001.1, on the reverse strand, counting down.
GGGAATTCAGGTAAAGATGATTACCAAAGACCATATCGTTACGGCGGTAGCAATTGCCAAAAAACTGGGGCTGCAAAACAAAAATCAATTGTTAGCATTTGAGGGACAACAGCTAGCACGTATGAATGCAAGGGAACTCGCACAAGCTGCACGAGCGGGAGTCGTTTTTGCTCGGGTAACTCCCGTTCAAAAGCTACGTCTTGTGGAAGCGTTGCAGTCTGAGGGTGAGATTGTGGCAATTGCAGGAGATAAGGTGAATGATGCTGCGTCCTTAAGACAGGCGAACATTGGCATTGCAATGGGTGATGCGGGAACGGATCTTGCTAAAGAAACGGCTGATGTACTGCTAGGAGATGACAATTTTGCCTCTATTGAAGCAGCCATTGAGGAAGGACGAACAATCTACCAGAATCTGCGTCGTGCGATCGCATTTATCCTACCTATGAATGGTGGAGAGTTAATAGCAGTTTTACTCAGCGCTCTCATGTTACGAGAAATCGCACTCTTACCTCTACAAATCCTGTGGCTGAACATAGTTAACTCAACCGCTTTGGCTATCCCTTTGGCGTTTGAACCTAAATCCCGTCAGATGATGTTTCCAGATGCACGCCGTTGTCACAAACCTTTGCAATCCCAGCAGATTTTCTGGCAGATTTTGATTGTGTCTGCGTTCAACGGCATACTGCTTTTTGGAATGTATGAATGGATATTTCAGAAGACAGGACAAGTTGCACTAGCTCGGACAATTGCAATCCAGATGTTCATGGCTAGTAGAATTATACATTTATTAAGTATCAGTAACTTAGGGAGTACTATTACTGCCAAACTCAAAAGTCAGGCAATATCAATTCAAAATTCTCCTGCGATCGTTATCGGCATTTTCTGCACTCTTGTCTTGCAAGTTCTCTTTAGCCAGTGGAGTTTTATGAATGCTCTGTTTGGCAGTGTACCTTTGAATCTAAACCAATAGTTAACTTGTTTGATTTCTGCCTTAACGTGAGATTATGTAAATGATAAATTTCAATACCTTGAATTCATGAAATGAGGGACGCACCCTGTTGCACATACCGTGCAAATAAATTTTGACACAGCTTGTTAAGTATTAACCTGCTGTGAATTAGCTGATTTGCGTCCAATGATTTGGTAGATCGACATTTTCTGGTAAGCGGGTTGTCACATCACCGGAAGCGACTGTAATCTGATGCGGTTCTAAATTTTTAACGCCTGTAAGGATGGCTCCTTCAAGTTTGACATCACTTAAGTTTGTCATACTGAGATTGGCTCCTAGAAGGTTTGCCCCGCAAAGATTTGCTTCATCCAGAATTGCCATTTGTAAGTTTGTCCCCATAAGGTTCGCGCCATAGAGGTCAACTTCGCGAAGACTAGCTTCCGAGAGGTTGGCAAAAAAGACTTCTGCGTGCTGTAGTTTGGCTGCATTCAAATTTGCTTGTTGCAGGTTCGCTCCATTCAAGTTTGCTTGTTGCAGGTTCGCACCAATCAATCCCGTTCCCTGTAAGTTGGCTTTTCCAAGTTTTGCCCCTTGTAAATTCGCAAGAAATAGCTTTGCTCCTTGTAAATTCGCAACTTTTAAATTGGAGCCGCACAAATTCGCTTTATATAAATTTGCTCCTTGTAGGTTTGCTCCACGCAAACTGGTTCCTGAAAGACAGGCTGAGCGTAGGTTTGCCCCACATACCCAAGCACGATTTAAATTTGCCCCGGAAAGATTGGCTTCCTCCAAATTTGTTGATTGCAGGTTGGCTTCGTACAACACAGATCCGCAGAGTTTTGCATTCTCCAAATCTGCTTCGGACAAATCCGCACCGCGCAAGTCTGCTTCACTTAAATCGGCTCCCCGCAGGTTTGCTTGTTGCAAGTTAGCTTTGTGCAGGTCAGCCCTCTTTATGTCAGCATTCCGCAAATCAATTCTTTGGTTGGGTAAATCTCTCTCTGCTTCGCGCCTGCCAATAACAGTAAGCGCTGCTTGAATATCTGTACGAATGTTTAATCTTTTCTCAAAACTTGCATGTTGATATTGCTCGACGGAATTCTCTCGCACAAAAGCAGTGAGTATTTCCATAATTGTCCAATATTCTTTGGGACAATCTTGAGCCACTCTTTCTAAGGTATAAATCGCACCTGTTCTTGTGGCAACACTTTCATGACCGAGTTGAGTAATTGCAGTCATAAATTTTTCTGCAATCAGCTTTTCTTTGGCTAGTTGAGTGTTTTGTATCTCAATTTCATTGCTTTTTTCTGCTGCGATCGCTCCTGCTCTGCTTGCTTCTACACGTTTTGCGGCAAAGTAAGCATTCATCATCACTACCAATCCCAGAAAGAAAGTGGCAGTTGTTGATATTGCTTGTGTTCTAGTTTCTATTTTTTGTTCTGTTGACAAGCCCTCCATTTTGGTAAATGCTAAGCAAATGAGGATTGGTGATAAACTAAACGTCGCGGCGAGCGCTATCAACCAAATTTTTAAAGGGTCTGTTTTCTTGGCAGACATAGTAGTGGTATTTCTCACAACACGGGAGTTTTACGTAGATTATAGGCGAAAAGAGTATACTATTTGTCTCCAAATAGCAAGATCTTTCCCTAAAAAAAGTTACACTGATTCTTATAGACTCAATGATATAAAAACTCTCGTGACTGAATAAAATCAATTAGAAAATCATGAGTTAGCATATAGGTTTCTGCCTGGTAGACACTTATGTGCATCATGAGACGTTTATTTGATAGCTAATGTTGCCTTCGCAAATTAAAAAGCCAGAACTACGAAGGCAAAAGCATTAAGCGGTCAACTCTTCGCGGTCACTGTCAACAGAACTTGTTCGTATCTTTTACCAGCAGTATCCCAAGTAAAATCTGTTTCTACGAGCTGTCTGCCGTTCTGTGATAATTCCGAGCGTAACTGCGGGTTTTCAAAGAGTTGGCTGATGGCATTAATATACTCAGCTGGTTGATTGGCTCGTAATGCTCTGAGTGGTACACCGACTCGATCCACAGCAAGTCCTTCTAAACCGCGATCGCCTGCAACAATCGGTGTACCTGCAGCCATTGCTTCTAAGGTTTTATTTTTGATACCAAATCCCGTCCGCATGGGAATAACGCAGACAGTTGCTTGATGTAAATAATCTACCATTGAAGGTACGCGTCCGGTAACGGTAACTCCGGGTTTATCTCTAAGTGCTAAAACTTCTGGTGCGGGACGAGAACCAACGATATCGAAAGTTGTATCTGAGTAAATCTTTCGCAGTTCTGGCAAAACTTCATTGCTGAAGAAACAAACAGCATCAATATTTGCTAGATTATCCATCGCCCCTATGAAAATTAAGCGATGTCCGCCCGGATCGGTAGTCCGTTGAGGAAATGAATCTAAATCAACTCCATTGGGAATCACTGCAATATCGCAATTCGGCTTGAACTCCTGCATTTGCACCCTATCTTCTTCCGTCGTAACCACAATGTCTGAGAATTTAGAGCAGTAGCCTTGCTCGTAGCGACGTAAAAGAGGTAGATAGAGTTTATCTCTTAGTTTATTTTCTGAGATACCAGTTTCTAGTTGGTTGCGACAAGTCCCATAGACAGAGCTGTGAATGTTAACTACTGTTTTAATCTGTTTTTGAAAATAGGGACGCACATAAATTTCATTCACGCTGTGTTCGCACGTTACGACATCACATTTTCCTGTTTGTACAAAACTTTCAATCCAATTGCTCATTTCAGGAGAGTAACGGTTTAAAACACTAGGTGGCGTACCTTTAGAGAGGAAAGTAGCAAAACGTTGAGCTTTCTTCAGTATTCCTCCGGATGTACTTACGTCTTGCGGGCGATTAAAAAGAACAAGATGAGAAACACTCTCTCGCAATTCTTTTATTTCCGTCTCTGTAACGTCAGGTTCTCTTTGAGTGACTAGGGTGATATTATGCTGTTGACAGAGGTATTTCAGTAAATTATATGTTCTTACTTGAGTTCCACCACGTGTTGGCGGATAGGGAAAAGTAGAAGATACCATTACAATTTTCATAGAGTGTTAGGTTGTATAAAGGTCGCTAGTAAGAGGACAACACACCCTATTTTTAAATCAGTTTTGTTAATATTGACAAGTCAGTTATTAAAGCACCCTAGTTTTTGGATAAATTAAAATGATAATGCAAATGTTTTTATGTAGAGACTTTATCTTGTTACAACACTATTATATTTATATGAAGTCTTATTATGAATAATATCGGTATTTATACTCTAGCTAATGACAAAACTTACGACCAACTTGTAGCATTACTTAATAGTATTGAAGTCAATGTTAGCCCGGATATACCTATTTGTATTATTCCTTATGATGACAAACTAGAGCTTGTCAAGCAAGAAATTCAATCTAGAAAAAATGTAACCATTTTTGACGATCCTGAAGCCCTTCAGCGATGGGACGATTTTGTCAACCAAGTGTGGGATGCTCATCCAAGAGCTAAAGAATCTAAATTAAACCGTCCGGGCTGGTATAAAGGATTTGTTCATAGAAAGTTGGCTGCATTTGATGGAAAATTTGAAAAATTTGTTTTTTATGATGCTGATAGTTTAGCAATGAAACATTTAAATGATGTGTTTGCCAAATTAAACAGCTACGACTTAGTCTTTGATGATTGGGAACATGCTAAGCCAAAAAAAGTTATAGATATCAAATTAGAGGATATTTCTAGTGTCACTCATTTTACAGAAGACCAATTACGATCTAGAATTCACTGCAATAGTTTTTTTGGTTCCCATCAAAAGCTCTTTGATAGTACACAATTAAATGATTTCAAAGAACGTCTGATTGAAAAACGGGAAATTGAATGGATTAAAAGCAAGTTTTGGTGGTCGAGTTCGGCTTTATTTAATTACATGACTATTGATTGTAAATACTCCATGTTTAACTATACCCTCAGTGCTAACAGTCAAGATAGAACCGGTAACTGTGCTAATGCAGATGAGTTTGTCAATATTAATAATGTTCTTTACAATCAAGAGGAGTTAAAAGCAATTCATCGCCTTCACTATATGAGTTACTCCTCCAATGATTTTTCTAGATTGTGTAAAGGAGAAGATGTTGAGATTTGTTATAAAGATGAGTTTTTGCATTACCGCTTTCTCAAACAGCCAGAACTCAAACCATTAAAATTAAAACTTCCTGGCGTTTGGTCAAAAACTTATTGGTATATCAAAAAAGCTGTCAGTAAAGTAAAAAGATCAATTATCTAATTTTTTATCGGAATATAATATATGTCTAAAATTAGTGTTTGTATACCAACCTTTAATCGAATGAATCTATTACCACATGCTATTGAAAGTGTACTCAAGCAAACTTACCAAGACTTTGAATTAATTGTGTGTGATGACGGTTCTCAAGACGGTACACCTAACCTCATGTCCCAGTACACAGACAGCCGTATCAAGTATATTCGTCATTCGCAAAATATTGGTAAAAGCAATAATATGCGTTCTGGCTTTGATGCAGCAACGGGTGACTATTTTATTAAATTTGATGATGACGATCGCTTAACTCCAGAATTTCTGTCACGGACTGCTGCTATTCTCGATAAAGATTTGAGTATAGATTTTGTTGGTACAGATCATTGGATTATTGATATTAATAATTTGCGGGATGAAACCAGAACTCAAGAAAATTCTCGCTCTTGGGGTAGGGCGAGTTTGTCAGAGGGTGCGATCGATAATTTATTAGAAGTTGTGTTTGTTAACCAAAGTTTTCAAATAGGAGCCACTTTATTTCGACGTGCTACCTTACAGGAGTTGGGATTTATGCAACCCAATTGGCAGAATTGCGAGGATAACGATTTGTTTGTCAGGCTGGCTTTGGCAGGAAAAAAGGGTTATTATCTACCAGAGTTATTAATGGAATATCGTTTCCACCCACAACAGCAAGGTATCGATCGCGCAATTCCATATCTCAGCGATAAAATCCGGTATTTGCAGAGTTATAAATTTGAGACTGAAAAATTAGAAAAAATTAGGCAACAGCGTCTTGCAGAAACCCAATTGTTATTAGGTTTGCGGTTAATTGAAAAGGGGGAAACACAAAAAGGACGCAAGTTAGTGTTGGCTGGTCAATCTTTTTCTACAGCTAAAGCATGGATTGGATTAACTTTGTCAGTTTTACCTGTCAAGTTACGTCCTCAAGCATTTGGTTTGTTAAGACGGGTTAGGGGCTAGGGTTGCGCGATCGCCAACAGTGTCCTTACAAAAAAAGTCAAAAAGACCAAGGTTTGGGAGAATCCTGACATCAATCTAAATATTATTACTTAAGTGTACGTAAATTTTTCCAAGCTGAGTCTTGACAAAATCTACTCGTTTTTAAGTTGTCATCAACGAGCCAATCTTTGCAATATACTTCCGTACTCCTCCCGATGTTACTAACTTTAAATATCAATTAAAAAGGAAGAAATTACACAGAAAGGAGACAGGGAATAGGGAACGAGGAACGGAAAATTCCCGTTCTTTATTCTCTATAGAAAACATATGAATATTCTTTTATTGGGTTATTATGGATTTAAGAATATTGGGGACGATTTATCTATCCAAGAACTGATTGAAATTTTCGCCAGTCAAGAAATTATTAAAAATATATTTGTGTTTTGTGAAGATACATCTTATGAAAGCACAAACACTAAAGTTGTCTTTTGCAATACTCGTAAATTATCAATCCTTCAAAAAATTTTTATACTTTTTCAAAGCGATTATTTAATTTGGGGCGGTAGTACTTATAACTTAAAAGACAGTTCTAATAAATTGCTGATGATGCAACAATTTGCTAAATTGGTAGGTAAGCGCTTCTGTTATTTGGGTGTAGGTTTAGAATCTTTTAGTATCGAAGAATTGACAACGAAAGCAAAGGTTTTGAAAAATGCAGATATCTTGTATTTAAGAGATAAAAATTCCTATAACTTGGCTGTTTCTAAAATGGATTCTATTAAAGCCTATTTAGGAGGTTATTTAGCATTTTTAAATCCGGACAGATATGAAAAGTGGATTAAAAGCGATCGCGCAAATCAAATACAAAATATTTCATTTACAGGCAATTTCTGGTGGGGTGAAGGAAGGGCTGAGTTCTATTCACAACAGCTACTTCCATTGATTGAAAAGTTTAATGCAGTGATTCATTTATTACCTGCTCAAGTGGGTGTGGAAAAAAACGATAATAAATTTCATAAATTACTGAAGAACTACTTACCTGATAGAAATTGCAAGATCCACTCATGGAGCCAGCCACAAGATTTTGTGGAACTTCTCAGCCAAATGGATTTTCACTTTGGAAATAGGCTTCACTCTGTCATGCTTGCCGATCTTCTTGGAATACCCAATATAGGTATTGATGAGTATGTTTCTAAAACCTCTAAAATAAAAAACTATATTGATAAAACAGAAATGTTACCCCTACACAGGATGTTGAATTTTATGGAGCCAATAGATATTTGTGTCATTGAAAAAATATTCCATGAATATCAAAGACCCAGTGAATTTATTTTGAACGAGTCGAAGACAGCAAAAGAAGGGGTAGAGTTGGTTTTGCAAGAGCGATCGCAAACGAGTTTTTCAATATTTCCCGTACTAGTTGGATTGCGTTCGTGAACGACCCCACAAGGAGCGGTGGGCTCCCAACTTTACAGAAGCTCACCTCATCTTGGGCTTGCGTCCTTGAATTGCTCCTATGTCCTCAACCGCCATGTGAAATTTATGCCAACACCATTACCAAACCAGGGAGTTTGCACCAGACACATCACTTTAATCTGGATGAACTCTGCTATCTATTGGCTCAGACACTCCTCTTTAAAGCATTGTGTCCAACATATCTTCTCCCCGTACACGCGAGCGGTTATCGTCGTACCGCATCAAAGTTTCTATCTGGATGTATACTTAGCTCTTAATTGTTTATATTATTTTATATAACGTTTTTCTCGTTACCTGTGTGTAAAGTTATTCACTATGCCATGATAGTAGATGAGAGTTAATTCGGTTAACAGCTTTTGTTTTTAGTATTAACAGGCTTTGTTGTTTTTGGTATTGGCAAACTTTTCTCCGAAACTTAAGTCTCCACACATTTATAATTTCGGAGACCTTGTATGTCAGTTTATATAGGCAATCTTTTTTATAAAGTGACAGAAAAAAGTCTGAATACTGTGTTTGCAGAATACGGTTCTGTCAAATGAGCGACTGCCAAAAGACGAAGACGAGTAGCTTTCTATTATTTGAACAGAAATGGTGAACTTATGGCAACACTAAATTATAAACTAACCGGGAAATATCTCCCACCGCAAATATGTATTTTGGGAATATGTTTTGTCCCTGGAGCGACTGAAATTAGCAGCGAGCAAGTAAGTGAAATACGGAAATTTATTAAGAGCGATCGTTTGCTTCAGCATTATTTGGAGCAGAAAATTCTGAGCATCCAAGAGTGAAAATTTACCCTTTCTTCTTAAGGGTTGGAAAGTTGCTTGTAAGAGGATGTTTGGAAATTTTTCATTTTTACTATTCTTGGCGATTACTTATACCCATTCCCGAAATCTTTGAGACAAATGCGAGCCCCCCAACCCCTCTACTAATAAGGGTTTGGGGGGCTCGTATACAGCAATTATTTGGTGAAATGCTATTACAGGCTCAACTTGTGACAAATGGTAACAATAAGGTTTTTATGCGATTTTCGGGTACTAAAGCAATTTTTTTATAACCCTACAGTAAAAAGGCTTTCAAAGATTATGGCGCGGCTCGTGTCACGCCCGCCACTTTTACCCTTGGGTTCTTATTCAAACTCACGTTACTTTAAATGTTTGGTAAAAAATGACGTGATGACCCACAACATTCATTTTGTATTGGTTTTTAAAAGTAAGAAGTGATATAAAGTATTAGCTTGAGTTATGATTCATCACTGTATGCTACTTACTGAGAAAGTGCGATCGCATGACAGCCCTCTCTCTTCATACTCCTTTTTTGGCTAAGGTATTGTGTGATGGCTAAGGTAAAGAGAAACCATCTGTTTGCAATTCAACTACTCTCACGAGCCGCCCTGGTTCGGCTGGCGGTTTTAGCGATCGTTCTAGGCACTCTCATAAGTTGGGCTTACTTTACAATCTGCAAAACCTAATGCCTCCGTATCGAGGAAGCTGGCGATCGCCATCTCAATGACTGCTTCAACTGGATACTCAATTTCAGTAGCACGGGCAATTAGGGCAGCTCGAATTCGTTCGGGTAAGCGTTCCAAGATGACTTCAGCATCAGAGGAGGAAAATTGCTCCAAAAGTTTTGCTTGCATAGCTTTACTGTTCGCTTGGGATTTGAACATTATAAGGAGGTTGATGCCATCTTAAAGATGGCTATCCACGCGAGCGTGGGTATCGCCCGATCGCGAATCATAACTCAAGCTAATACTTTATATCACTTCTAATAAAGAGAAGAGTATTGTAAAGTTGTGTAAACAGATGTAAATTAAAGATACAGGCGCACAAAAAGCCTGATTCATTCATATAAAACAACCGCAATCATAAAACCATGACAGCAACCTTACAGCAGCGCCAAAGCGCCAACGTATGGGAGCAGTTCTGTAACTGGATCACCTCCACCGAAAACCGCCTTTATGTCGGCTGGTTCGGCGTACTGATGATCCCTACACTGCTCTCGGCGGCAATCTGCTTCATCATCGCCTTCATCGCAGCACCTCCTGTAGATATCGATGGTATCCGCGAACCTGTTGCAGGTTCTTTGCTCTACGGCAACAACATCATCTCAGGTGCAGTTGTTCCTTCTTCTAACGCAATTGGTCTTCACTTCTACCCCATCTGGGAAGCCGCTTCCTTAGATGAGTGGCTCTACAATGGTGGTCCATACCAGTTAGTGATTTTCCACTTCCTGATTGGTGTATTCTGCTACTTGGGTCGTGAGTGGGAATTGTCCTACCGCTTGGGTATGCGTCCTTGGATCTGCGTAGCATTCAGCGCACCTGTTGCTGCTGCAACTGCAGTATTCTTGATCTACCCCATCGGTCAAGGTTCTTTCTCTGACGGTATGCCTTTGGGAATCTCTGGCACCTTCAACTTCATGTTGGTGTTCCAAGCAGAGCACAACATCCTCATGCACCCCTTCCACCAGTTAGGTGTAGCAGGTGTATTCGGTGGTTCTCTGTTCAGTGCAATGCACGGTTCTCTGGTCACCTCTTCCTTGGTACGTGAAACAACCGAAACCGAGTCACAGAACTACGGTTACAAGTTCGGACAAGAAGAAGAGACCTACAACATCGTCGCAGCACACGGCTACTTCGGTCGCTTGATCTTCCAATACGCATCATTCAACAACAGCCGCAGTTTGCACTTCTTCTTGGCAGCATGGCCAGTAGTAGGCATCTGGTTCACCGCACTGGGCATCAGCACCATGGCGTTCAACCTCAACGGCTTCAACTTCAACCAGTCGGTAATTGACTCACAAGGTCGTGCTATCGGCACCTGGGCAGACATCCTCAACCGCGCTAACCTCGGTATGGAAGTGATGCACGAGCGCAACGCTCACAACTTCCCTCTCGACTTAGCTGCAACTGAAGCTGCACCTGTTGCTCAAAGCGCTCCTGCTATCAACGGCTAATCATAGCAGTACGCGACTAAAAAGCATCAAGACTAGATAAAAGGCGCTCTCCTAAAAGGAGGGCGCTTTGTGCGTTTGAAGATACCTACAGTTAACGTTCTTATTAGGAATAGGTGCGATGAACGCACATTAGATAACAATCAAATATTTCTTTCTCCCCTCAACTCTACCTCTCGGCGGTCACCCTTATGCAGCGACCGAGCACCGTCTTAACGATGCTGCCTCAAGCAGACTCCAAGAGCGCGATCATCTTCTCTGCGACACCTTTGGCAGAAGCAGGATTCTGTCCGGTAACGAGATTTCCATCGGCAATGCTGAATGCTTGCCAGGGTGCCGTCTTGTGGAAAAGTGCGCCTTGTTTGGTGAGCGCCGTTTCCAACTCGAAAGGCACATCATCTTTTGCGTAGTTTTCTTCTTCGTCGTTTGTAAATGAACTGATATTCTTCCCAGCGAGCAGGAGAGTGCCGTTGCTCAACTTGACGTTCAGCAACGAAACTGGACCATGACAAACGGCCCCAACAACAGCACCCCGCTCGTATGTCTCTTTCACAACCTTTTTGAGGAGCGGATGCTCAGGCATATCGACCATCGGTGCCAAACCGCCAGGTATAAAGATGGCATCGTACTGGCTAACGTCCACGTTTGAGAGCTTCTTCGCTTTCTGCATTGCGGCCCACCCTTTTCCTACCAAAAAGGCTAGGTTGTCAGGATCGTCAGCAAGATTGAGCGCATCCAAAAACGGTGTATCTCCGGTGAGACTTGCGAAATCAATTTGGTATTTTGCTCTGTCGAATTCAGCATAAGGATGTGCGACCTCCGGCAGGAAATTTCCCGTCCTTCGGTTGTTCGGACCGATGGTGTATGCGTTCGATACGATAATAAGAATCTTCTTTGACATAGTTTCTCCTTATTGTTTGGTTCGGTTTAGGACAGAGCTTTAAACAAGCTTCTTCACCGATATCACCTCGCGGTCTTCAAGATAGGGGATTATCTCTTCTGCAACGATTCTTTTATAGTGTTCCGATTGCCTGTGAGATTCTGCGGCAGCGGTGTCGGTGTAGTGTTCGCAAAGAATGAGTTCGCAAGGATCGTTTTCCGACTGATAAATTGTGTAGGCAATGTTGCCTTCCTCCGATCTGGTCTTCTCGGCCAGTTCCGGTAGCAATTTCAGGACCCGAGACGTTTCCGACTCCTTAATTCTCCATTTCACGATAACGATCTTTTCCATGTGCTTACTGCTCCCTTGCAAGACAAGTGTACTAACACCCCAGCAGATTGTGAAACAGTTGTCGTGCCGTCCATGAACGCTTAACCGCGATCGAGATGTTCGGCTTTTTCTCGCTGCCTAGCTATTTATTATACGGAAAGTTTAGGTATAATCTTTTTTCAATCCTAATATATCAAGCATTCTCAGGAACTCCTGTTTGAATATACGGAAAACTAAACAACGATGTGCTAAGTCGGTCAAGAACATCATTGTTGTTGTTTGGCGATCGCGATCGCGAAGTGCTGCTAGATGTGCGAGTTCAAACACACTATATATTAGGTGCTGCACCAAAGGGAAAGTTGCGAGATCAAACCACAGATGTAAGTTCTTTTCCCCCTAACGCTTTTGGTTTGTACGATATGCACGGGAATGTGTGGCAATGGTGTGAAGATGACTGGCATAATAATTATATAGACGCACCAATAAATGTTCGCTCCCCCCTAACCGATATCTTGCACCTACACCCTATAAGGGTGAGGCTATACAAACGAAGCCTGCCTACGCAGGCTAGAAATTCCAATTTTTCGTGTTATTGATAAAAATATATGTTTATTAAAAATGCAAAAATCTAGTATTAATACTTTGGTGCAAGATGTGAGCCTCCGACTAGCCGCAAAAATCGCCGCTAGTAATGTATGAAAGACGCACATTTTTTTCATTTTAGGCGCTGTGTATGCCATCGCTCTTCGGCTGCAACCGCAAGCGCACCCATCCCACGCTTAAAGATGACCAATTCTGACCTGAATTTTTCTAAAAATTCTTAATTTTCTCAAAAATCTGCAATGATACACTAAATCTTACTAAACTTTTGCATAAAAAATCCAAACAGAATAGCAATAGAAAGCAATTTTCAATACTAGGAATCAAAAAATTTTTAAAATCTCAGAATTTCTCGCTCATAGTTTTCAGGAAAAGGTGTTATTTCCCAAACTATACCTTCTTGTGGTTCTAGAGCGACTTCCACAAACAGTTGTTTGACCGTAGTTGTCGCTACATCTTCATTATTGGGAAATGGCTGCAAATCTTCGGTCAAAAGTCTGAGTGTAAAACCACCAGGAATAGCCAATTCTTCCACAGCATTACGCAACTCAAAGCGCCAAACAATCGCCTCTTCTTGTTGTTTTGGTGATATCCTCAGTTCGTAAGATTGACCTGCGATGGACAACTGACGAGAGAAGAAGGTATCTAATTGTCTTTCTTCTTCCGTACTTCTGGCTCCGGCTGCACTGTGTTGTAAATTGAACCTTTCCCATCCAAGGGCTTCCCCCACTTGAGAAATACCGTTTTCCAGCCAAGCGAGAAGCGACCACTCTTCTTGCAGTCCCAAGCGTCGGTGGTATAAGCTTTTGCGCCATCCCCCATGCTCCATTAATCCACCCCAAAGTTGAAAAGGGATTTCCATCCTTGGTGAAACAATCTCGCTTGTTGCCAAACGAGAAATGAGGTTCTGTGCTTGCTCTTGTGATAAAGTCGGTAATGGTTGGATGGTACTCCGTGTCACTTCTTGCGGGCAAAGTTGATATGCGACTGCTAAAGTACTGATGTCCTCAACAATCTCTGTTGCTTCTAAAGAATAAGTGCGATCGCTGGCGTCATAACTCCCCTTTCTTTTGAGTTGTTCGTGAGTACAGTAGCCCCAAACTTTTACGTATTCATCCTCTGGTTCGACTTGTACTGCTAGATAATAATCCCCAGCCCAACTTGGTATATCTACCCATTCTTGTGCGATTCGCAATTCACTCATATCCATTTCTTCACTGGGAACCAAAATCAACCGAGTTTCATTGATGGCGATCGCAGTTCCACTGACAAATTCCCAGAAACTGGGTAAAGCAGCACTACCCAGCCAAGGCTTTGCGTGCGGTGCTAAGTCTTCTTGCAACCAGGCTAAGACAGCAAAAAGGCAAATTTGATTGATATACGCTTGATAGCGAGAAGTTTGATTGGAAAAAGACGTGTTTTCTTGCCAAATCTGATTCTGAACGTTTTCTGGTACTTCCAAAATCAGGTGAGTCGGTGAAGTAAAGGTAAAAACAGTGGGGTTTCCAGTCATGGCGATTATTTTAGGGATTAAGTGTTTTTACAGAGCAAGAAAAGGTTAAACAGCTTTTTGATTTTTATTTTGGGTGTAGTAAAATTGCAGCCATTCCTCCATTACAGCGCTCGTAGTTTTAAGTATGTCTGGTGTAATAGAAATATGCAGGTGTTCTTGGCTCCAATTCGCTAAAGACTTCAGCAAGGTTTCTCTAGTTTTGGTCAATCGGCGCGAAACAGTATATTGCTGAACTTGGAGTTGTTTGGCAATCTGTTGTTGAGTCAATCCTTGAGCGTAGTAGAGTTGCAAAATTTCTCTAGCTTGCGGATCTAATTGGGTCAGCGCTTCTCTCAATACGTTATGAATCTCAGATTGTTGGGAGACTCTTAACTGTTGTTCTTCTTGGGCGATCGTATAAGCGAGGGGCGAGTCTAGTTCATCGGCTGGTATATTATCTAACCACTCACCAGAATCTTCTGAATTAATGGGAGCATTGAAAGAAGCAACATTGGGATAAAGGTACCTACGTACAGCTTTGGCGCAAGCAAGCAGCCAAGCTTCTAACATTTGGGGATTAACTTGCTGATGGGTTTGTGAGTTGTAAGCTTTAGCGATCGCTTCCCAAGTTTGATTATCTGGTTTCGATAATTGACGGCTGCTATGAGCTTGACTCGGTACGTAAAGCAACTTGAAACAGTTCCAGACACTCATGTAAGCAACAATCTTGTCTTTAGGTAAGCTCTCGGCTTGCAATGATTCTTCCAAACGCTTTTTACTAATTTTTCTTAAGAGTCCCCAATCCGTACAAATATCTATTTCATGACGCTGTCTGAAAGTTTCACGAATAGCAGCCCCAAAGACTGTACTGGCATAGTTTTTTAACCTAGAACCGCTATTGGGGTTAAAACCTTTGAGGATTTTATCAACTTGGGTAATTGCTATTTGAAAACAGTCCGATAGCTTGTACTGGGTTGTGGCAAAGCTAGCAACTATTTTTTGAGATGTCCAGTAGCAGGGTTCTTGTAAGTAAGCGATAGTATGTTCTTTGGCAAGTCTTGCTGATGAAGATTTGTGTAATCGATCGTAAAAAAAGCCAATCCAAACGTCTTCGTCCGTTTCTTGTGGAGTTTGCTGTAGTGCATTTGCTATACTACGACGGAGCTTAGCATCCGTTACCCAACGACAGAAGCGATCGTCGGCAAATACTAAAAAAGTCGAAAAGATTTCAACAAGGTTATTTCGAGGGTGCATAAAAATACGCAAGCTGACCTAAAGAACAAATGGGTCGAGCAAAGACGCTTCCCCAAAACTTTACTACAAAGAGCTTATAATTTGTTCCGAAATATAGCGGTTCTCAGTTAAGCTGCAATACATTAAGAATTGTCTTGTAGCTCGGAGTCTTGCCCCTTTTAGTCGTTTTAGCTACGTATAGAATAGGAGACCTATAGAATAAAATGTGTCCGCGTGCAGTTGGTACGAGTCGCTCAACTTACACTCAACAAACAAGTGCTGCCAAACTTTGGCTGCTATTGGTGGGAGTCAACCACTACCAAGATGAGCGACTCCCAAATTTGAATTACTCAGCAGTGGATTGTCAGGGGTTAGCGAAAGCTTTGGTGGGAGCAACCGAGCATTTTCCGCAAAAAGAAATAAAAATTTACCATGATTTTGCCCCACAATTACCTTACTTAGAAACTGTCCGTGCTAGCCTTCAAGAAATCTCTACTGCGGCTCGCCCACAAGACACAATTCTCTTTTATTTCTCCGGTCATGGGATATTCGTGCCAAACACTCATCAAACATTCCTATGTTTGGCAAATACTCAAAAAGATGACATACTCAATACGGGTTTAGCCATACAGGAACTTTTGCAATTATTGGGGAAATGTAATGCACAAAATCAGCTTGTATGGCTCGATGCATGTCATAGTGGCGGTATGACACTTAGGGGCGCAACTGTAGCAGAACCTTTACTGAATGCTACGCGTCAACTGGTGGAAGTTTTGCAGAAAGTCGCTGCCATGAGTAAGGGATTTTATGCCCTGCTTTCTTGCGATACCGATCAGCAATCTTGGGAGTTTCCAGAACTAGGGCATGGAGTATTTACTTATTATTTGATGCGCGGATTGCAAGGTGAAGCAGCAGATTTACAAGGAGCAATTTCTGCTGATGGTCTTTATCGCTATGTTTATCACCAAACCCTACAATATATAGATAAAACGAACCAACAACTGCGCCTGATCAATCAGCAAAAACGCGGCAAAGGGGACACGCAGTTGTTTCGGGAATATCCCTTACAAACTCCCAAACGAATTGTAGAAGGCGTTGGAGAACTGATTATTGGTTCCATTGGGGCGATTGAAGAACCGCGTCCCATAAGGCAAGCACTTGTCGTTGAAGGATTGAGCGGTAGTCAAATAACACTGGCTTTTTGTAAAGTTTTGCGTAGTGCTGGTGGCTTTGAGTTGGAGTATTTACCCCGACAGGGGAAAGCAACTGCCAAAGAGGTTCGAGAAGCAATTCAAGAATTTTTGTATTTACCAAACCAAAAACAACAGAAAGCTGAAAAACCAGCAACAGTATTGTTATATTTGCGCGGACGACTGGAGGAGACTCCGACAGGAGAAGTGGCTTTAGTACTGTCTGAAGATGTTTGGTTGAGCCGTGCTTGGTTGAGACAGCAGTTGCGTCGCTCTCAAGCAGCCCAACAGATTATCATTTTAGACTTTTTGGCGGGGGAGAGCGATCGCTTTACCCCACACGAATGGATTGAAGATTTACAAGTCGGTTCTGAAAAAGCGCAATGTATTATTGCAGCCAATTCGCCCCGTTACAATTTAGAACAATTTGCAGATGCTCTGGTCAATACTTTAACAACAGCTTCTAAACCAAGTGGCTTATCAATAGCGGGTTGGATTACTCAATTGCAAGTCTACCTAGCAGGAGCTTTTCCACTCCACATTTGGCTGTCAGGTACGCAAGGTATTATCGAAATTATACCAGCTTTTACCGATACGCGCAGCGATCGCAAAGCTGTAGCATTGGACTTAGGAATTTGCCCTTACAAAGGTTTAGAAGCGTTTGGGGAAGAAGATGTTCAGTATTTTTACGGTAGAGAAACCTTAACCCAACAGTTAATTAATGACTTAGCACGCAATTCATTCCTAGCTGTGGTAGGAGCTTCTGGGAGTGGGAAATCTTCTGTCGTACAAGCGGGATTGATGACTCAATTGCGTTCGGGTAAACAATTACCGGGTAGCGAAAATTGGTGGATCAAAAGTTTGAGACCGGGCGCACAACCTCTAGAGGCTTTATCGCGCCGATTGGCTGCTTCGGGACAAGAGGACAAGGGGATAGGGGGACGAGGGGAAATCGCGGGAGAAATGACCTCTTCGTCTCCCAAGCTTATATTAGAAGGATTGCTGTACCAGGGGATAGAGGGTTTTGTTTACTGGGTACGCAGCCGACCGGAACCAATGGTAGTTTTGGTGATAGATCAGTTTGAGGAACTTTTCACTCTGGCTTCTTATGAAGAGAGAAAGCGATTTCTAGAACTTGTGTTGGGTGCGATCGCATATGCTTCTGACAGGTTTAAATTAGTGATTACTTTGCGAGCAGACTTCATCGCCCCCTGTTTGGAAGTACCAGAACTGGCTTTGCTTTTGCAACACTCAAGTGTACTGGTTCCTCCCCGATTGGATCGCGATGACTACCACCGTGTTATTGTCAACCCCGCCGAACAAGTGGGTCTAAAAGTCGAATCTGGACTTGTAGAAATTCTTTTACAAGAGTTAAACGATTCTGTAGGAAATTTACCGCTTTTAGAATTTGTACTGCAACAGTTGTGGGAATACCGCCAGGAGGGTGAGCTAACTTTAGCAGCGTATCAGCAGCATCTTGGGGGGATTAAAGGTGCGCTAGAACACAAAGCACAAGCAGTTTACGATGGTTTAGATCGCCTTGCACGGGATTGCGCTCGCTGGATTTTTCTGTCGCTGACTCAATTAGGAGAGGGTACGGAAGATACCAAGCGAAGGGTGTTGAAATCGGATTTGGTTGTAAAAAAATATCCCGCTCCTTTGGTAGACAGAACATTGCAAGCTTTAACTGCGGCGAAGTTAGTAGTGATGGATTTGGAAGAGGGGGATAGGGGGGATAGGGGGGACAAGGGAGACAAGGGGGATGAGGGGGAAATATTACCTGGTTTGTCTCTACCTACAAATGCAGTGACTGTAGAAGTTGCTCATGAAATTCTCATTCGTCACTGGTCAACATTGCGTTGGTGGCTGGAGGAAAATCGCAGTAAATTGCGGTTGCAACGTCAAATCGAGCAAGCGGCTGTTTTGTGGAAGCACAATAACGAACAATCTGATTTTTTATTGCGGGGCGTGCGTCTGGCTGAGGCGGAAGATATCTATGTCAAATACACGGATGAATTGTCTCACGATGTCCAACAGTATATTGCGGCTTGTCTGGAAGAAAGACAGCGACAACAACTCGAGCAGAAAAAGCGATTGCGACAAGCTCAAAGGGCTGTTGCTGCGATCGGCGTACTTGGAGTGACTGCAACGGGTTTTGGTGGATTGGCTTACTTCAAACAACAAGCAGCCCAGGTTGGGGAAGTTGCTGCTTTGAATGCATCGTCTGAAGCGCTACTGTTATCCAATCGCCAGATGGAAGCATTAATCGCAAGCGTGAAAGCTGGGGAACAGTTTAAGCAAGTTTTTGCACCTGCACGAGATGTCGAGCTAGCAACTGTGGCGACTCTCCAGCAAGCAGTTTACCAAACTCAAGAGATTAACCGCTTGCAAAGTCACGCCCAACAAGTGAACGCCGTAAGTTTTAGTCCGGGGGGTAAACTTCTCGCCTCTGCTAGCGATGACTCTACTATAAAGATATGGAGTGCTGAGGGCAAATTAATCTCTACTTTCCCAGCGCAGCAAGATAGAGTGACGAGTATCGCTTTTAGTCCGGATGGGAAGTTTCTCGCCTCTGCAAGTACCGATCGAACTATCAAAATATACTCTATTGATGGCAAGTTAGTTGAAATTTTGACAGGACACAGCGATATCGTTACAAGTGTTAGTTTTAGCCCTAATGTCACGACTTCTCTGGTGTCTCAATCTCAAAAGGTAAAACAAAGAGGAGATTTTATAATTGCATCTGCAAGCCGAGATAAAACTGTGAAACTCTGGCGCATGAATGGCAAGCTAATTAAGACATGGAATGCCCATAACGGTTGGGTGAATAGTGTTAGCTTTAGTCCGGATGGAAAGTTTCTTGTTTCTGGTGGGGAAGATAACATTGTCAAACTGTGGAATGTAGCAGATGGTCAGTTAATGAGAACTTTTTCCGGACATACAGACCGAGTTACCCGTGTCAAATTTAGCCCTGATGGTAAAACCATCGCCTCTGCTAGTGGCGATCGAACTATAAATCTATGGAAGCTCGACGGTCAATTATGGCAAACTCTGGGGGGTCAAAAGGGTCATACTCAGCCAGTCAACGGTATTAGTTTTAGCCCAGATGGTCGGATTGTTGCTTCTGCTGCTGCTGACGGTACTATTAAGCTTTGGAGTATAGATGGTACTTTGTTAGCAACTATTAAAGGGCATGATGAACAAGTTAGAGATGTGAATTTTAGCCCTGATGGTAAAATTCTTGCTTCTGCCAGTGATGATAAAACAATTCGATTTTGGAACTTAAACAATAGTATAATATCGCAAGAAGAAGGTATTTATAGTGTAAGTTTTAGCCCGGATGGAAAAGTTTTTGCCTCTGCTGGATGGAATGGAGAAGTCAAATTATGGCAGCAAAAGCAAATTGTAAATGCATCTTTAGTTAAAGTTTTTAAGACCAAACAAGATATTATTTATGATGCGGTCTTTAGTCCTGATGGCAAAACTTTAGCAACAGCAGGTGACAATAAAAGTATTAAGATTTGGAATTTAATAAATAACCAGTTCATTCAAAGATTAACGGGGCATGAAAAAAGAGTCAATAGTATCAGTTTCAGCCCAGATAATCAAATCATCGCTTCTGGAAGTGCAGATAAAACAATTAAGCTGTGGCGTCTTGCTGATGGCAAGTTATTAAAAACACTGTTAGGGCATAATGATGAGGTAACTAGTGTGGATTTTAGCCCGGATGGTAAGATGTTAGCCTCTGGTAGCTATGATAATACTGTGAAACTTTGGCGTGTAGATGGCACTTTGGTGAAAACTTTGAAAGGTCATAGTTTAGCGATCGCACACCTGAGTTTCAGTCCAGATGGCAAAATCTTAGCTTCAGCAAGTTGGGACAACACCATCAAACTGTGGAAAGTTACAGATGGTGGGTTAATAAGTACGCTAACAGGACATACAAACGGTGTAAAAAGTTTGAGTTTCAGTTCAAACGGTCAGATACTTGCTTCTGGTAGCGCTGATGGTACTATCAAGCTATGGAACACCATGAATGGTACGTTGCTAAAAACACTATCGGGATACAGAGGTGAAGTGAATAGCATCAGCTTCAGTCCGGATGGTAAACTGTTGGTCAGTGGTGGGAATGCTGGCATGATGCTTTGGAATTTAGACTTAGACGATCTCGTGCAGCAGGGATGCAAAAAGCTCAAGAATTACCTTGAAAATAATCCAAACGTGAGTGAGAGCGATCGCAAGATTTGTAAAGCATTGAGCTAGTTTAGATTGAGCGATCGCTCTGGGTGATGGGTATTACAGCGATCGCTTAAGCTTTTCGAGTACCAAGGAAGTCATTTACCAATGCTCTAAAGTTGACATGCATAAAACAATAGAGGCGAACATATGGGGAAAGTGAAGGGGAAAGAAAAACTTTCTTCTCTAACAAGATTCATTAGGATAGATAAATATGAGATCGACAATCGCTTCCCTAACACTAACAGCTTTAACTATAGCCTCAATTTCTACTCATGCATCTGCACTTTCTTTAATTCCCCAGGCAAAAGATTTAAAAGATTTCAAAGCACCTCAGTCCAGTTATCAGCCAACTATAGTGCAGATTGGTAATGCCAAAGCCAATGTTCCTATGAAGCATGGTAGCTGTGGTTTAGACTGCGGTCAACACGTGCTAGCGAATAAGTCAGGGAATTTAGATATGAAGTTTAGTGTAAAGATGAGTTGTCCTCCCGGACAAAAGGTAGCTCATCTTTCCTTTCAACCAAAAGCTCAGCAATTAACGGTTTTAATTGACAAACCAACTAACGCTATCTCCTACTCGCAAAATGTTGTTATACAACCTTTTTCTCTAGAAGAATTGGAAGATGCTGGAAATAAAGCTCTAGGTGGTACTTGGGCTCAACCTAACTCTCATAATAATAAAACAAAAACTGTACAGACAACTCTTACTGATTCTATTGATGTTTGGGGGCAATGTTCCGGACAAAATACTCAACAAAAGCAAACCATTGTTGTCACTCTTCCAGTGACTTATACCGATACTAACTTCCCTTTACCTCCCGTTCCTTAAAATCAAAGTTTTGGTTATTCTAGCTAGCTAAAATAAAAGCCCTCTGTTTAGGACGGGGGGCTTTGATTGATGGTAAAAATCTACAAAGTTTACAGTCCCCGTATTTAGCCTCGCCAACCACGTTTTATTGGTGTTAGTCTGGAGTCTTATATCTTGCACCTACACCCTAAAAGGATGAGGCTATACAAACAAAGCCTGCCTACGCAGGCTATAAACTCCGATTTTTCGTGTTATTGATAAAAATATATGTCTATTGAATACATAAAAATTCAGTATTCATACTTTGGTGCCAGATGTAAGGAGTCAAATTTTTGGGAGAAACACTATCATGGGATCGCCTAACCGACAACAACAACTCCAACAATTAATCAAGCAGTACGTTCTCCCGCGTCGAACCGTGTTAGCGATCCTAGGTTTCACGTGTGCGCTTGGCTTGGAACGTTTCCTAGCAAGCAAAACTCAACCCAAACTTCCCAAGAATTCTCAAATCCCAACTTTACCTCAAAAAAATTCGTTAGCAGCCCAAAAAGAACGCCAACAGCAGCTTGAGATTGCACGCTCTGAATATAAATTAACATCTCGACTACCAAACTCTATTCGCGTAGCAACTTTACCAACCCAGGAGGTTTTTGATGATGAATATAGCAAGAATCAAGCAAGCATAAGCCAGAAAATTACAGAGAATCAACAAGCATTTTTACAAAACCCCAAACCCTTTCTAACACTAGAAGACTACACAAATGTTTTTAAAGTCTTACCCCTACCAGATATTGCCAAAACCTTTCGCAGCGATGCTACATTTGCAGGACAAAGACTTTGGGGTCCCAATCCCATGGAAATTACCAACGTTTTGGCACTCAAGTATAATCTCCAAGAAAAACTTGGGATAACGAATGATATTTTTCAAACCGTTCTCAGTGCTGCTAGAGGAACGGGATACGCCAGTGAAACCCTCGAAAGTGCTACCACAAATGGCAGTTTGTTTGTAACCGACTATGCAATACTTAATGCCAATGGCGTTACGGCAAAAGAAAACCAATATCTGTGCGCTCCCATCGCTCTCTATTACGCCGATCGCAACCGGGCTGGTTGGCGTTTAATCCCCATTGCCATTCAACTGGGACAAATACCCCAAAAAAGTTTGCTTTGTACTCCTATGGATGGAGTGGACTGGACTTTAGCCAAGCTAATCGCTCAAATGGCTGACTTTTCCGTTCATGCATTGGTACGTCACTTAGGTCAAACCCATCTTGCTCTGGAACCAATTGCACTAGCAACTGTACGCGAACTCCCCGATCTTCATCCAGTACACGTGCTATTGAAACCGCATTTTGAGTTTACAATGGCAATCAATGCCTTTGGGGATCGAGTGTTGATTAATCCAGGAGGATACGTAGATATCCTTTTAGGAAGTACTCTTGAAAGCTCGCTTCATCTGGCTAATCTTGGTGTCTCCGAGATGTTTGACAACTTTAGCAACTATGCACTCCCAAACAATTTACGTCTGCGTGGTGTAGGCGATCGCTCTATATTAAAAAATTTTCCCTATCGAGATGACGGTTTGCTCGTTTGGGATGCTCTGTTTGAGTATGTCAATCGGTATATAGACATTTACTACAAATCTTCTCAAGATATTCAAGAGGATTTCGAGTTGCAAAATTGGTTAACAGCTTTACGGAAACCCGTAAGTGATAGAGGCTTTGGTGTAGCTTCCTTACCTCAGCAGTTGAGCGATCGCGACCAGTTGATTAACTTGCTGACACAAATTATTTTCACAGCAGGTCCGCAACACTCAGCCATTGCGTGGATTCAATATCAGTATATGTCTTTTGTTCCTAATATGCCTGGAGCGATTTATCAGCCTATTCCTACGGTTAAAGGGACGATAGAATTGGAGAAAAATTTAACCAGTTTTCTTCCTGGCATAGAACCAACCTTCGCACAAATTAGCGTCATAGAGGGAACTGGTGTCAAGCTTGATGTAAAAGCATTTACAGATTTCGGTGTCAATAGTTTTTACGATCCGCGAGCGATTGCGGTTCTTAAAGGTTTGCAAGACCGTCTGAAAGTTGTAGAAAAACAGATCGAACAGCGCAATAAACATCGAGAGGAAAGCTATTCTGGCTT
Organism: Tolypothrix bouteillei VB521301; assembly: GCF_000760695.4. GTDB lineage: Bacteria > Cyanobacteriota > Cyanobacteriia > Cyanobacteriales > Nostocaceae > Scytonema > Scytonema bouteillei_A. The sequence goes on along the minus strand of NZ_JHEG04000001.1, from coordinate 4,211,305 downwards.
TTTACCTTCTCGCATGGCTAACAGTACAAGTAGTTAGAATTTTGCACTACCATTTTTAATTTTCTCATGCTGACTGAGAGGGGAGGGTTTGACTGATTTTCCCACAATCTTAGAATGTGCAAATTATATGCAAGAACAGCTTACAGATCTTCACTTTGACATTAAAGGCTCTTTAGCTAAGAAATAATCATAGGTAAAAAGACATATGACGACGATGGCGATCGCAATAAATCCCGCAAAACCACTCATACCAACTGTCAAATCATTTCCTCCCTCAGTCAATAAGACGGGGAGCCCAGCAATTGCATTTAAAGTGCCATGCATAATAGCAGCAGCAATTACTGATTTCGATTTCATTGTAATGTAACTGAATATAGGGGATAACAATAAAGTCAAGACGACCATCATAAAAACACCAATTTGAGGATGCTGGGGATAATTATGTCCTTGTAGAATGAGTGGAGCGTGCCATACCCCCCAAGTGAGACCAATAATTGCAGATGACTTCCAGAAACCTATAAAATTTAGCTCTGTTTGTAAAAGTCCTCGCCAACCTAATTCTTCACCAAAAGCAAAAACTGCATTAATTGTTACACCTGCAATTAAACCTTGTACTATGCTTGTGAAGATCAAAGCATTGTCTGGCACGGCAGCTAAATCACTTTCGATTTGTTGCAATTCTTCTGAAGGTATTACAGATTTGAATTGCTCTAATGCTGCGATCGGGTTGGGAGAGTATTTAACGCCGGGAAATAGTAAGCTGATGCCTAATGTTGCAAATACAATAATTAAAGGTAGTAACCAAGCTACTAAAAACCACGTATTTAAATTCCAAGATAACCCTAATGATTTTAAAGATTGCTTGTAAAATAATTTTTGAATAATAATAGCAACAAGCATGGGTACGAACATATAAACTCCTGTCACAATAAATGAACCAGGTATAACCCATTTGCCACCTATTGCTAAATAAAAAATTATCAAAGAATAATTAATTAAAAATGTAAAAACAATCAGCAACAAAGCTTTTTTTATATTTTTATTCATTGTTTTTGCTGTTTGAATTTAATTGATATATCAATCAGAAAATATTTATTAAAAAATTGAATGGCTCATGGCTAATAGCTAATGGTGAGACCAGCCCTGTAGGCGGGTTTCCCGCCGTAGGGGACTGGTGAGACCAGCCCTGCAGGCGGGTTTCCCGCCGTAGGGGACTGGCGAACCCGAAGGGCGAACCCGAAGGGCTAATAGCTAATGGTCAAAAAGCAATTAGCTATTAGCAGTCTTCACTCTTATTTTTATATTTCATTTAAGACTGCTATATATTAACTTCTGTTAAGAGCCTTAAAGCCCAGTAACTACTTACTACCAATCACTAACAGCCCTAACAGAAGTTATGTTTATTTACGCAGACTTACAGGATCTTTAGTTTTGAGGTGAACCTGGATTTTTAGTTTTGATAAAAATACAATTGACCGTGACATGACCATTAGAAGAGTAAGTGCAAGTTGTACAACGGTTAGTACCATTTTCTCCCTGTTTATTGGTGCCAGGAGAATTAGTGGTTTCACAAGTTTTCTTTTCTGTTGGACCCTCTTGTGGCGCTGCAATAGGTAAGTTGGAACTGGGCTGCGCTGGGCGTGAACTGGCTAAGGTATATTTTGCGAAGCGAACGGCATCAGTACAGTTTTGAGATACAACTTCCGCTTGGGGTTGTATCGCTGTTGCTGTTGTGGAGACTAGCGCAGTTGCAAGGATGCTCATACCTACAATTGCTGTGCGAATGCGGTTTATCATAAAACTCTATCTGGATTTGTTGTAGTACAGTTTGTTTGGGTTTGGTTTAACCCCTTCATTTGTTTCTATGTCTGGTTCCTATTGTTTATGCATCCCGGACAAGGCACTTTTGAAATTTTTTCGACATTGGTGCCATTTGGGGACATACCCAGCTTTTCGCCCGCTGGTCTTTTTCTCAATCCAGTTGCAAGACGCGTATGGGAACTGTTAGTCCCGTTGCAGGATAAGCTGTGCTGCCTTTCATTTTCTCATGTTGACCGAGAGGGAGAGGAGGGGAAAGGGAGAATGGGGGAGAGTTTGACTCATTTTTCCCCAATCTAAGAATCTCCAAATTATATGCACGACAGCTTAACAAGTAGTGCTTTGTTGCTAAGTAAGTCAGTGGAAATAATAATGTAGTGGCGGTGCATACCTTCGCCGCTAGGCTTGCTACAGATCTAGAATATTTAAGTTTCGTTACATGGTTTGATTTTTTCTCGATTTACTTATGCTGTAACGAAGCGATCGCCAACCACAAACTTCAGGCAAAATAAGAATCCCACGGTTTCATTATCTTTAAACCATGGGAGTAGGAATTAGGATTTTTTGCTTTATAAAAATTAAAATAAAATTTTGTAGGTATTGAATAATTTGAATCGATCGCTATATATTTGCAAAGCTTAGCTATAATAATTAACTAATATAGATTGTCTCATACGGGTAGCGCCGCTTTCTCGACGTGTTGGAATTCCACAATCACAATTTAGAGGTCTTCGAGCTTGCATTTGTTTCAAGTTCACAATTTTAGGTGTTTTATCTATGTTTTGTATATATGAAAATGAATTGTATTTGTTTGAAGGATAAGCAGATATAGCCATTATTCCTATAGCTACTATTGAAGCAATTAAGTATTTATATCTCATGTTTCCTCAGAAAAACTTATTGCACTAAACCAATATCGATTTATATGTGTCTTTCTGAGGAATATGCAGTCTCACTTACTTGAGATGATGCAGAAATTGAGAATCGCACAACCTGCACTCAAAAGTTGGCTGATTGTGACTTGATTTAAAAAACGTTTGTTAATTGATTAAAGTGCGAGCGATCGCATAACTCTTACCAGTAGACTAGTGTAGTGAGAATTACAAATAGCTTGCTGAGAACTCCTTCATCGTTCGCTACCGCTCGAATTGTCTTTTGTAACAGTAACAGGCACCCATCGGGGTACTATCACTCGCATTTCTCCATTGTGTAGCATTAAACCAGGCAGTATCAGGGTTTATCATACCAGGTGCGAGATGCACTTCAAAAACTCAGTCATCGAATCAAAGTAAAAGACCCAATGGAAGTGGAAGGGGTTGGAGTAACAGTGTATGTTCTCTTGGTACAAGTACTATCTTGATGAAAACTTTGTGTTTGAAGGCAAGATGTCAGACTCTATCGACTTCTTGAGCTGGCAAGGTAAAGAGGGCGATGAAACACCGGATGTTGTGACGCTATCTTACAGGTGGCGTGCGTTTGATTACGAGGCCAAGAAATTTCGTCCCCTGACCAAACCCATTGGTGGATTTTGGGTCGGTCCTAGTGCTGAAGGACTCATGGCAATGGGAACGGTAAGGTTTTTAAATGATGTCTTTGCACCCAAGAAGGCGGAAATTAATAAAGTTCTTTACAACTTGTCTTTGTTCCGCAGCCCAAACGATCGCAACTTACGGACTTTTTACCCCGAGTTCGTCAAAATGCTGTAGGCATTAAGGGATAATATCTAAACGCTCATGAGTTGCTTGGGGGTTTTAATGGTGTTGTTAAATAATTGAGCCACACCACAATAACGCTCATCATTCCAAGAAATCTCATAGAATTGGTTATTGGTGTATCGGTTGATAACCTTGCGCCAAAATGTTTGTGCATCTACATTCAAGTCTAGCTGTCGTACCTCCCACTGACTGGGAAACAAATCGAAAATGTCGGTCGCTACCCGATAGCCAATACCTTGTCGGCGGTATTTGCGTAGGATGAAGAATTCACCCATGTCCATCGTGTGTTCGTCTCCTGAAAAATGGCTGCGCCCGTCGGCAATTACAAACCCTGCGATCGAGCCATCTACCTTGACAAGAAACGGATGCCGCCACGGCTCAGTCCAACAACCTTTAAGAGCGTTGTCCCCGAACCGACCATCATTCCCAACATCCCACCCCATGAACTCACTAAAATCATAAAAGTAAAGTTCTATCAAATGACTCAAAATCGACCGATCTTGTGGACGGGCTTCAATGATTTCAATATTCATGCTAGTTTCCTCTATCTCTACCAGTGCTTCAGCAATAAGCACGCTCGCTCAGTTTCCCCCTAAGCGATACGGCTTCAGCCGTTAGCGCTTATGCTATCGCACTATCAAAGCTTACCGATCGTTTTTGTCACGTATTTGAGACTGCTCCTACAATTGTAGGAATCTATACGGCTTTCCTCCGCAATCGAAGCGCTTATCGTTTGGTGTTGCGATCGAATCGTCTTTTTTAAGAGTAACAAGCACCCATTGGGGTACTATCACTCATATTCTCGCTCTATGTAAGATTAAACCAGGCAGTATCGGGGTTTATCAGACCGGGTGCAAGATGCACTTCAAGAATTCAGTCATCGAATCAAGGTTATCACTTCTGGTACAAGTACTATCTTGATGAAAACTTTGTGTTTGAAGGGAACGGTAAGGTTTTTAAATGATGTCTTTGCACCCAAGAAGGCGGAAATTAATAAAGTTCTTTACAACCTGTCTTTGTTCCGCAGCCTAAACGATCGCAACTTGCGGACTTTTTACCCCGAGTTCGTCAAAATGCTGTAGTTGTTAGAGAACAAGTCTCATAACCCTCACGTAAGTCGTGGGGGTATTTTGTATATCAGATTTGACAGACGGTGCGTGAAGAGCGATCGCTTTATCGGCGGCTTTGCCGCATCGCTATTCGGTGACAACGAAGTATGGGAAGGCGTCTGCGTTCGGTTGTTTGGCTACTACTGGTTAATCTTCCGGCATTGTAGGGAGTAGCGTTTACCCCGCCAGGTCGTCCAGCCATTAGCAGAGCGCGTACTGCTGTTGTAGTTGAGATACCAATTGTCTTGTTCGTTGCCCAAATAGCGAATAGCAAGCTCTGAATTTCTGGACCATCTCTTTGCCAGAGGAACCCAAGGAGTGCCATTATCGCTAAAACGCCCTACAACTTTTACACCGCTCGTACTCGAGCAGATATCACCGTCGCAGGTGGTTTGCGGATCGTTAACCGTATACCACTGCATTTTGGCGGGACGCCCGTCGATATTGCAATCCCAAAATCCAAAGAACCATTCCCTAACAACTAAAGATGAGTTGGCCGAACCGGATGCTGTAAAAAAACCGATCGCAAAGACTGCTAAAGCTAAAAACCAAGTTGTATTTTTCATAAAGTTATCTTTTGCTCCGTTACCTAATGTGGGGCGAAGTTGATTGAGTTATGAATTTATATGTTGTGGGTTGGAGATTTATGCAATTGGCTGAACAGCACCATCCGTATCGCACTTCATGTCGTGTGGAAGTGAAAGCGATCGCATGAAGTGAATTATGGAGTATCATGCGATCGCATAGGAAAAAACTCAAATTTAAGAAGTTGTCTAAACCATTGATAGAAAAAGTAGCTGTTATTGGTGCTGGACTTGGAGGTTTGGCTGTTGCTGTCGCACTCCGAAAGTTGGGGTGTGATGTTCAAGTGTATGAAAAAGCACAAGATTTTCGTCCTATTGGTGGTGGCTTGGGATTGCTACCAAATGGTTTAAATTTTCTAGATGCTATTGAACCAGGGATAGTAGAAACTATCAAAAATTCTGGTTGTGAGGTTAGCAAAACCCTTTTAAAGAATACTCAAGGTGAAACAATCCGTACTAATCCAGCAAGTAGATATCAGGATAAATACGGTCGGCCATTTATTACCGTTTGGTGGTGGCATTTGCAGCAAATTCTTGCATCTAAACTGCCATCTGAGAGCATTCATCTTGACCATCGCTGCATCGGTTTTGAACAAGACGATCGCTGCGTGTCAATATATTTTGAGAATGGGAAACGGGTGAGTGCAGATTTACTCATTGGAGCCGATGGTATCAACTCAGCGATTAGAGAATCTTTAATTGGAGACGGCAAACCCCGCTATTTAGGAAGTATGTCTTGGCGTACTGTTATCAATTACAAACAAGAAGCCCTTAATCCAGGTGAACTCGGATTTGTTCAAGGTAATCAAGAATTTATGTATCTGCTGAATGTTGGTAATGGGTATATTTCGTGGCTGTATCGCAGGCTATTACCAGATTTTACTCTTTCCCAAAATGTAGCTGAGGTCAAATCTAGGGTTCTCGCTCGATTAGCGGATTGGGGAGAATCGCTGCGAGCTCTCGTGGAAGCAACTCCAGCCGAGCAAATTTTGGAAGCACCAATTTGCGATCGCTTACCACTTAATTCGTGGAGTCAAGGAAGAGTGGTTTTGTTAGGTGATGCTGCTCATCCAATGGCACCTGCTTTGGGACAGGGGGCAAATTGCACGTTTGAAGACGCTTATGAATTAGCGTCGTGCTTGGGACAAGCATCTAGCATTCAAGAAGCTTTGGCTACCTACGAACAACGCCGTATCCCCCGCATGCATCTCATCCAAACCCGTAGCGCATTGGGTGAAATGCGGTACTATGCAACCGACACAGAGACTGCGGATCGGCAAATGCAGGAGCAGTCACAGATGAGTCGTGAAGAATTTCAAGATTGGATTTTTAATTATAAGCCCGATTGACCGGAATCGTTCAAAATGGGCTAATAAAGCTAAAAATAAATTAATTTTTTGTTATTTATAGGATAAAACTCTGTATAATACCTAAATCTGCACGTTATATGAGCTTTCTGTATATCCCTTGCTGTTATACAGAAACTTTTTGTGTCAACACTAATTGGCGAACGAAAATCAATGAACACAACGATCGGCAACCACTTGGCTAAAATTGCTTTGTTGGCTACAGTAACTTCTGTGACTGTAACTTTACCCTTAGTACAAAAGGTAACCGCTCAATCAACTTATCGTTTAAAAACGCAATTTACGGGAAGTAACAAATGTTTGGATATCATTAACGATGGTGTCAACAATCAACCTATTATGGCTGACTGTGGGAATTTCTCCGGGCAATTGTGGAGTGTAGAACCGACAGAGTATTCCGGTTATTTTCGTTTGAAAACACAATTTACAGGCAATAACAAATGTTTGGATATCGTTAATGATGGGATAAACAACCAGCCTAGGATGGCTGACTGTGGGAATTTCTCAGGACAATTGTGGAACATAGAAGCTACAGCGACTCCAGGTTTTTATCGTCTAAAAACACAATTTACAGGCAATAACAAATGTTTGGATATCGTTAATGATGGGATAAACAATCAACCTAGGATGGCTGGGTGTGGTAACTTCTCGGGACAATTGTGGAATTTATCGTTCTGAGTTTTGTAGCACGCACCTAAAACATTTGTGGACTATTGGGCAGATAGAAGAAGCAGACAAGACAAGCAAGTTGAAGAAAGCGATCGCCTTCTGAAGGTATCCCGCTCCATCCCTCTCACACATTTTTCAGTAGCGTTTCCCTTGCAGGGATCTTAGAAGTTAAAAGTTGTACGAATAGCTCCTACAAAAATGTCGTTGTTTCCAGAAATATGTCCGGGATCGGTGACGATAAAAAAGCCAGGAGTAATTGCGATGTTTTCGCTGACAAGAAAGCGGTAGAACACTTCATAGTGAGTGGAATTTCCAGTATCAGCTTGTTCAATTAAATAACCAGCATTTAACTTTGGGGGTAGACCGACTAAAAATCCAAACAAATCGCCTCTTCTACCAAAGGGGTCGTACAGCCCTAAAGACAGCAAATAAGTACTACTTAATACAACAGCATCTGACTTTAAAGAGTTTGTTACCATTAAACCGCCCCAAGCACCAAGAATAAGTCGATCTGTTAATTGCCATCTTATGCTTGTGTTGATAGCGTGAATCTGAGAGGGTTCGTTGATTCCCCCAGAGGTATCAGCATTGCTGCTACCCGTACCGGTGTCTAATTGACCGTCACTAGAATAAGCGTTCACATAAGCTAAACCAGCAACGAATGAGCTTGTTGGTTTGTACAAAAGTTGTACTCCTAAAGCACTGTGGTCTGCACCAAACACACCGTCTCTACTACTGTTGCTATTTCTAGTACCGTAAGCCAATTGCAGGCGCATTCGATCGGAAACTAACCAGTCAAAGCCCAAACCAGCATCAAGACTCCCAATTTTAAAAACGGGAGTTGAACTAGCAAACAGGGAAAGCGCTCCCAAACCAGCATCTGCGTAAGGTGAAGAGTTGGGGGTGAGAACACTACTTAAACTAAAGCCAACAGGCTTGAAGGTGAAAACGACGCGATCGCCCAGTCCCGCAAATCGGTATTCTAGAGAATCCAAGGATACATCGTTGTTATAATCTGCTTGCCAAGATAGCCTAGCCATGTTGGTGTTAAATGCATCAGGATTCCCAAAACCATCATTAGCCGTATTACCTGCAACCAACCCCACACGAAATAGGTCTTTTCCGGTGAAAGAAGAAACAAGTTGTAATTGTGTCAAGTGACTGAGAATTGTATTTGCTTCTCCTTTCCCTGGTGGGTCACCTCCAGACCCCGTTGCTAGTCCAAAGATAACTTGTCCTCCCAAGCGGGCTGTAGTTGAAAATTGTTGTGCTTGTATGTTTGCAGTATGAGCTTCAAGAGTATCTATACGACTTCGTAAAGTGACTAGTTCTGGTGCAAATTCTGCTTGCAACTGTTGTATCTTTTCTAAATCTTCTTTGTTGACTTTTTCTGTTAACCCAGCAGCAAGTAATTCATTGACTTTATCCAATACTGCATTCAATCCAGCAGCAAACTCATAACGAGTTAAGGTACGGTTACCTTTGAAAGTGCCATCAGAATAACCAGCAATGACACCATATCGTTCTACTAAGGATTGCAAAGCAGCAAAAGCCCAGTCGTTAGGTTGTACATCTGACAATTGCGATACTGATGTTAATCGTTCCATGCTACTTGTGTCTGGAACTTTAGATTCTTCTCCACTTTGAGCGACTTCAGTGAAATTCTTTATCTTATCCTCGGAAGTTATGGGAAATGAAAAATTCGGTTCAAATTGTTCTGGCTCAGTGCTTTGAACAATATTTTGCTGTGGTGAAAAAGAATCAGGCTTTGGCAAATTTTCCTGAATGAATTTGTTATTGTTTTCTACGTCTTCAGTTGTATTGGCTGCTAGAACTGGTGTAGATAAAAAAAATAGAGAAACTCCTGATAGGAGTAATAAATCTTTTCTGACCACAATCGTACCCCCACACCTTATATTTATATAATTAGGAAAAATTAGAAATTAGCGATCGCGAATTGCTCCAGTAGTTAAACTTCCACGAAAAGGAGCGCCCACAGCTGGTTCTTCACCGTTGACACCAAAAACTTCTATGCGCCTAGCTTGACCGTTACGCTCAATCACTGTACCACTCGCGTTGTTTCCACTTAAACCAGCAGAATTTGATATACCTGTACTACCATTGATGTTGATGGTTTGCTTGTCAAAATCGACTCCAATGGGAATTGGAGAGTTGGGATTATTATCAGGTATAAATTCAGCAGTATTGTTGCCAGTTCTTCTAAAAATACCAGTAATAACTTGTGGGTTTCTAATCCTAACTGTTGCTGGTTGGCGGGGATTTAAGTCACCTTCTGTTCCACCAAGTGCATCTCTTAAGAATGTGCTAGTAAATCCCTTTATTCTTTTAGCTTGATTCTTGAGTGCTGCCAACGTTTCAATCCGAACTGCTTGCAGTGTCTGCTGCACGGGAGGAGATTCTTGTGCTACAAGGTTTTCTTGCCCTGCTCCAAGACCGGCAGTTAGTGCAATGATTTTATAAAACCCCTGCAAGTCGAATTCCTGAACATTTCCCACCAATCCATTTTTGACTGCGACTGTTTGACCGCCAAGGAGAGAAACGGTTTTTTTCAACTGGCGATCGGATATTTTGATGTCCCCGTCCGTAAGAGCAAAAACTTGTGTGGTGTTATCTGTAGCGTTGTGTACGACCATAACTGCGCTCCCCTTCTGTGCTGGTAGAAAGAGATTGGGCGTGGGTGATGGCGGTTTAACAGTGTCGTTGTTATTTTGACTTAATTTGATGCTTTTGTTAGCGGCGAGACTGAGAATCTGTGCTGGTACTGGCAGATTTGAAGTTGAGGAAGATGTGGTTGCGGGGCGTGCTGCTAGGATGCTGATTTGGCTTTGAGGTGTTGCAACTTCAGTACCAACACTACCTGGTGGACTCAAAATTAATGCCGTGCCATTCTCAAGCTTAAAGATCATTTCATTTAAGGCGATGCGATTTGGAACCTGAAAGCGACGCAACCCAGGTTCAAACCGGAAGGTGGTACTTTCATCGACCCTAGCCACAGTCTTTTCATTGAAAAGAAGTTGGGCTTCAGAATTTGTTCCTGTCTTGATTGCATCTTGAGGAACGATGACATCTTTCAATGCGGCTCGTCGTGGAGACTGGTTTTTCAGTAACAACTCTGCAATCCCCATACGCAACAGCTTGTCAATTTCCGCACGGGTTAGCTCGGGGTTCTTTTCAGCCAGCACGGTTGTTGTCCAACATAGCGCTAGCAAAATGCCGACAACTAACTTTTGAGCCAATGACGAAACTTGTTGCCCCATAACAGCCTTCCCCACGGAAAATACTGGATATATTGATGATTTGATATATCGTGATTCATTTAAATATAGTTATTTTCCGCATAAAGTTTATAAAGTTTTTACTAAACTCAGTATAAGTTGGTGTGTTCAATCAACTGAATGACAAAAAGTGTTATGTATTTTAGTGAAATTCGAGGATGTCTAAGAAGTCTTATTTTAATACTTGCCTTAGCGATTAAAATCGCGGCTATAAAGGCAAAACCCACCTACGTGGGTTTCAGAACCTTGATTTTTCGTTACTCCTTGTCTTGCGGACTTCGTTTGTGTAGTAGTGAGTTCAAATAAAGCAGGCGGGGTTCCCAACCTATAACGCCGATAAAGTAATCCCAACAACCAGGTTTCTTTAAGTTGAGTCTACAAGATTCTTACGCAATCTCAAGAGTATTTTGGGTTTTTCACGCGTTGCAGATCTCCCAACCCTCTTAAAAAAGGAGGCTATGCAAAAGAGGTACTACCACCTTTTGTTGTACATAGGATTCGCTACTGTCAAATGCGATCGCTTTAAAAATATCTTGCAGAGTTGAACCGGAATCAACAGTCATACTAGCACCATGAGTCATCTAATTGTACTATTTTATATACACTTTTCTCAGTAGTTTAAAAAAATTCAATATACAATGAGTTACAAGCCATACTATAGACATGAAACTTAAATAAGCATTACTTGTTCACAATTACGCGGATATATAGAGCTTGTGTCTTATTATGCTCCAATCATTAACCTGACAAGGAATTGCATATTTCTAGAATGAAAATTCTCTACTCACCATTACCTGACCCAGAAGTAACCAATTCACAGTCAGCACCCTTCAATTAATTATGCAAGGGCTTAGTCAAGGAGTACAACCATGAAAGTTACTGTGCGGGATATTGAAATTTTTCAAAATATAGAACCCGAAGAACTCAGAAATTATCTACAAACGCATGGATGGCATGAAGATGGGTCGTTTATGAATAATGCCACGATTTGGCTGAAACAAGAACTAGAACGAGGTGAATTTGAAATATTGCTACCCAGTAGAAAAAATTTGGGAGACTACGCAACTAGAATTAGCGAAGCAACAGAAACTTTAGCGTTAGTAGAAAATCGCTCTCAGCTAGAGATTATTAATGAACTTATCACCACTGTGCCAAATACCCTTATTCAGGGAATTATCATGCAAATTGAACAGCCATTAGTAGACAAATTAAGCGGTGAAATTATACTTCTTGGTGTTGTAATTAATAAACTAAGAAAAATAAAAACGAAATTAAACGACCATAGTTATATTTTGGCTCTTAAAGCCTATCAAGATCGATTACCTATTCTTTGCAGGGGTGATTTAATTAAAGAAAATAATACCTTTACTCTCAAGAATCCTCACGATTTTACTTTGGATAACCAAATAATAGATACCTAATGTCTAATACCAATTCTATGTGAAGTTGCACATTATTGCCCTCACATTGGAAATGTGGGGCTATACAAACAAAGCCTGCCTTCGCAGGCTAATTGTATGCATCTTCATAGAAAATTGGTATAAATCCGGACTTGTGTTATGAATTCAGAGGCGTAAAGTCAAAAAATATAGTTAAACTGTGAGTATATCTAAAGGAATTATTTCTCTGTTTTCAGGTGCGGGAGGTTTATTGATAGGCATATTGTTAGCTAGTCTAAAACCAGTACTGAGTGTAGGTTAACTTAACGCGAATGTGCTCGTCTTTGACCTTTCCGCGATCGCTACGTGTTTTCAGGTAACACATCATCTATAGCAATTCATCTCAAAAATGTATTTCCGCCCCTTGTGGCTGTGACATTGACATTATTGATGGTGTTAAGCTGATTGCAAGCAGTTACATCATTGATTTTCTTGCCATCTATCGATAGATACGTTTTAACCGTGCTTTAGAAAAGTTTCCTTACGCAATATAGCGTGGATTTGTTGAAGGTGGCGAAGTCTTGTGGTAAAACGTCCTAGTAACATTTAGGACTGTATTGACTCTAACGGCATGACGGAACCAGAAACCAACATTCCTGCAAATTACGACGAATCGTGGAAAGTAGCGATTGAACAGTATTTTGAGGCATTTGTTGCCTTCTTCTTCCCAGAAGCACATCGGGAAATCGCATGGGAGCGGGGATACGAATTCCTCGACAAAGAGTTTACCCAGATTGTTCGGGATGCTGAAATTGGCACGCGCTTCGTTGATAAGCTTCTTAAGGTCTGGCTCAGAGACGGCTCTGAAGCGTGGCTTCTCCTGCATATCGAAATACAAAGTCAAACGGACAGCGGTTTTGCAAAACGAATCTTTACCTATAACTATAAAATTTTTGACCGCTATGGTCGAGAAGTGGTAAGTTTAGCCGTGCTGGGCGACGAACAACCCAACTGGCGACCCCAGGAATATGGTTACGGGCGCTGGGGCTGCTCTATGCAACTGCGGTTTCCCATCATTAAATTGTTAGACTATACCTGGGAAACGCTGGAGGCGAGCAGTAACCCGTTCGCTGTGGTAGTGATGGCGCATCGCAAAACCCAAGCTACGATCCAAGCCGCCCCAGAGCGGTTGCAATGGAAACTACGCTTGATCAAAGGTCTTTACAGACGCGGGTATAGCCGACAAGATATTATCAATATATTCCTGGTACTGGATAGCATGATGCGCCTGCCGGAACCATTGGAAGTTACCTTTCGGGACGAACTGAGACAATTCGAGGAGGAAAATCAAATGCCCTACATTAGCAGCATCGAGCGCATTGGACGACAAGAAGGACGACAAGAAGGACGACAAGAAGGACAACACGAAAAGGCAAAGAATTTAATTCAAAGCTTGCTCAAGAGTCGGTTTGGTGTTCTTAACGAGGAGCTTTCATTAATCGTTGAGCCACTGACACAATTGCCGGATGATGAAGTCGCCAACCTTTTGCTCACCTCTTCCCGTGAGGAATTGGTAACGCGCTTTGGACAAAGCACTTTGCAATAAGATAATGTTACTCCCATTATCCGTTCTAATTTACCGGAACGAGTTGCACTCCGAAGCGCGAGTGAGGCGGATTCAGCAATTATTTTGGGCGGCAAACAAACGGATGCTGCTCGCTTACTTGGGAAAGGGGATTTGCTTTACTTAGCTAGCTCTCAGTTCCAACGTCTGCAAAGTTTACTAGCAATAGATTTTCAGATTTTGTCAATCTAAAGTGTTCTGCTCAAGGCTAGCTCTACAAGACGACGATAAACCTCAAAACGCTCCTTCTTAGAAGCCTGGTAAGCTTTCCAAGCGTCAGACTTCTTAATATCTGATTTTACTGAAGAAGTCGCAGATTCTACATTTTGTTGCTGTTCTGATTCTTTATTAGTATATATTTTTTTATACATATTTCGGTAGTTGAGTGATGAAGGTCAACAGGCACGGAAAAGCTAAAATCCTTACACACAGTTTAATAGACTGCGTAATCGAAAATTATTAATGCCGTAAAAATGGCGGAAGAACCATATTCCATGAGTATGAACGACCTAATGAATTTATTTTGAACGAGTCGAAAACAGCAAAAGAAGCTGTGGAGTTGGTTTTTCAAGAGCGATCGCTAAACTGAGTCCTGCTCTAATGCATACTGAATCTTTACTCGAATCCCTGACGTATAACCTTGGTTAAGCGCTGTTTTTACAGGAGAAAGTTATGGGGCACTTCTATTATTGGCAATCCTTAATGTCTAACCTTGTTTAAGAGCTGTTTTTGCAGAAGAAAGTCATGAGTAGAGACAAACGGCTTACACTTGAACAATCCCAACTGCTCTTACAAGCACGAACAATGGGAACAGCAACGCGATCCCCATCTTTATGGCAGATTCAGAACTTGCACGACTAGCTGCAGTAATACTTCATGACGTTGGGCAAGAAAACTTAATTTCTTCCCCTAGAAGATTACCTATGAGTGTAGGGTGAACATTGCTCACAAACCTTGAACGGTGGACATTGCCCTCTTTTCATTTTACTAGTAACTAACTTCTTGACCACTCATCAATGATAGTCACGATTGTTTTATCACCCAATCCTTTAACAGATTTTACCACATCACGGTAATCTTCAAATTCATGCTTTGCCTTTTTACTATTTCGAGCATCAAAGATAGCTTTGGCAAGTTTTTCAGCACTGGGAATTCTAGAACGTTGTAATTTCATAGATAACTCTTCCTGACTTAAAGTGTTTAATAAGTTGAGCGGGTCGAGTCGTAGAGGAATCAAATTTTGAATTTCTTTTAACTTATCGTCTACGCTTTGTCGTTCTTTAGCTAGTTCTGACTTTAACTCATTCATCTGTTTTTCAACCCGTAATTCTAGATTTGAAAAACGTTGTTCTAAGTTTGTTGCTTCTATAGGTGGTTTCACTATTTTTCCAGATGATTCGTCATCTCTGAGAACTTCAGCTTGCTTGACAACTGTATCCTCTATTTTTGGAGAAATTACAAATGCATTCACCATTTCCCCTTTACGAGGATTTTTTTCTTTTGCTCTGACAGCAGCGTGATATTCAAGATGTCCATCAACTACACTATAACTTTCTGCTCCCGTTGCTTTAATAATTAAAGGTCTAATCAATCCTCCGCTTTCGATAATAATGTCTGCTAGAGTATCTAAATTAGCCTCCGAGAAATTCGATCTAGGTACATCAGAAGATATACTTTTTACATCTACAAGTGAAAAATTAATCATTATTTAACTCCCATTTTTTGGAGAACTTCTTTCGCTAAAACCTCAAATTCCATGGCAGATTTTTGAGCTTCTGTTTTAACTTCTTCTCCATATTTAATAACAGATTTTGGGTCGGGATACTCTAAATCTCCAACTGTTATACTTTGATTTAAACATTCTGATAGTACTGTTCTATCATATATGACAGCTTCCATAAGAGGTAGTTGATATCTTTCTGTAATTACACTCCGTTGTCTGGGAAAAGTATATTGTAAGTATTTTGAATTAGTTGATATTTTAGAGGCTAATACTCCCAATATCTGAATAGGTGGCTTTCCTATAACTTCTCTATTTTCATTTATTTGATTAACAAAATTCTTTACTGTTGGTAACCCCTGATTAGCAAATGGTTTTAGATCTGAAGGAATTATCAAATAATCAGCAGTAATTAAGGCGACTTCAGCATACAAATCTCTAGAGGGTGGTGTATCAATGATTACAATATCATAATTTTGCTCTACCCGTTTTAGTTTAGCAATTAGTCTTTTTCTACTGGCAAGTATTTTATTAAGTGTTTCCTGAGCTTCAATTAATGTTATATGAGATGGAATTACATCTAATTCTGGATTATTAAAATACTGAGACTGACGCACAATATCGGGAATAAAGTTAAAATCACCTGATTCTATTAAATGGTATACGTTTTTATCTCTTAAATCGTCATCTTCTTCAAACTGAAATTTAATTAAACCTGTAGCAAAAGTAGAATTGGCTTGAGAATCTATATCTATTAGAAGAACTTTTTTGCCTTTTTTTCTAAATGTTGCTGCTAAATTGACTGCAATAGTTGTTTTGCCTACTCCACCTTTGTTATGATAAACTGCAATAGTTTTCATGATTTTTTGCCTCTTAGTTTCAGAAATATAATTATATTCAGTTATTTTTACGTCCCTATTTAGAGTCTGTCTTAGTTTCAAGTTATCTCTGCCTATTAAATTGGAAATTTTATCTAGATTTTTTTCAACTTCTTTACCCGTACATTGAAATACTAGTTGAATATTATTTTGATGATTTTGATATATTCTCACATCCTTACCATTAGTTAATAATCCATATGCAACGTTTAGCGTTATTAAATAATGCTTGAGCCGAGGGACATGATTATTCAGGTTTTGCTGAGGGTGTTTTGCCTCCATCACAACACTTAATGGAGAGTTAGCATCTAGTACAAAGGGGATTACTTGTACAGCAAATGCTAAAAAATCCAGCCGGATACTGCCTACAGTAACTTCTTGATGCCAGGTATCAGGAGTATATCCTAGCTGTGGTAGCAAGTACTGGACTATAAGTTTGCTTTCGACTTCACTTTCATTACGGCAAAGTTCAGGATTAAAAGCCAATCTATTTTACCTCGTATAAAATAGAATAATTATCAAAACTTTAATACTTGTTTCATTATGGCATAAGTATATTTTTTAAACTCCCAAGTTTCACTAATATTATTAAGTATAATTTTATACTTAATAAAGTAGTACCGCATAGCGTCAAGAGAAATCCCATTCTTGAAAACTTGAAATTATGGTCAAAACTAGGGGGTAAGATAGTAAAAATACTTACACCAACATATAGTAGTCAGTTTTTTGGTGAAGACTAGCCATGCTAGTCTCTACATTAACGAAATATCAACTTTTACAGCAGAGACTTTTACAGCAGAGAGAAAACGTGTTTTTTGCTCCTGTTGTGACTACTGTACCGACGCTCTCAGCACCTGTGAAAATTGCGATCGGAGTTAATTTAGATGGACAACTCGTAGAAGCAGATTTGTCCGATCCAAATACCTGTCATTTCTTAGTTGGTGGTACCACAGGAAGTGGTAAGAGTGAGTTTTTGCGATCGCTCCTTCTCAGTCTTATTGTTCGTCATTCCCCAGAATACCTACAGATTGCCCTTGTCGATCCTAAAAGAGTCACCTTCCCAGAGTTTGAGGAGATGCGGTGGTTGCATTCACCGATTGTTAAAGATAGCGAACGTGCGATCGAACTTATGAATGAATTGGTGGCAGAAATGGAATCGCGTTACCAGCGATTTGAAAAAGCTGGGTGTGCCAATCTAAAAACTTACAATCAACGTTCTCGTCAGTTTTTACCTCGTATCGTCTGCATTTTCGATGAATACGCTGACTTTATGGCAGAAAAAGAATCTCGTGCAGCATTAGAACAAAGCATTAAAAGGTTGGGTGCAATGGCGCGGGCTGCTGGAATTCATCTGATTATTGCTACTCAACGCCCAGAAGCTGGAGTAGTTACTCCCATTATCCGTTCTAATTTACCGGGACGGGTTGCACTCCGAACAGCAAGTGAGGCGGATTCAGCAATTATTTTGGGTGGCAAACAAACGGATGCTGCTCGCTTACTTGGGAAGGGGGATTTGCTTTACTTAGCTAGCTCTCAGTTCCAACGTCTGCAAAGTTTACTAGCAATAGATTTTCAGATTTTGTCAGTCTAAAGTGTTCTGCTCAAGGCTAGCTCTTACTAAACTAAGTGAAAACGCA
Source organism: Tolypothrix bouteillei VB521301 (assembly GCF_000760695.4). GTDB lineage: Bacteria > Cyanobacteriota > Cyanobacteriia > Cyanobacteriales > Nostocaceae > Scytonema > Scytonema bouteillei_A. The sequence goes on along the minus strand of NZ_JHEG04000001.1, from coordinate 4,193,509 downwards.
TACTCTAAATAGCATAAAGGTTGCGATCGATACTAAAGTTAGCGATTTCATGGCTGCTCATTGAAGATTGCACTTGCCACAACCTGCACTTTTCTAAGCTCGCGTACAAGACGTTGAGCTTGATATTTATAAAGTGGTGTTGGCAACACTCCGGGCAAATTATCGATCCATTGCCTAGCATGAGTAGAACTGCATCCCGCAATCAAACTGATTTTCTCTGCACCCCTAGCAATAGCATTTTGAGTCAGAGCTTGTTCAACCTGCACTTGCCAAAGGCGAGGAAGCATTTCACCCCATTCAATTCGCTGCAAACCACTGCTTGTCGCTAAAACAATCAAGCGATCGCCTGCATAAAGCGTCACGTCATCCCAAGGCATTAACGAGTAATTTTCTTGCCGATACTTTTGGTAGAGAATTGGAACAACACCGTAGCCGTGAGCTATTTCAGAAAGAAGCAACCCATTGAGGGTATCGCCTTCTTCGATGTTGTATTCTGTCACCATAACTATTTGAGCATTCAAGTGAAAGAAACTGAGAACGTTTTCTCCAAAAGCAGCACAAGCAAAGACTTCCGCAGAGAACACCGCACCACACAGAACTTGGGCATAGGGAAATAGAGGAGCTATATTGTCACAAAATTGGCGATCTTGAGTGCGGATAATCAAGCGACTGGTGGGGTTCATTGCATGAGCCACCAGAGCAATTTCCAGATTTTCCATATTATCGTCCCCCACTAAAACGATGCTTTTGGCATGAGGGAGATTCACCTTAGCCAGTGCTTCGGTAATATTACCAACAACCAGAGGCATATCAGTTGACATACTCACCGGGCTGAAGCCACGGTGATTCTAGTTCATGGTTCACAGAAGTCCACTTGCTATATCGAGTTTCCCTTCAATAGTAGAGGCGGTCTTCTCCCCATGCTTTCCCTCGCAAGAGGCGGATTCTTCTTGCCCAGAAGTACCGTTTAGTTGCCACTCAGTACCGAGTATCTTCATTCCTTTTTGCAAAATGTTCAGAGCCGCATTGGTATCTCGGCATAGTTCAATTTTGCACTTAGGACAGGAATGCGTTCTGGTACTGAGAGATTTTTTCACTCTATGACCGCAATTAGAACAATCTTGTGATGTGTAGTTAGGTGACACCGCCACAACTGCTTTGTCCCAAATCTTGCCATAATAGTCTAGCCATTGAGTGAATTGATACCAACCAGCATCAGAAATGGACTTAGCCAATTGATGATTTTTTACCATATTGGCAATCTTTAAATCTTCATAGACAACCACATCGTTAGAGTGGACTACGCACCGAGCTTGCTTAATTGCCCAGTCTTGACGCTGCCTCTGAATTTTTAGATGGATTTTACCCAGTCTTTTCCTTTGTCTGTGATAGTTTTTTGATTGGGGTTTAGCACCCTTGACGAATTTCTTACTCAGACGGCGTTGGGCTTTCTTTAATCGCTTTTCTGACGAACGCAAGAATTGTGGATATATCACGGCATTATCGTGTTGATCTTTGGTGAAAAACTTTAACCCCAAATCTAACCCAACAACGTTACCCGTATATTTTCCTGTTTCCTTGCGGTCAGCATCAAAGCAAAACTGAGCATAATAACCGTCTGCTTTTCTAATTACTCGCACCCGATTAATCTTTAATCTGTGCAAGTCTTCTTGAGTTTCATTGTTGCAAAATATAGAAAAAGTTCCAGCCTCAAAGCCGTCAGTGAAGGTGATTGATTTACAATCACTTGATAACTTCCATCCCGAAACTTTGTACTCTACCGAGCGGCAATGTTTTTTGAATTTTGGATAGCCTTTCTTCCCCGAACCTTTTTTGCATCGTGAATAAAACGTAGAGATAGCAGCCCAAGCCCGTTCAGCACTAGCTTGTCTAGCAGCAGAGTTTAACTTCTTTGCGAAAGGAAACTCTGCTGCCAAATCTTTGCATAAGTTGTACAAAATAGCTTTACTAACTCCTTTATTGTCCATCCAAAACCGTACAGCTTTATTTCTAATAAACTGCGTTGTTCTGATAGCCTCATCAAGGGCTAAGTATTGCTCTTTGGTTCCGTTTTTTAGCTTGGCTTCTCTTACTATCATGTCCTGATTATAACATATTTTATCTGCTATATTGCTAGATAAAATAATGTAAAGCCGTCCTTGAAGGACGGGGCTTTAAACCCAGTTTTTTGGTAAAATATGTTTGTCGTGGGCGATGGGATGAATCCCCACTAGCGGCTGGTTGAGTTCTTGCAAAAGAGCAGCCACTCTCTGTCCCAGACAATTTAAGCCAATGAGCACTACATGGTTGCGTTGTGGGATGGGAGGAGCGGAATTAAAAAACTGGAATCTTGAAGTCACAAGAGCATCAGTCAGCAGTGCATACAGGACTCCTACGAAAGCTTGACCTGTTAGCGTCAATCCCAAACTGAACAACCGCAACCACCAAGGTATAGAATCTGATTCCTGTAATTGAGATACAAACTTAACACTGCCAAATAAATCTCCGTATCCTCCTAAAAGTAAGACGGCTGTTGCATAAAACGCTTCTTGGAGGGTGATGTGAGGATAATACAAGCAGTAAAGAATTATGCCAACAAGCCACAAGACTAATACGGTAATTGCATAGATTGTCGCAATTCGCCGGATTTGATTTTGACTTTGGTAGTAAGATTGCCAAAATCGCACGATTTTCTGCCTGAGATTCTTCGCCGTGATGCCTTGGAGAAAATGTTGCCACTGCCACCAAAGGTTGCGAGATCTTGTTGTATGTTGCTCAAATAAAGTCAGTTCGCTTGCAACATCAATATAAACCAGTGTGTCTCCTACCTGTACTTCTGCTTCTGGATTCCAGTCATAAAATTGTTTCGGTGGGTGAGATGAAACGGGTGTGTGACTCAAGATACAGCGAGTTGTTAAATTAAGTCTATAGACTGGTTTGCCCTTGCACCAGCTATCCTGTGGTTTTACTTGATGTTCTATAACTCGCAACAGTTGCCCTTCAACCGTAAAATATCCAATAGCTTCAGATCCAAGGGCTGTCAGAGCGAAGGCATGAGCCGAAAGATGGGTAGGCTCAAAGGCAACAAAATTTCCTAAATTTTCATACAAGAGCTCGTTAAAATTTTGTTTGTCAGAACGTACAATCAGGCGAACTTGCGGATTGATACGCCGTGCTGCAAACGCAGCTTCTATATTCATCCGCTCATCTCTTGTTACTAAAAGTATAGAACGGCACTGACGTATACCTGCCTGCTCTAAAACACTTGGCTGGCGACAGTCTCCTACGATCAAGTTTTCCAGCAAGCTGGATAGTTCTGAGACTTCCCAATGTTCGGGCTCTATATCGTCAATGGCGCTGACTTTAACATCATACTTTTTGAGGACTGCGACACAATGTTGCCCTAAACCTTTGAGCCCGCATACTAGGAAAAGGTCTTGCTTTTTTTCTTGATTTGTAGCACCTGATGGACACATTTTATGTTTATGGCAGCATGACAGCCAATGACCTACTCAAACTAAGGATTCTCAGTAATAAAGTAGCTTAAAATTGCTGTTAGGATACTTTTCCATCAGATAAAGTTAACTTTGGTGCAGTAATTTGCCTCCAGAATTCTATTCTAAAGCTATACAAACTAAGTTCACCTACATGGGCTTAGTTTGTATAGCCGTGATTTCCAATCGCCCGATATTTTTTCCAAATTATGATGTTCCGGTTGCTCAAATCCCCGACTTCTCCTAAAAGAAGCCGGGGCTCTTGCAGTTCCAGTACACGATCGCGTTTACTCTTCGTCTTTTTGAGGTTTCCGATCGGGGCGCTCAAGAGCAGGAGGATAATCAACAAATTCGTCAGTTCTGATTGTCTCAGTTGTTAAAACGCCTTCTTGCAAAATATCTTCAGGATCTGATGATTTATCGGCTGCTGATAAGTTAATTTGACCGTTTGCATTAACGTTAGGTTTATCAGCACTTCCTTTGTGATTGGCATGACCACCAGGCATAGTTGTTTCCTCAGTCTTATAAATATACCATCAGCCTAAACTTACTTATTATGCGGAATACACTGTCACAAGTCTTAAACTCTCTCAAATCCTTCCCTTAACTTTAGGGGGATTTCACTACTATAAAACCCAACCAGCCACACTTTTAGGTGATGTTACAGAACAACTATAAGCGCTATCTTAAAAATAAGGAGAGTTCTTTAAAGTTGTAAACTCCTCCCTTTACTTTGTGTTTGGTGCTCGTAGGGCTTCCAACGGAGGTCAGAATGAAAAAAATTATTATTGCCAGTCTATTAACTTTAGCCACTACAACTGGATTTTTACTGAACAATGAAGCGGCTGAAGCAGACCACGGACGCTATTACCGTTATCATCGCTATCCCAGGTACAGAGAATCAATCAGCTACTGCTACCCTGTCACTCAATGGCAAGTAGACGAAGATCCCGCTTATCATCCTCAAGCTTATGCTGATGGATACCGCCAAGGACAACAAAGTTCTAGAAAAGGCAATGCGTATAAATCTCGTACTGCTGGGGGTGAATTTGCACGCGGTTTTGATGACGGTTATTACGGAAGGGAATTTAAAGGTCAAAAAAATGTAGTTCCCAATACGGTTCTGCCGTATACTACAACACAATGCAGTTGGTGGTAAAACAGTATTTTTGATTGACCTCTGCCGCTAGTTTCAGAATTTTGTCAAAATAGAAGTTATGCACAACCGTGTTAATTCTTTTTTTAAAGCAAGATGGGTGTGAGGAATTTTCTCAATGAATTGAATTAATTTTTCAGCATCAACTTCCAAGTCTTTCCTAGCTCCTAACCCCTATTTTCAAACTAGCAACTTGATAAAGCGATCGCACTGTCAATCCATCATTAGGATACTCAACAACCGCAAAATGGCAGATAGCTTGGTAGCGAATTCCCTCTGGTGTTATAAATATTTGCTGGCGAAGATCTGTCAAAATGTCACAGAGGCGATCGCTAGCTTCTTCTTTTGTCATTCCAGATATCCCCACTACAAATTCTCCATGACCCCAATAACCGATCGCTTCGCCACCTCGAAATGCAGATTGTAAATAGCGGCTCCACCGTTGTATTACCTGGTTTCCGGCTTCATGACCGTACTGGATATTAATTTGATGTAATTCTGTTACACTCAGTAACACCAGACAAACAAGATGGCAATTAACTCTTGCGCGATCGATCAGGTTATTGAGATCGCGGCTAGACTGAAATTGATTTGCCAGCCCGGTCAGCGGATCTTTGCTTGAAAAAGACTGAAGCAGGCGAGCGCGTTCCAGGCGATTGGTAATTCTAGCCATAAGTTCTGCACCCACAACAGGTTTAACCACATAATCATCTGCTCCAGCCGCAAACACTTGTTGCACCGTTTCTAAATCTCGATGAGCCGTTAAAAATAAAATTGGTAATCCTTGCCAATTCAGGTCAGTGCGAACAGCTTGGCAAAGTTCTATACCATTTAAATGTGGCATCTCTACATCTAATATCAGGAGATCGGGGTTTGTTGCTTGCAACACTTCCCAAAAATCAAGTGGGTTCTCTAACCCGGTCATCCAAATACCCCAAGGTTCCAGCATGGAACGCAGTGTTGCTAGAATGACTGGATCGTCATCAACAACCAGTAGATTTGTCCCCTGAGACTGATGCTGTTGTAATATTTGATACGAGATATCCCAAACTCGCTCTGCTGTCACTGGTTTTACTAAAAATCCTCGCGCTCCAGAACGCGCTGCTGTCACTCTATCCACTAAAGCATCTACTGTCGCAAGTACAACAAATGGTATGGGAGGAGTTCGCTTTGCCAAGTCTAGCAACAATGCCAAACTCTCATCCCGCCATCCTACTTCCTCAATACTGAGAACTACTAAGTCTGGTGATGTTGTCTGCAACCAAGTTTTCGCTTCCTTAAGAGTTGTTACTTGTTGCCATCCCATCCCTACAGATTGTGCTAGTTGTTGTAACTCCAAACCAAATTTTGTATTGGGGTCGATGAGTAGAAGGCGATTTGGAGATTGGGAATTGGGGATTGAAGAGACAGGAGAGATGGGTTGTTGGTTGAGATTTAATAAGTCTGTTAACTGCTGGATGAGCGATCGCAGTTGATGTTTTTGGGGTGAAAGCAACTCACTATTTTCCGCCAACAATTCCTCAATTTGCCTTGCGATTTGAGTACCAGTTTCTAGCTCAAACATTCCCAGAACACCTGCAAGCTTGTGGGCTTGTTGTTGTGCTGACTGGTGTAACTCAACTGTAAGCGTTCCACCTGCAACAGCAACTGCGGCTTTCTGCAAAACTTCCATCCTTTCCACCATCAGCCCTTCATACTGCTTCCACAAACCGCCCATTGCTTCGTTAAATTGCTGTTCGACGGAAGGAGATAAGGAGCAAGGAACCGCAATCTCTGTCTCCCCTGTCTCCCTTGTCTCCCCCATCTCCCCTATCCCCTCTACCCCCCCCACAACCTTTGGATTGATGCGATAGCCCAAGCCGTAAACGTTTTCAATCCAATCAACTGCTCCAGCTACTTTTAGTTTTTGTCGCAAACCTTTGATATGGGATTTGACGGTTTCTTCTTGTGGAGGATCGTCAAAAGTCCAGAGATGTTCGATAATGTTTCCCCGACTGAAGACTCGCGAAGGATTTCGCATAAATAGCTCTAGCAAGCTGTATTCTTTAGGTGTGAGTACGAGTTCTTTTCCAGCATAGGTTACCTGACAACTACTTGGATTGAGCTGTAAGACTCCTACTTCTAGTACTGGGGTATGAGGAACTTCTCCCCGACGTAATAGCGCTCTGACTCTTGCTTGGAGTTCCTCTAAATTTAAGGGTTTGATGAGATAATCATCCGCACCTGCGTCTAATCCGCGAATGCGATCGCTGCTTGCTTCTCTCGCTGTCATTAACAAAATTGGTGTCAAACAACCTTGAGAACGCAGTTTCTGACATAAAGAGATACCGTCTAGCTTTGGTAATTCTACATCCATTAAGATGAGGTCATAATTTGCGCCGACTGCGTACTCCCAACCAATTCTTCCATCTTTTGCTGTATCTACTACATAAAGTTGTTTTGTTAGACACTGCAATAAAATATTTACTAAAACTTCATCATCTTCAACTAGTAAAATTCGCATTGCTAAAACTGTCTTTCTTAAAATACTTACTTTATATATATAGCAATCCTAAATCATTTGTAAAAAATTTGGATTGCTAATAGCTAATTGCTAATGGTCAAAAAGCAATTAGCTATTAGCTATTAGCTATGAGCTATTAGCAGTCTTCACTCTTATTCTTATATTTCATTTAGGACTGCTATATATGTTTTTATATGTATCTATAAATCACTGGTGATTGCGATCGCAATTACAATAATGTTAATAATTTAACTTTTCACATTAGTATAAATACGGTTGACAGCCTAAGCTTTAGAGAAAAATCTCGCAGCCAAGTTAAAATTAATCCCATAGACAGATAAAATAACCGACAAAAATGACATCTGAGACAGAAGAATTTGCACTGCCAAGCTTCATAGAATAGTGCCAACGTTAAATAAATCGGAGTCACGTTATGGCTAATCCAGAGAATGAAAAAGTAAAAAACGACGCTCAAGTACCAGAAGCTTCTGGTGGATACCAAACTCCTATTGATGAAGAAGCACGCCACACTGGTATGGATGTGCAAAGCAAAGGTAAGCCCTCTGCGGTTCCTGAATCTGGAGACAGCGACCAAATTACTGAAGGTGCTGGCAATCAGGGAACTGAGAAGCGTTAATTTTAACTGCTTAGTTGTGTTCGGTAATCATAAGGTGGAAAGATTAAGCTGCGATGGGCATTATCTTCCACCTGTTTTTTTATCAGTTTCATTCCATAGTGGGCTACTTGAGCCTCTCCCCGACATGAATGCCGTATGAGTATCAAGAAATTAATTTCTTGATACTCATACTTCGGGGCTACTCGCTTCCCGTGTTATCAAAGTGTAGTAGAAATGCAAAGCTTCTATCAACCAGCGTTAAGCAAGCGCTATAGCTTCGCTTGCGCCAACGGCAATAAATTTGCTTGCGAAGCCTGGTAACAGCAAGATATTCTTTCATGTTAGTTGATGATAGCGTTTCTCCCCAAGGAGCAGTATTTTCCTTTTCATTGAATTGGTGCGCTCGCCTGTGGTAATGATTTCGACGAATAGTATTTTTATCTTCTCAGAGTCATAAGAGAGTGCGATCGCAGAGTGCGATCGTAAGTAGTCGTAAGTCAATTGTTGCGATCGTAAGCAAATTTTCTTGTAAAGAAGTGTAAAAATTTGCGTAACTTCCTCACCTCTCGCAGATAACTCTATAGTCGAGCGCAGAATAACATACTGCATCATTCACACTGAACCTCAGCCTAACGCCAGATAAAGTTTTAAGGGTAATCAAAATGGCCATCTACTACACTTCTGAAAGCAAAACTCTCTATATGTATGGTATCTACCTATTAAGCAAGGATACCAACTCTCTTAGAGGATGTTTTAAAAGGCCTCTTGTTGGTAGCAAAATGTTTATATCCCCCTAAATCTCCCCATAAATTGGGGGCTTCAAGAGGTCTTTTCCCCCTCCCTTAAAAGCTATGCATTAGTCACATCTTTCTTTACAATCCTGAAAACCCTGCCTACAATCCATTCTGGACGCTGAGATTTTCACCGGGCTTGCCAAAATGGCACTTATTCTTCTCGCAAAAATTACATTTTTATTGAGAATGAACAACGAACGAATCAGGGTTAGAAAAAACGAGAGTGATTACTCTGGTAAATGTTGAGAAAGATCCGGGTAATGGATATCCTTTAAAAGGGGATCTGGGGGGGAGCGATAGGTGCTTAAAAACACAGCGAACCACTTTTCAAACAACCTCTTAGAGGCTGTGCAAGAGCAGAAACATATTAATGTAAATCATGATAGTGGGTTGGAAATCAACTTCCGTGTTGTTAGTAAGTAAAGGTCTGTAACAACTGTCGGTAAATAAAGAAGTCAATTCACATTGAATACATAAACACATCTCTTTTACATACTTCAAGGAGTGAGAAGTTATGCCAAGAATAAACAGGGATGAAATATGGGGTAAGGAAGGGAATCCAGGACCAGGTGCTCCCGCAGATTTTGAAATTCCTTTTGATTCCGACAATATTGAGCTCGATAGCAGTGGTAACGCGAATGTTCCTATCAAGATATACAACGACCAAAAAAATGATGGGGACAATATCTTTTTATTGACAATTAATGAACCAACCAATCCTGCTTCTGGTTTTAGCCAAGAAATCTACGAATTTAAAGAAGCGGATGGAATTCCTTTATCTGCTGATGGATCGGCACAATTATCCAATGACAAAGGTTTTGGGATAGGACTAACAACAAAATCTTCAATTCAGACCGCTTACGTTGTCATTCTAGATGATGAGAAGCCAAGCCGGAAGACACAAGGAGATAGTCAGAATAACACAATTAATTTAAAAGGTGTAAATAATAACGACACCAGTGATGACACGGTTTATGCTGGAGCTGGAGACGATACTGTAGATGCGGGTCAAGGGGACGATATCGTCCTTGGTCAACAGGGCAACGATATAATCCGAGGACAGGAAGGCAAAGATGCGCTGTTTGGCGGTGATGGCAATGATACTCTAGATGGTGGAGCTGACAACGATAAAATATATGGCGAATCCGGTAACGATTACCTAATTGGTGGAGATGGAAATGATTATTTAGATGGCGGGTTCGGCGCTGATACCTTACAGGGAGGTACAGGTAATGATATTTACGTGGTTGATAATACAGGCGACAAAATTATTGATTCACCAGGTACTGGAATAGAGACAGTTCAAGCTTCTGTTGACTGGACACTAAGTTCAGGGCTGGATAATCTAAATCTTATTGGCTCTGCTATCAAGGGGATTGGTAACAATCTCAATAACAAAATTGAGGGGAATGATAAAAACAATTACTTGAATGGGGCAGAAGGAGACGACAAATTAGATGGCAGTAGTGGTGATGACACTTTAGTTGGAGGAGACGGTAACGACATACTAGATGGTGGATGGGGTGCTGATACCTTAGAGGGCGGTACAGGTAATGATATCTACATTGTTGACGACCTGAACGACAAAATTATTGACTCACCAGGTACTGGAATAGAGACTGTCAAAGCAAAGATTTCTTGGACACTGGGGTCGGGACTAGATAACCTAAATCTTAATCAATATGCTGATGGCTTTGCAGATAGTGACAAGAGCAACCTCAATGGTACTGGCAACAATCTGAATAACACTATTACTGGTAATGGAGGCGATAACATCTTAACAGGGTTAGAAGGAAACGATACCCTGAACGGTGGAAGTGGTAATGATACGTTAATTGGAGGAGCAGGAAATAACACCCTAACAGGTGGAATTGGTGCAGATAAGTTCGTCTTCAATTCCAAGTTTGAAGGTATTGATATCATTCAAGATTTCAATAGGAGTGAGGGCGATAAAATACAAATTTTCTCTGGTTTCGGCGCTATCTCTACTAATCAATTTATTTACAACAGTAGCACTGGAGCATTATCTTTTGATGCTTCTCCTTTTGATAGCGTGGCGGCCATTCAGTTTGCTTCTCTCAAACCAGGGACTAGTTTCATTGCTAGTAGTGACATTATCTTTTAAAAGCAGGCTCTCGATCGACTACTGTGCTGCCCTTCATTGAACTGGCATATTGCATTGAGATGTAGCTCTTGTGGGGTGAGTACCCTGCCCATGTTATGCAATTGAAAAATGCATTAGCTCACCATCACCGTAAATCTACAGATTCGTGACATCGCCCTTGCCCAAAGGCAAAGTATCAAGCTAAAACCATGATATTTTTTCGTTTTGTGTTTTGCGTTTCTAGCAGTCTGTGTATCTTCTACTTAGCAGCAACATCCCGAACACAAGCACAAGTTGTTGAGGATGTAACTCTGCCCAATTCCTCTGTTGTTACACAAAATGGTACAGTCGAGATTATTACGGGCGGTACACAGGCAGGAAGCAATTTATTTCACAGCTTTAAACAGTTTTCTATCCTTACTGGTAACACTGCTTCTTTTCGTCACGCTCCGGGGATTGCCAATATTATTTCTCGTGTAACTGGCTCGTCTGTATCTAACATCAACGGTTTAATTGAAGTCTTACAAACGGATGGTAATCCTAGTTCTGCTAACCTGTTTCTTCTCAATCCCAATGGCATTATTTTTGGCCCCAAAGCGTCGCTCAATCTTGGTGGATCGTTTGTCAGTAGTACAGCCAATAGCATCAAATTTACAGATGGCAGTGAGTTCAGTGCAGTTAACCCAGAAAACGCTCTACCTTTGCTAACAGTCAGCGTGCCTTTTGGCTTACAGTTTGGTAATAATCCAGCTTCTATTGTCAATCAGTCACAGGCTGAGGATGCTAATGGTGTCCCTGTTGGTCTCGTCGTACAGACAGGGAAAACATTAGCACTTGTGGGTGGGGAGGTAGAGTTGCCAGGAGGTTACTTAACAGCACCTGATGGTCGTATCGAATTAGGGAGTGTTGCCAGTTCTGGCTTAGTTAGCTTCACTCCAACAGCTACAAGTTTTGCTTTGGGTTATGAAAAAATACAAAACTTTGGAGATATCAGTCTTGCTCAAGAGGCAACAGTAGATGTGAGTGGTAATGAAGGTGGTGATGTTGCAGTCATGTCTAAGAACTTAAGGGTTCAAGGTGGGTCGCAAATTGTATCTGTTGCTTTTGCCGAGGGCAAAGGAGGGATGTTGAGTGTAACTGCAACAGAAGCTGTAGAGTTAATAGGTACTTCAGATGACGGTACTTTTTCCAGTGCCTTGTTTAGTGAGGTTGCAGAAGACTCTGGAGGATTTGGAAATAATTTGGCACTTACTAGCAAGCAGTTAATTATTCGGGATGGCGCGCGGATATCTTCCAGCACATTTGGTCAGGGACAAGGTGGAAACGTAACTGTCAATGCCACTACCATAGAAGTGAGCGGCTTTGTCAGTACTCGTCGTGATGCTGTTAGTAGTATATCGGCTGCAACTCAGGGACTTGGTCATGCTGGCAGCGTAATAATAAACACTCAGCAATTGCTTCTTCAACAGGGAGGACAAATCTTTTCCTCCACTGCTGGGTCTGGTCAAGGAGGTAACTTAACAATAAATGCTTCAGATTCTATAACTGCAATAGGTACCTCTAGAATTAACAAAAACAGCGGTAGGAGCAGTGGATTACTTACTCAAACAGATGGGGGCGGAACTGCTGGACAGTTAAAGCTTGAGACAGGTCAATTGCGTGTCCTTAATGGTGCCCAAATTAGCACTATTTCATTTAATAGTGGCTCGGCAGGAAACCTGTTGGCAAAAGCTTCCACTGTGGAATTGGCTGGTATTGCCCTCACTCGAGATGGTCAAGTCATTGCAACTGACACAAATCCTGTCATTCCCAGTGGTTTATTCGCTAGTGCCGATCGCAACTCAACTGGCAATGCAGCAAACTTAACCATTGAAACCCAGCGTTTAAGCCTGCGAGATGGTGCTATTGTGCAAACTTCTACCTTAGGCAGAGGTGACGCAGGAAATCTGATTATTCTTGCTTCCGATTCCATAGAAGTTACTGGCACTGCAAAGGGAGGACTGTTTCCTACGAGTATACTTGCTGCTTCCGGAGGCGTAACCGGATCGGGCTTTGTCGGATTTCCTGAAGCCACTGGTAAGGGAGGGAATGTGAGTATTCAAACTGGCAATTTGACGGTTCGGGATGGGGCGCAAGTGGCAGTCAGCAGTCTTAATCCTACCAGCAACGCTAAAGGTGCGGGCAATCTCCAAATTCAAGCTAATAATATCTTTCTAGATAATCAAGGTAAATTCAACGCCGAAACAGCATCCGGTGATGGTGGCGATATCGTTCTGCAAGTGCAAAAATTGCTACTCCTGCGTAATGGCAGTCAAATCTCTACAAGTGCGGGTACTGCTGAACAAGGTGGTGATGGTGGCAATATTAATATCAATGCAAAAGATGGCTTTATTGTAGCTGTCCCTGGCGAAAATAGCGACATCACCGCCAATGCCTATAGCGGGAGTGGGGGAAAAATCAACATAACCGCTGCGGGTATGTATGGTATGGTGCAGCGCAATCGCCAAGATTTGGTTAAGCTACTCAATCCCAAAAACGCAAGTGAAATTAACCCCAATTTGCTTTCAACAAACGATATCACCGCCATTTCCCAAACAAACCCAAATTTCAACGGTGACACAAGTGTTAACACACCCGATACAGAACCCCTTGAGTTAGTTCCCCTACCTGTTAACTTAGTTGATGCATCTCAAAAAGTTGCTACAGGTTGCACCCCAGGAAACAGACAAGCACGCAGTTCTTTTACTACCATCGGACGCGGAGGGGTAGCGCCGAGCCCCACAGAACCACTGACACAAGAAGCAACGATCGCAAACTGGATCGCTCTCGACCCAGCTATGGGAAATCCCTTAAGTTCAAAGGAATCTTTACAAACAAGCAACAATCGTCACAATTCCTTTCTTAAAAACTCTGATTCCCATAAAATTGTCGAAGCACAGGGGTGGATTGTCGATAAAAACGGCAATGTTATCCTTGTTGCTCAAGCACCACCGCGTGAATCTTCTGTTCCCCTATCACTATTGTGTCATGCCCCGTAACTTCCGCCAAAGATTAAGCATCTATCAGTATTGCTGTTGCTTAAGTTCAGTGGCAATTTCTTGCACTTTGTTAATAAAATCTGTACAAGCGCAGGTTGCTAATTCAGCACAAACCCAAAATCTCACTCCCAGTGTTTCTGCCCAAGTTCCCCTTCCACGAGAACCTCAAAGACCCATTAATGTACAACCAATCGACCCACGAGACATCGAACCCCCTTCCACTCAACCTATACCAGAACCCCCACCTCCAGAACCAGCACCAGAACCACCTTTCCGCCTACCGCCCCCTGAACAGTTACTCCCACCGGAAACCACACCGAGAACTCCCGACACCACTCCAGGAGATGTTCCCCAAACCATTAGTGTTAAAGAATTTAAAGTAACAGGTAGCACAGTCTTTAGTCAAAAAGAATTTGCAGAAGTTCTCAAAGACTATATAAATAGACCCATAACCCTAGCAGAACTCTTCCAAGCACGTGCGGCGATTACTGAACTTTATGTTAAAAAAGGTTATATAACATCAGGAGCTTACATTCCCACTCAAAAGCTTCAAGATGGGGTCGTAGAAATACGGGTCGTAGAAGGTTCCTTAGAAGACATCAAAGTAACGGGTACCCGCAGATTGAGACCGGGCTACGTGCGAAGCCGACTTGCTATTGCTACAAAAAAACCCCTCAATCGCGATCGCTTGCTTCAAGCACTACAATTGTTACAACTCAATCCTCTCATTGATAATTTGTCAGCAGAATTATCAGCAGGTTCGCGTCCGGGAGTGAGTTTGTTAGAAGTACGGGTGAAGGAAGCAGACACCTTTAACGTTCAGTTAGTTTTAGATAACGGACGCTCTCCGGCTGTTGGTAGTTTTCGCCGTCAAATTCAAGTCAGCGAAGCCAATCTTTTGGGATTTGGTGATAGCATTAGCGCTATCTATACCAATACTGATGGCAGTAATGCCTTTGACTTTGGTTATACTTTTCCTATCAATGCTCGGAATGGAACTATTTCGTTCAATTTTGGTATTTCTGATAGCAACGTCATAGAAGAACCTTTTAATATCCTTGACATTCAATCCAATTCCCGTTATTACGAATTAACCCTACGACAACCCGTAATCCAAACTCCAACTCGCGAACTTGCTGTAGGTTTAACAGCAACTCGCCGGGAAAGTGAAGCTACCTTAAACCCGGACAATCAAGGGGAAATCCCCTTTCCAGCGTTTGGTGCAAATGAAGAGGGCGAAACTCGAGTAACCGCCTTACGTTTTTTCCAAGAATGGACTCAACGCAGCAGCCAACAGGTATTTGCCGTGCGTTCTCAGTTCAGTTTGGGACTTGATGCTTTCGATTCCAATAGTTTCTTTGCTTGGAGAGGACAAGCACAGTGGGTGCGGCTGCTAGCACCCGATACTCTCTTTCTCTTACGAGGAGATTTGCAATTTGCAGATCGACCCCTAGTTCCATTTGAGCAATTTGGCTTGGGTGGCTTGGAAAGTGTTAGAGGTTACCGCCAAGATGCGCTGCTTACAGATAATGGCTTCTTTGCTTCTGCTGAAGTCCGCATTCCCATTGTACGGTTTTCGCGGCGTGGTAGCGTTTTACAAGTGACGCCTTTCTTTGATGTAGGTACTGTTTGGAACCGTTCCGGTAGACCC
The DNA here is from genome assembly GCF_000760695.4 of Tolypothrix bouteillei VB521301. Classification (GTDB taxonomy): domain Bacteria; phylum Cyanobacteriota; class Cyanobacteriia; order Cyanobacteriales; family Nostocaceae; genus Scytonema; species Scytonema bouteillei_A. Next base: position 4,178,153 of record NZ_JHEG04000001.1, on the reverse strand, counting down.
AGCCCAGATGCCGAACTAGAAGAAAATACACTCGCCTCTGTTGGATTTGGGCTGCGCTTGCAATTAGAAAACTGGCTGACAGCACGCATAGAGTGGGGTATTCCGTTAATTTCAATTTCTGGAAATAAGGACACTTGGCAAGAAAACGGTTTATATTTTTCCATTATTGCTAATCCCTTTTAATGAATCCTATTAAGCCCGGTTGATTAGTGATGATTAAAGGTTCCGTGCAAAACCCGTTCCCCAGTCCCCCATGTGCCCTAATCATAAGTCTTTAACCAGACATAATATGACTGGTTCCGCCTCCAAGATTTTCTTCCTCTTAAACAAAATATAATGAAAAAATTGAATTTAACTCGTTATTCTCTTCTCATAGAGTGGGCAGGCAATCGTATAAATTTTTGGGTTGGCAATACCCACCCTACTTGTGTTTCAAAAATCAAATAGGAGTTTTATATGAAAAAATTAAATTTAACTCGTTATTCTCTTCTAGCTGTTGTGACAGCTATATTATGTATTTTTAGTTCACCAGTCTTCGCAAAACTCCCCCCATCCCCTCCACTTCCCCACTCTCTTGCCTCCCCGATTGCTTTACTGCAACAGGGGAAAGTACTATACGATGGCGGACGCTATTCTGAAGCAGTGCAAGTTTTGCAGCAAGCAGCACAACAATACCAGCAGCAAGGGGATGCAATCAGTCGTGCGGCTACTTTAAGCAATCTTTCCCTTGCTTACCAACAACTTGGTGCATGGAATGAGGCAAAACAAGCGATCGCAAGTAGTTTAGATATCCTTGGTTACACGCAGCAAGATTCGGAAAACAAAATCAGCCAAAATCCAAAATCTCAAATCCAAAATTTACCAATTCTTGCACAAACCTTGGATATTGAAGGACGCATGCAGTTGGGGATGGGACAACTAGAGGAAGCTTTGGTAACTTGGCAAAATGCAGAAAAAGTTTACCACCAAGCCAATGATAAAAATGGCGTTGTGCGATCGCGCATTAATCAAGCTCAAGCACTCAGAACCCAAGGATTTTATCGTCGTGCAGAGGCTTTACTCGTGCAAGTTAACGAAACATTGCGATCGCAACCAGATTCCTTAGAAAAAGCAGTCGGTTTGCGATCGCTTGGTGATGTTCTCCAACTGGTTGGCGATTTAGATAAATCCAATGTTGCCTTACAACAAAGCTTGGAAGTTGCCCAACGCATTAAATCTGCAAAAGAAATTAGTGCAAGTCTTTTTAGTTTGGGAAACAATGCCCGTGCTTTGCCGCAAAAACCACAAGCAATCGCTTATTACCAAAAAACAGTTGAAGTCGCCCCTTCACCACTCACAAAAATTCAAGCACAACTCAATCTTTTAGACCTATTTGTAGAAGACAAACAAATTGCAAATGCCCAAAATTTAATACCTTCAATTCAATCGCAACTCGACCAACTTCCTCCGAGCCGTGCTGCCATCTACGCCCGAATTAACTTTGCTCAAAGCCTTTCGATTTTAGATTTTAGATTTTCAAGTTTGAATTCCCAACAGTCTCAATCCAAAATTAATCAAGAGTCTCAATCCAAAACCCAAAATCCAAAATCCAAAATTGGCGAGAATCTCGCCACCGCCGTCCAACAAGCCCGCGATTTAGGGGACAAACGTGCAGAAGCCTATGCTTTGGGCAGTTTGGGTAGTTTATACGAACAAACCAAGCAGTGGTCGGAGTCGCAAAAGCTGACCCAGCAAGCATTGTTCCTAGCACAAACAAGCAATGCACCAGAGATTACTTACCGATGGCAATGGCAGTTGGGAAGATTGCTCAAAGCACAAGGAGATACTAAAGGAGCGATCGCTGCTTATGATGCTGCGGTAGACACTCTTCAGTCACTCCGCAGCGATCTTGTAGCCGTTAACCAAAACGTGCAATTTACTTTTCGAGACAGTGTAGAACCTGTCTACAGGCAATCAGTAGAATTGCTCCTGCAATCTCAGCAAGGACAACCCGATGGAAAAATTCTAGAGAAAGCACGTCAGCGCATAGAAGCACTACAGTTGGCAGAACTAGATAACTTCTTTCGGGAAGCTTGTTTGCAAGGACAGAGAGTACCTATTGATAAAGTTGTAGACCAAGATAATCCAACCGCAGCTATTCTCTATCCAATTATTTTGGAAAACAAACTCCAAGTCATCGTAAAAATTCCCAAACAACCCTTGCGAGTCTACGGTCAGCAAATTTCCCAACCAGAAGTGGAAAAAACATTAAGTGAGTTGCGGCAAAATCTGGTCAAACCATCTGCGATTAAAGCATTCAAAACAAAGTCACAACAGGTTTATAATTGGTTAATCAAACCTATAGAGTCAGAATTACAAGCAAGTGGAGTCAATACCCTAGTCTTTGTATTAGACGGAGCTTTGCGAAACATACCACCAACAGTTCTTTATGATGGTAAGCAGTACTTAGTTGAAAAGTACGCCGTTGCCCTCAGCGTGGGTTTACAACTTTTTGAACCCAAACCACTTGTGCGACAGCATCTAAACGCTCTGACAGCGGGACTAACCGAACCACCGCCAGAATATTCCGGTCGGTTTTCACGTTTGCCAGCTATCAAAACAGAATTAAGCTTAATTACCCAAGCTGGTGTATCAACCACTAGCTTGCTAGATCGAGAATTTACTAGCAAAGCTTTAGAAAAAAAGGTCAGTAATGTTCCATTCAATATCGTGCATCTAGCTACCCATGGTGAGTTTAGTTCGCGGGCTGATAAAACCTTTATTTTGGCTTCCGATGGACCAATTGACGTTGCTCATTTTGGTAGTATCCTTCGCAGTCGGGATGATATCAGACCAGAAGCAGTACAACTACTAGTTTTAAGTGCTTGTAAAACAGCCGCCGGAGACAACCGAGCAGCACTCGGTCTTGCTGGGGCTGCTATCAAAGCAGGCGCACGCAGTACAGTCGCTTCTTTATGGCAAATAGATGATGAATCAACAGCCCAATTTGTTGGTGCTTTTTACCGGGAACTCAAAAATCCCAACATCTCAAAAGCCGAAGCTCTCCGCCGCGCCCAGCTGCAAATGTTGAAGCATCCCAACTTTAACACACCCAGCTTTTGGTCAGCTTATGTTTTAATTGGGAATTGGCTGTAATAGCTAATGGTGAGACCAGCCCTGTAGGCGGGTTTCCGGCCGTAGGGGACTGGTGAGACCAGCCCTGCAGGCGGGTTTCCCGCCGTAGGGGACTGGTGAGACCAGCCCTGCAGGCGGGGTTCCC